>DASSXQ010000051.1:0-6744 GCA_035703725.1 Rudaea sp.
ATCCACCGCGGCCGCATTGCCGGCGATCACCAATTGGCCCGGCGCGTTGTAATTCACCGGTGCGACGACGTCACCATCGGCCACGTCAGCGCAAACTTGCTCGATCTGGGCATCGTCGCCGCCGAGAATTGCGGCCATTGCGCCGACCCCTTGCGGAACGGCCTCCTGCATCAAATGACCACGCTCGGCCACCAGTCTGGCGGCATCGACCAGACTCAGGCATCCGGCGCAAACCAGCGCAGCATATTCGCCCAGACTGTGCCCGGCGAGTAACCCGGGCTGCGGACCACCACACTCGTTCCACACGCGCCACACGGCAACTCCGGCGGCCAGCAGCGCCGGCTGGGTGTGCTCGGTACGGTTCAATACTTCTTCCGGGCCTTGCTGGGCGATCAGCCACAAGTCTGCACCCGCGCCTTGCGACGCCTCGTCAAACGTGCGCTTTACGACGTCAAATTCGCTGCCCAGCTCACCCAGCATTCCCACGGATTGCGAGCCCTGCCCGGGAAAAACAAAAGCCAATGCAGCAGGTTTGGGAATCATTACTGGAGACATCATGATGTTTGCATCAGTGAAAAGAACGGAATTCCCGCCTACGCAGGAATGGCGAAAAGAGCGAGGGCTGAGGGCGCAGGGCCGAGAAGGTTGTGTTGCAGGGCTGCTTTGCTTGTTCGGCCCTTGGCTTTCGGCACCCACCCTTGAGGTTTAATAGCGCAACAGAGCCGAACCCCAGGTAAACCCTCCGCCGAAAGCTTCAAGCAACACGGTCTGACCACGTTGTACCTTGCCGGATCGCACGGCAAAGTCCAGTGCCAGCGGTACCGAACCCGACGAGGTGTTGCCGTGCTTGTCGACCGTCACGATGACCCGGTCCATGGGCATTTCCAGACGTTTGGCGGTAGCCTGGATGATGCGCAAATTGGCCTGATGCGGAATCAACCAATCGATTTGCGTGCGATCCATATTGTTCGCTGCGAGGGTTTCTTCGACAACGCGATCAAGAGTCTTGACCGCAATCTTGAACACGTCGCTGCCGCGCATCAGCACACGCACGCCGGCATTGGGTTCTTCGGGTTTGAAACCGACCGAAACGCCGACCGGATTCCACAGCAACTCCTTGTAACCGCCGTCCGCATGCAAATGCGTGGACAGGATGCCAGGTTCGCTGTCGGCCTTGAGAACCACTGCGCCTGCGCCATCGCCGAACAGCACGCACGTTGAACGATCCGTCCAGTCCACCATGCGCGACAAGGTTTCTGCGCCAACCACAAGTACGGTCTTCGCCGTGCCACAGCGGATGAACTTGTCGGCAATCGATAGCCCGTACACGAATCCCGAGCAGGCCGCATTGACATCGAACGCGGCGCAACCGTTCGCGCCAAGGCGATGCTGCAGCAAACACGCGGTCGAGGGGAAAATGATGTCCGGTGTCGTTGTGCCGAGAACGATCAGGTCGATTTCGTCGGCCGTGACCCCGGCAGCCTGCATGGCGGCGATTGCTGCGCCATACGCCAGATCACAGGTGGTTTCCCCATCGCCCGCGATATGACGCTGGCGGATGCCGGTGCGACTGGCAATCCACTCATCACTGGTGTCGACCATTTTTTCCAGGTCGGCATTCGTGACGACGCGTTCCGGCAGACAACTGCCGGTTCCGGCGATACGTGCATGGATCACGGTGCGCTCCAGCGACTCAAGGGCGCGCTGCGAATGAACGCCGCAGTCTTCATCGAAAAAGGATTGGCGAGTGCGCCAAAATTCTCAATCTTCGTCGTGCGCAACGGCTTTGTCTTCGATGACCTTGCGGCCGCGATAATAGCCATCCTTGGTGACGTGGTGACGTACATGCACCTCGCCCGAGGTCGGGTCAGTCGACAACTGCTTGGCGCTGAGGCTGTCGTGTGCACGGCGCATGCCGCGGCGTGAGGGTGATTTGCGGCTTTTGGCAACTGCCATGGTAATTCTCCGGTGCGTAACTGTATGAACAGGTATTACTTCAATTTGTCTTTTTCGCAGACTTGATTTTCGCCAAGGCCGCAAACGGATTTTCCACTTCTGCTTCCTGAACCTGCGCCTCGTCGGACCAGGCGGGTCCCGTTGGGGTTGTGCCTGGTTTGACCGGTACCACCGGCAGCGCAAGAATCAATTCATCTTCAACAACGTCCGCCAGTCGCAGCATGCCGTTGGCAATCAACAATGGTTCGACATCGGTCGGCAATGTCGCCTCATCCTCTTCGCGCGAGATCAAGCCCAGGCGCGTATCAATTTGTACCGGCAATGCGAAGGTCTCCAGCGTTCGCTGGCAGACCAACGGCAACGCCGCTTCAGCGCGCACGCGCAATTGCGCCACGCCCAGTTCATCCTTGCCGAATTCGAGATCAAAGATCACGTCGCCGTCACAAGCGGCCAGGCTATCGCGCAACCGGGACATGGCTGCCAATGGCAACGAGCCTTGAAATGCGCAACGCCCCTGCACCATGCGCCACGCGTCCACTGATTCTGGCAAAACGGCGTTCATGGCGCGCGCGATGTTATGTGCGGCAGTGCACAAAGTCAACAAAAACGGCAACCCGGCGCCGCCACGGCCTGCGATTTTGCCACGATTTCAAAGTGCGCATTCCCCGGTCCCTAATCCAAAACTCCGCGTCCGGAATCGTGAATCCAATTTACCTCACGTCCCACATCCGGCAGACTGAACGCCGGAAACAAAGAATGACAGGGGCTTTCGTGCAGTATTGGATTATCGCGGTTGTCGTTGCCCTCGGGTTGTCGTTGTTGGTTTGGCGCAACGCGCGACGGTTGCGCCGGCACGAACAAAGCATCCGCGCCTTGCTCGACGGTGCCGACGCGCTGGAAGCACAATTGCACGAATGCAAACAACGCATGCAACGATTGCGCAGCATGTTGACCGTGCTGCCCGAAGAAATGAGCGCCACCGCTGACCATGCCCTGAGTGCCGATGCCAAGGTCAAGGCCGCATTGAAGGATCTGCTTGCCCACCGCCTGTGGATTCAGCAACACGCGGCTGCAGCCAGCCAAGCCGAGCTCGACAAGGCACGCACGGCCATGACCCACTCCAGGACAACGCTGGCAGCACAAATCGATCGCCTCGATGCCATCAGCGCCGACCTGCAACGCGCGCAAGCCAGCGCACAAACCGTCGTGCCGCGAGTATCGTCATGATTGCATTGACCGATATCGAGTTGGTGTTGGCATCAACGTCACGCTACCGACGCGAGCTGCTCCAACGCATTGCGCCCAGGTTTCGCACGGTTGCCCCGGAAGTCGATGAAACCGCGCACGATGGGGAACCTGCCGCCACACTCGCCACGCGTCTGGCTTCGGCAAAAGCCCTGGCCGTCGCCGCCGCCTGTCCCGGCGCACTGGTCATCGGCTCGGATCAGGTCGCTGAATGCGACGGCGTGCGGCTGGGAAAACCCGGCGATGCCGAACATGCGCGCGCCCAGTTGAGCGCGTGCAGCGGACGCAGCGTCACCTTCCACACGGGGGTTTGCCTTTGCAACACACGCCGTCAGCCGACCAAGGAATACACGGCGATCGACACGACCCGAGTCGTATTTCGCCAACTCGATGCGGCAGAAATCGCGCGCTACGTCCAACGCGAGTCGCCGCTGGATTGCGCCGGCAGTTTCAAATGTGAGGCGTTGGGTATCGGCTTGTTCGAGCGCATCGAATCCACCGATCCCACCGCCTTGATTGGCCTGCCGCTGATTGCGCTGTGCCGGATGTTGCGCGAAGCTGGAATCAGTCCGATTTGACCTGCACCCTGCCTCACGGCGCTGCCGCGCGATCCATCCGGCCGCCGGCCCGCCTGCCGTCCAGCCAGACCTCATCGAGTTTCATTCGCTGTTTGAACCCGCTGCAATGCATGAGGTGAAAACCTGGCGACGCGACGACTGGCCAAAGCCTGCGGCTACATATACATTGTCTACACCTGCCCGCAGGCAAGATTTCTCAGGATGATTACGCGCCTTTCACCCGTTCCAGCAACCCCGGCCCCGCTCGAACCGGCTCTGGCAGCCGCGCTGGCCAATGCACAGGGGCAGGTGAACAACGTCGTGCTTGGCAAAAGCGCGCAGATTCACCTGGCGTTCGCATGTTTTCTTGCCGGTGGCCATCTGCTTATCGAAGATCTTCCCGGCGTGGGTAAAACCACGCTGGCACATGCGCTGGCCGCGACTCTGGATTTGTCGTTCCAGCGTATCCAGTTCACCAGCGATCTGCTGCCATCGGACATCATTGGCGTCAGCGTGTACGACCGCGAGCGCAAGGCGTTCACGTTCCATCCAGGCCCCTTGTTCGCGCAACTCGTGTTGGCCGACGAAATCAATCGCGCCACGCCGAAAACGCAAAGCGCGTTGCTTGAGGCAATGGCCGAACAACAAATTACCGTGGATGGCGCGACACATGCGTTGCCTTCCCCGTTCTTTGTCGTGGCCACGCAGAACCCGGTCGAGTTGGCAGGCACCTATCCCTTGCCGGATTCGCAACTGGACCGCTTCATGCTGCGCATCGGACTGGATTACCCGGATGCGCAAGCCGAACGCGCACTGCTCGGTGCCACTGATCGGCGTGCGCTGATCGCGCAACTGCGTCCTTGCCTGAATGTCGAACAAATTGCGCAATTGCGTCGCACCGTCAACGCGGTGGTGGCCAGTCCGGCACTGATCGACTACGTGCAATCCCTGCTTGCCGCCAGCCGCGCCCATGCCGATATCCGCGTTGGACTCTCGCCGCGAGCCGGACTGGCCTTGCTCAGCGCCGCGCGTGCCTGCGCCGTACTTGCCGGTCGCGGTTACTGTCTGCCGGAGGATATTCAGCGCGTGTTTGCCGGCATTGCGGCACATCGACTTATACCGCAAGGCACCAGCAGCCAGTCGCGCGACCAACTTGCCGCCGAGCTATTGGCGCAGGTTGCAGTCGCATAATTCGGGACGGGACTCCGGACGGTGACTTCCGGGCACGCAGATTCCCCACGCGAACCAGCCCTGCGCTGGCCCCGAATCGTGGCGTTTGCCGAACGCCGCCTGCCGGCGTTGACCCGCCTCAAACAACCCGAATCATTACCTGTCCAACTGGATCGACGACGCATTTACGTGCTGCCGACCCGTTTCGGCTTGATGTTTTCTGCGGTACTGCTGGTGATGATGCTTGGCGCGCTGAATTACAACAACAATCCGGCACTATTGCTCACCTGCCTGCTCGCTGCGGCGTCATACCAAAGCATCTTTCAGGCGTTTCGCGCGCTCAATCGGCTGGGTGTGCACGCGCTGCAAGCCGACCCAAGCCACGCCGGTGATCACGTGCATGTGCGTATTCATTTCCATTCGGGTGCGCGTGCGCGTCACGGCTTGCGCCTGGATATCGGTTCGCAACACGCAATTTTCGATCTGCACAACGCCGACGAACAAACCATTGTGGTCGCGTTGCCGACGATTCGGCGCGGCTGGTACCGGCCGGGTCGCATTCGCATCTGCAGCGAATATCCATTCGGTCTGTTTCATGTTTGGAGCTGGCTCAATCCACAATTTGCCGTGCTGATCTATCCGCGTCTGGAAGCTCATCCACCTCCACTGCCGCAATCCAGCGCACAAACCCAAGCAGCCGATCTGCGCCGCAACGGGGATGAGCTGGCGGCGCTGCGCGAGTATCGCCCGGGCGACCCGCTACGCAGCATTGCGTGGAAGGCAAGTGCTCGCCACGACAGTCTGCTGGTGAAGGAATTCGAGGCAAACAAGGGAATTGAAATCCTGCTCGATTTCGCGCAATTGCGCAGTCTGGACCGCGAATCGCGCATTTCGCGTCTGGCCAGTTGGGTGTGCATGGCCGAATCGGCACAAGTCCGCTACGCCCTGACGCTGCCAGGTCAACACATTGACTTTGGACGCGGCAGCGAACACCGCGCAACGTGTTTGCGCGCGCTGGCATTGCTTCCTGGCGGCAGCGCATGAAATCGCAATCGCTGACACACGCGCAGTTCGATCTGGCTGCCGCCAGCGTCACTGCAGCCGTACTGCCGCATCTACTGCGCATGCCGTGGCTTTTTGGCATTCCGATTGCGCTGCTTCTCGCCGGTCGCTGGCTGCAACGTCGACGCGGCGGCGCACGTATTCCGGCCTGGATCAAATTGCCGCTGATTCTGCTTTTCCCCATTTTCATCATTGTCCACTACGGGAATATTTTCGGTCGCGATCCGGGCAGTGTGCTGGCTTGCTCGATGTTGGCGCTCAAGCTGGTCGAAACGGAAACCCGCCGCGACGCGCGAGCCGCGATTTGTTTCTCGAGCTTCGTCCTGATGAGCGCATTGTTGTTCAGCGCAAGCCTGGTCTTCACCTTGCTTTTATTCGCGGCGTTGGTGCTGTTGCTCGCCACCTTGCGCGCACTCGAGTCGACATCTTCGCGCAGCACCGTGCCGCATCTGTGGCGCGATTCGCGACAGCATCTGCGCAGTGGTGCCATGGCGCTGGCATCGGCAGTACCGCTCGCACTATGCGTGTTCGTGTTCCTGCCACGTTTGGGATCGCCGCTGTGGGGCGCTCCAGGCGACAGTCTTGCTCGCACCGGCCTCGGGGACCGCATGGCACCCGGAAGCATTCAGCAGTTGTTGATCGACGACAGTCCGGCATTCCGCGTCGATTTCGACGGTTCACTTCCGCCTCGATCTGAACTTTACTGGCGCGGTCCGGTACTGTGGCAATTCGACGGCAGTGCCTGGACCCGACC
>DASSXQ010000115.1:0-8857 GCA_035703725.1 Rudaea sp.
ATTCATCGGCTTTCTCTATGCCGGATTGATGATCGACAAACACGGCGCGGCGCGCGTTATCGAATTCAACGTGCGTCTGGGCGACCCGGAAACGCAACCGATCCTGATGCGTCTGAAATCCGACTTGCTCGACCTGATCGACGCGGCAATCGATGGACGATTGGACCGCATCAGTGTGTCATGGGACTCGCGACCCGCGTTGGGCGTGGTGCTTGCTGCGCACGGGTACCCTGGCAAAGTGCGCAGCGGCGATGTCATCAGCGGCTGCGACGCGACATTCGAGCCGGACGTGAAAATCTTCCACGCCGGCACGAAACTCGAAAACGGCGCGGTGCTCACCAGCGGCGGCCGCGTACTAACCGTTTGCGCACTCGGAGACAACCTGGAACAAGCGCACGCCAAAGCTTACGCGGCAGCGCGACAAGTGCAGTTCGACGGGATGTTCTTCAGGCGCGATATCGGGTATCGGGGTTTGAGGGCTGAGGGCTGACGGCTGAGGGCTGAGGGCCGCGAGGCTATCGCTTGTGATTTGCCGAATCCCGAACCGCAATCCCCGATCCCGGATCTTGCCGTTCCCAACGCCCGGCATTGACCTCAACAACGCTTGCGCAAATGCAATATGTTGCGCCCATCGACGTATTCGTAGCGAAACTGGTCCATCAATTCGCGCACGAGTCGAATGCCGTGGCCGCCGATTGCCGAATCTTCGATGCTTTTGCTGGTGGCCGCAGAAGTGAACGCGGTGGGATCGAAAGGTGCCGCCACATAACTGACAGTGACATCCAAAGCGCCGGGGCTGCGTGCGAGCTTCATGTCAATCGCGCCGCTGGCCTGTTCGGCGTGCATGATCGCATTGGTGAGCAATTCGTCGAGTGCGACTTGCACCGCACGCAAAGCCGAATCAGGCACGCTCGGACGCAAGTTGAGTTCGAGCCGATCATTCAGACGGCCAACCGCACCGCGTTCGCGCTGCACTTGCAAGTGCCAAACGACGGCCGTCGACGCTGCCACCGCGGCTTGCGGTTTGCGCCACCAGTTACGCCAGCGTTCGCGCCAACTCCCCATAAGCGCGATGGTGACGAAATCCGGGCAGCTTGGCAACTGCCGTGCATTGGGGCGAGGGCTCGCACCTGTCCGGAACGCGCCCCAAATCGCAGCAGCTATTTCTGCGCGCCTTGTGGTTTGGTCCCCGGCAGCGGACTCAATAGCGGCGGCTTGAACAGGCTGTCATCGTCCGGCCACGGTTTTTGCGGGACCTGCTTGGCGACAAACTGACGCATGGTTTCGCGGTACATTTTCGCGCGTTGCACGTCGCCTCTGCGTACGGCTTCGTAAATTGCTTCGGCCTGCGAATTCTGTGCGTCGTCGAACTTTCCATTGGCGGCCTGAGCCAACGCCAATGCCGTCGAATCGTCGGCATCGGGTCGCTGCTTGTACAGTGCATGGGCATAATCCAGAGCCATGCTGCGCTCGTCTTTGGAGGCCGCCTTGCAGGTGCTGGCCAGGCGCACGAAGATCTGCATCAGATCACCGTCGTGCGTACGCTTGGCCAATTGCGCGTTCACTTGTTTGAGCGCATCGCCACAGCGCCCTTGCGCAACCAGTGCGGCGGTCAGGTGTGCAGTTGCATCGGCGTTGGCAGGCGCGATTGCCACCAACTTGCCATATTGTTCAGCGGCTTGCGCGTATTTCCCTCGGCGCATCAAGGCGTTGCCAAGCAGTAGTCGTGCATCGGCCTGCGCCGGGTCGGACTGAACTGCGCGCTGATAAAAGGCCATGGCTTGCGTATCGTCGCCGGCGAATTCATGAACCATGCCTTGACTCAGGTTTGCCGATGCGTCGCCGGGATTGAGCTTGAGCGCAATCGCCGCGGTTTTCTGCGCGGCTTCGTTGCGACCAAGCAATGCGTCAAGGCGTGCGCTCAATGCCAGCGCCTGGACGTCCTTGCCGTTGGCGAGCACGGCTTCAGCCACTTTTGCGCGTGCCTGCCAGAAGCGATGCATGCCCACCAATTGTTGTGCCTGTTCCAACGCACTGCCGTGCAGTGTCGGACCGCGCGAGTACATTCTGGCAACCAGCGGATCAGCCAACTCTGGCGCAGTCGATCCAATTTTGGCCTGTGCGGCCTTGGCCTTGTCGGCATCGCCTTGCGCGCTGTAGACCGCTGCCAGATCCTTGTACAACGCATTGGCTTCGGGTTCGAGCTTGAGTGCCTGCTGCAGGTGCACCAGCGCCTGGGAATAGCGCTTTTGCTTGATTTCAAGGCGACCAAGCATTGCCAGCAAAACGGCTTGATCGTTGTGTTTGGGCAACGCTGCAGCAAGCAGCTTGTGTGCGCCGTCCAGATCACCCAGACCGATCATGGTATCGGCAAGGCGATAGCGAATCGGCAGATAGGCATCGTCCAGCGCAAGCGCTCCCTGGAAATTGGCGCGCGCGTCAGTTTCGCGCTTTTGCGAGCTGGCGATGACGCCGCGCAAATACAGGTACGCCGCGTTTTTCGGTGCCAGTTGCGATGCGTCGTACATCGCGATCGCAGCCACGTCATTGATGCCGAAGCGTGCGTAGACGGCACCGATCTCGGCATAGGCAGCAGCCAGTTGGTCGCCGACCAAATTGACCCGGTTTTTTTCGAACGCATCACGCGCCTGGGCTAGTTGCTTCGCAGCGGCCGGCTCGAGCTTGCTCGTATCCGGTTTCGGGAATGTGCGGACCAGTGCGTCGGCAAATGCGCCGGGAGCGCAAAACAACAACAGCGCAGCCATCGCGCAGACAAACCACGAACGATTGAATTTTGACATGATGAAATTCGTTTTGGGGCCGGCCGAAGCGCAGGCGCGGAAATTCGGGCGTTACAGTCTAGCCGCGCGCGCCGGCTCGCACCAGCGCGCGCATTGCAGCGGGGTTTGCTACCCTGTGCGCCGCTTGCGGGGATCAGACATGTCCGAATCCAATCAGTTCAATTTGTTGCGTGAACGACGCTTTCTGCCATTTTTCGCAACCCAGTCGTTGGGCGCGTTCAACGACAACGTATTCAAGAATGCACTGGTTATCCTGATTGCGTTTCTTACCGCTCGCCTGAGCGTGGCTGATGTGAATTTCTACACGAATCTTGCCGCGGGCCTGTTCATCCTGCCGTTTCTGTTGTTTTCCGCGACGAGCGGCCAGCTTTCGGACAAGTTCGACAAGGCGCGTCTGGCGCAGTTGGTCAAGGCGCTGGAGATTCTCATCATGATCGTTGCGTGCGCGGGTTTCGTCACGCTCAACATCAACCTGCTGCTGGCGATGCTGTTCATGATGGGTCTGCATTCCACCCTGTTTGGACCACTCAAATATGGCCTGCTACCCCAAGTGCTCAACGACCGCGAGTTGGTTGGTGGCAACGGCTTGATCGAGCTGGCCACGTTCGTGGCAATCCTGCTGGGCACCATCGTCGGCGCAGAACTGATTCGAATCTCCCATCTTGGTGCGTGGTTGGTTGGCGGGGTGACCATTGCCATCGCCGTGATTGGTCTGGGCTGTGCGCTGGCAATGCCGAAAGCTCCGGCCCCTGACCCGGACCTGAAAATCAACTGGAATCCGATCAGCGAAACCTGGCGCAACGTCGCCTACATTCGCGGCAACCGTTCAATTTTCCTGTCGTGTCTGGGTATTTCCTGGTTCTGGTTCTTCGGCTCGATCTACTTTACCCAATTGCCGAACTTCACCAAGGAAGTTCTTGGCGGCGGTCCGGGCGTGTATACCTTGCTGCTGGCGATATTTTCGGTCGGCATTGGCGCCGGTTCCGCGCTGTGTGAAAAGTTGTCCGGGCACAAGGTCGAGATTGGATTGGTGCCGTTCGGCTCCATCGGCATGACGGTGTTTGGTGCGGACCTGTATTTCGCCCATCCGCACGTGGCCGGCGAGCTGGGACTGGGCGTGAGCGCGATGCTGGCCCAACCACACACCTGGCGTGTGCTGATGGATCTGGTGTTGATGGCAATCTTCAGCGGCTTTTTCATCGTGCCGCTGTTTGCCCTGGTGCAAACGCGCAGCGATCCGGCGCGGGTTTCGCGCGTCATTGCCGCGAACAACATCTTGAATGCCTTGTTCATGGTCGTGGCTGCACTGCTGTCGACGCTGTTGCTCAACAAGGTGCACCTGAGCATTCCCGCTCTGCTCCTGGCGACGGCACTGATGAACGCCGTGGTAGCGATATACATTTACACACTGGTTCCCGAATTCCTGTTGCGTTTCGTCGATTGGGTACTGATCAACACCTTGTACCGGATTCGCAAGATTGACCTGGCAAACATTCCCGAAGACGGGCCGGCGCTGCTGGTGTGCAACCACGTCAGTTTCATGGACCCGATGGTAATCATGGGTTGCGTGGGTCGACCGGTCCGCTTCGTGATGTACTACAAGATTTTTGCCACTCCCGGATTGAAATTCCTGTTCAAGGCGGCCAAGGCGATTCCGATTGCCGGGCGCAAGGAAGATGCGGAAATCATGCAGCGGGCGTTTGCCGAAGTCGATCGCGAACTGGCCGCCGGGAATATCGTGTGCATTTTCCCCGAGGGCGCGATCACGCGAGACGGAGACATTCAGGCATTTCGTCCCGGTCTGGAAAAAATTCTCGCCACGCGTCCGGTTCCGGTCGTACCACTGGCGATTCGCGGTTTGTGGGGCAGCATTTTCAGCCGTCGCGATTCGGCTCTGCGGCGCATGCGCCTGCCGCGACGCTTCCGCTCCAAGATCGAATTGATTGCCGGCACCCCCGTGCCGGGCGCGCAGGCAACCTCGGCGATGCTGGAAGAAAAGGTTCGCGCCTTGCGCGGCGACGCAGCCTGATCCCAACGTACACGGCATCAACATGACGGAATTGGAATGATGGAGTACTACCTGCAAATCAAGGCAGTGCACATTGCTTGCGTTGCGATCAGCGGCCTGGTGTTCGTGACACGCGCAATTCTGCTCAACGCGGGTTACGCGCAACTTGCGCAGCGCCGCAGCGTGCGCTGGCTGAGTTATTTCGTCGACACGACCCTGCTCGCGGCGGGGATTTTGCTGGTCGCAATCTTGCCACGCGGCATATTCGCCAATGGCTGGCTGACCACGAAATTGATCGTGCTGGTGATCTACATCATTCTGGGTACCTTTGCGCTGAAGCGCGGGCGCACACCACGCGTGCGCAGAATTTGCCTTGTTGCGGCGCTGCTGGCTTACCTGGGCATCATCGGAATTGCAATCGCACATCAACCGTTGGGCTGGCTGTATTTGTGGATGCTCGCTTGATCCAGATCATGGGCATCCGACAGTGGTCGCGTTATGCTTGCGAACATGGGCATGTTGCACAGCATTGAAAATGAACTCACGCCTGACCGAATCGCGGTTCTGGTCGATACGTTCTATGACCGGATCCAGGTACATCCCGTGCTTGGTCCGATTTTCAATGATGTCGTCAGTGATTGGGGCGCGCACAAGCAACGCCTGACTTCGTTCTGGTGTTCTGTTGCGTTGGGCACACGCAGTTATCGCGGCAATCCGTTGGCGATGCACCAGCCACTGCCGATCAATGCCGCGCACTTCCGGCAATGGCTGGCCCTGTGGCAGCAAACAACGCGTGATGTATTGGGCGACGAACCTGGCCAGCACATGCTCGACTACGCGCAACGCATTGCCCGCGGCATGCAGATGGGTCTGAATTTGCTGCCGCGCGCGCAGAACGATCTCGGAATCCCGGTATACAACGTAGCGCCGAATCCACCGGATTTCGCCGGCTGACAGCAGCCATGCACGGCTGTCACGATGCCGGCAGCGCCATCGCAACGATCGGCATCGACTGCAGCCGAGCCCGCTTTGCCTTGGCGACTCCAAACGCGATGGGAACTCCGACGTTTCCACTGATCACAATCATGGCGGCGCGAGTGTTTCGTAACGGGGCGTGAACGCCGGATCACCCGCCATCGCACCATCGCGAACAGTCAGGGTCTCAACTGGACTTGCCCGCAAGTTCTTCTTGTAGCTTTGTGGAATGGCAGAATTTCGCGTTTGCAATCTGAAGTGCGCGTCCAGTTGATTCGCGTCAACGCCGCAATCGGTGAACGTGCCGCCTTGGTCACTTACACTTGCCTGGAGAAATCGTCATGACCTGGTTTGAATCCCGATACGACCCGTTTTCCATCACTGCCGTTCTGGCCAGTACCGACATCACGCACGCCAGAACACCCATCTCCAACGCACAGGCCACCACGCACGAAACCACTCCCACTCATGCGCAGCGTGAGCAACGCATTGACGAGGAATTGGCACAGAGCTTTCCAGCCAGCGACCCGCCGAGCTGGGTGCGAAGCACCGCGTCGTGAGACCCCGGCAATAGCCGTTGCGCGCTTTGCGGCGAAATCATTGGTCGCTTGCTGATGCAACCCGCAGCGCCACCTGATTCATCTGGCAGCCGGTGTCGGCGTTTTATTCTCGGCAGATGAATCATGCGTCGAGCTGCGTGTTCACGATCGGGCATTCGTCGCGACCGCTTGCCGAGTTTCTCGATTTGCTGGCTGCCGCGAAAATCCGCTGCGTTGTCGACGTGCGACGTCTGCCCGGTTCGTGCGCTTTTCCACAATACAACGCCGATACGTTGGCGCGTGCGCTGCAAGAGCATGGTATCGACTACTGGCACCTGGATTCCCTGTGCGGGCGACGCAGCAAACGCGAATTGCACGGCGCGCCGCCAGAGATGTTCTGGACGAATGCCAGCTTCGCCGTTTATGCAACCTACGCGCGCAGCGAGTCATTCGCACAGGGACTCGACCAATTGCTGCTGCGAACGCGCGAGCAGCGTTGTGCCGTCATGTGTTCGGAAGCCGTATGGTGGCGCTGCCATCGGCGCATCATCACCGACCATTTGTTGGCGCGCGGCTACGAAGTGCGCCACATCATGGGCTACAACAACGTGGTTTCTGCGCGGTTGACAACGGGCGCAACGGTGCGCGCTGGCACAGTCATTTATCCGGCGAACCCCGGACACGCGGCAATGCCAATGGCTTCGCCACAATCGCAAGGCAGACCATCATGAGCAATGCATTCAAAATCGGAGACCATGTGCGCTGGAACTCCGAAGCCGGTTACGTTACCGGGCACATCACCAAAGTGCATACGCACAACACGACGTACAAGGGCCATCCACGCCATTGCAGCAAGGATGATCCACAATACGAAATCAAAAGCGACAAGACCGATCATGTCGCCATGCACAAGGGCAGCGCACTCCAACGCGTGCAGTGAGCTCACCCAGTGCAGCCGCCATGCACGGCCTGACAGCAATGCCAGGCCGTGCAGAGGTTGCTTAGTGCAGCGATGCCAGTTTGACGTTTTTCATACCCAACGCCTGGGCCACATCGTACATGGCCTGATTGAGCAGCTTGTGCGTGTTTTCATCGGCCGCGTGATCCGACTTGGCGTCAATATCCGCCATGACGGCCATGTGGATCGGATGCGACAGCGCCTTGTCGAACAGGTAACCCGACCAGAACGTGCCATCCGGCGTCGTGCCAGCCTCAACCAATGCCTTGGCCAATGCCGTACCAGTCAGGTCCGCCGGCGCTTCAGGCAGTGTGATGCCTTGTTCGGCAACACGTTTGAGGCCGTCCTTGACGGCGAATGTCATGCCGTTGATGAAATCCGTAACGCTCTTTTCGCCGTACTGTTTTTGCAGCTTGGCAACTTCGTCATTAACGGTCTTTTCACCCAGCATGGATACGAGCGCTTTGTCGAAGGTAAAGTTTTCCGCTCCGCCGCCGGCTTTGACCAATGCCGCCGTTGCGCCCAATGCGGGCTCGCCGTGGTAGATCGCACCGCCAAACCAGTTGGTGGTGGCGCTTCCGTACATGGGCGCGTGTGCAGCAGGCGCGTCCGGCGCAGTCTGTGCTGGCGTGGCGGCCAAAGCAGTGCCGCCAAGAGCCAGAGCAATTGCGGCGACCAGAGCGGTGCAGGTTGTTGATTTGATCATGACGCTTCTCCTTGAGTTGGAATGAGGCGTGGAATGCGTCACGATGACGCAGTCTCGCCCAAGCTCCGTAAGTGAGCGAGGAAATCCCCACCCGGGTAAAAATCGTTCAATAATTGCCGCGCCTGCAGTGACAGCAAACCGTCGAAACGGTCGGCAAGTTCATTCCCCAGCAATGCCAGCGTCAGACTCTGGCGGATATACGCCGCAGCCAGTTCGACCACCAGGCGCTGCGCCGTTACCAAACCTTCGGCTGCGCCGGCATCGAACTGGCCAAGCAATACCTGACGCCGATCCACAACCAGCAGCAGCCAGCGTGCCGCGCCTTGCGGCGCCATTTGCAATCGATGGATTTGTCCCTGGCAGCCGGCGCATTCCTTCGCGCAGGCTTCCAGACACAATGTCGTGATGGCGACACCCCGTTCGCGTGCGTGTTGCAGCGGCGTCGCCAGCAGTGCTGCTTCGACAGGTTGAATGGCGACAAGCAAGTTTTTTTCGGCTGCATCGATTTCGCCGACAGCGTGCGCCAGAATCTCGGCACGGCTGCGCAAATTGAATGCTGACGCCACTGTGGCGGAGCGTCCCAACTTGGCCATGGCTTCGCTTGCTGCAGCGACGGTGCGTTGATGCTGGTGCTGCAAGTGAGTCAGCAAGCGGGACGGCGCAATCGCCGTGAAGCGCGTGCCATCAGGCGTATCGATGCGACGCGCCGCACCGCGCGCCACCAGACGTTCCAGTACGGCGTACACATTGGCACGTGGAATGCCGGCAGTTTTTGCCAGCTCGTATCCGTTGCACTCGCCCGCGTCAACCAGACCGACATAGGCCTTGGCTTCGTAATCGTTGAAGCCCAAGTCACCAAGGAGCGCGAGG
>DASSXQ010000123.1:0-17527 GCA_035703725.1 Rudaea sp.
CAAATCGATTGCTGGTTACACTTTGTAACCGCGATGAATCGCCACGATGCCGGCGCTCAGATTGCGCACGTCGACGTTGCTGATGCCGGCAGCTTCCATCATCGACTTGAGTGTGGCCTGGTCCGGATGCTTGCGGATCGATTCGGCCAGATAGCGATAGCTTTCCTCGTCGCCGGCGATGAACGCGCCCAGGCGCGGCAGCACCTTGAACGAATGAAAATCGTACAGCGGCTTGAGCCAGTCCAGACGCACCGCGGAAAATTCCAGAATCAGCGCGCGACCACCGGGCCGGAGCACACGCTGCATTTCGCGCAACGCGGCGTCCTTGTCGGTGACGTTGCGCAATCCAAAGGCAATCGTGACGGCATCAAAACTGCAATCCGGAAACGGCAGTGCCTGCGCATCGATTTGCGCGTAATCCAGATTGCGCACGTGGCCATGATCGAGCAGGCGATCGCGCCCGGCACGCAACATGGCCGCGTTGATGTCGCCAAGCACGACACGTCCACTTGCGCCGACGACGGGCAGCAGCAACGCGGCAATGTCGCCGGTGCCGCCAGCCAGATCGAGTACCGCATCGCCCGCGCGCACGCCGCTGGTCGCGGTAAACCAACGCTTCCACAAACGATGCACGCCGAACGACATCAAGTCGTTCATCAAGTCGTATTTGGATGCGACCGATGTGAATACGCGCCCGACCAGCTTCTGCTTGTCGGCGACCGGTACTTCGCGATAGCCAAAATGGGTCGTGGGTTCGTCCATTGCGCTATCTTAGCAGGGTGGCAAACGGCGATCCGCAGGACAAGCCATTCACGGCGACAGCCCGGAAAAAAGCAGTGGGTTTACCGCCAACCATTGAATTGCGCAATGCACCCACCACCGCTCGTCACCAAGCCTCAAAATTGCCGACGAACACCCATGCAACGAATCGCGCGTGATCCACCGCTCAATTCGATACTGTCCATCGCGAGAAACGTGGAATCGATGATATTGAGGATGTTCCGGGTATTGTTGAGGCAAGAAATCAGCGGATGCGCACCATCCCCGGCACGAATGATCATGGGTTGGGTGCGGGTTCCGTGCAACGCCAGAGAAAAATGGCTCGACACGGCACAAGTTCCGTCATCGAGTATCAATGTGTCACCGGGTTGCGGCCTCTGCATCGCGGCACGGTCGTTGTCGGCAGAACCGATTTCGATCACGGTCGCGCAAACACTTGTGGTGAACGGCAGCAACAACCACGGTGACGAATGGCGCGGGACGGCGGCGATACCGGGTCGAGTGACTTGCTCACTGCACGCGCCAAACAGGATGCCGCCATGCGCTGTTGAACGCTCGGCGAATTGTGTGGCGCAGCTTGGAACCGCGCCGCAACGTTGCGCCGCCGTGAATGAGACGTGCCAATAATGGCGCCGGTTGCCGTATCATCGCGCAGCCAAAAACGCCGGTTAACATGACTTTCCGACCCTCCCGACCATGAGCCCGCTCTGGCTTGCCGTGTTTGTATTGATCGCCGCGCTGGCGTTCGTGGTGATCACGTTCAATGATCTGGTTGCTGCGCGCAATCTCGCGCGTGCCGCATGGAGCAATATCGACGTGCAATTGCAGCGCAGGCACGATCTGGTGCCGCAACTGGTAGCCACGGTCAAGGCGTATGCCGATCACGAACGCACAACCTTGAGTGACGTCGTGCAATTGCGTAATCAGGCGCAGGTCGCAGCGCCGATCGCCCGACGCGGACAGATCGAATCGGAACTCGCCGCCCGCATCTCGCGGCTGCTGGCACTGCAGGAGCAGTACCCGGATCTGAAGGCAAGCGAAAATTTCCTGCAGTTGCAACGCGATCTGGTCGATGTTGAAGATCACCTGCAGGTAGCGCGACAGAGCTACAACGAGGTGGTTCGCCAGTTCAATACACGTGTGGAGAATTTCCCCGAATTGTTGCTGGCGCGACCGCTTGGATTTCAATCGCTGGATTTTTTCCAGGCGCAGGATCGCGACGCGGTGTCGGTGTAGGCGGTGATCGCATCGACGCCGGCAGAATCAGCCGCGCGATTGGCCGGCTGCTTCCATCGCTGTCAGATACGCCTGCCAGTTCGCGTGCATGTTGACACCCAGATCGTGCAGCACGCTCCACGAATAAATGCCCGTGTCGTGGCCGTCGTCGAACTTGAGCAATACCCCGTAATGGCCCACCGGCACGATCTCGACGATATTCACGTCGCGCTTGCCCGTTTGCAGCACGCGCTGCCCGGGGCCGTGGCCCTGAACCTCGGCACTGGGCGAATGCGTGCGCAGGTATTCGCAGGTCATGCGAAACACTTCGCCGCTGGCAAACGTGACTTCGAGCGAGTGCGAAGCGCGATGCAGAGTGATGTCGGTGACCTGCGCGCGCATGTCAGGATGAAAGCCCGAGGCCAGGTTCCGGCGTCGGCGGTGGGCCCGCGATGCGTGCCAGCAGCTGCATGTACCGCGTGCCGAATCCCACGGAACTGATGGCCGAAAATTCGTAGCCGCCGGTGTCCGGATACCAGTGCGCGTTGGGATCGATTTCCTGCAAAATCAACGCATCGGATTCCGCACCCAGAAGCCTGCCGATGTAGCTGACTTCACCATTTTCTTCATCGAACATGTTCAAGGCAATCATCGGCGCGATGCGCGCGGCAGATTCGGCGACTTTTTGCCAGTCGTCGAGACGGAAATCGGGCAGCTCGGGAATGCTTTCCTCGTTGAGCTGCAGCGCACGCTCGACGAATTCGCGCCCCGGATCTTGTTCGACGTCACTGATGTCGATAATCGCCACGACCAGAAACCCATCGAAATGCATGGTGTCGCTGACTTCGGCGATCAGACAGAATTGGGCCGACAGCCCGATGGCGTAACCGTGCACCCAGCCGGTCGTGATCCCCTCGCGCGCGATCTGAAGTGGCACACGGTCGTCCATGGCCTCGCGCAACTGCGCACGGACTCCGCGGCCGCGAAACTGAACCACGTTGCCTTCGCGGTGATGCTTGATAGTGGCCATTGACCCCAACGAAAAATTATCCAGACGCCTGTTGCAGCTGTTCGCCACAAGTGAACTTCCACAATTGCAACGCGCCGCCTGTTGCAACGTTGCACTACAGGATATAGCGACTCAAGTCCTGATTCTGCACCAGCGCAGCAAGCTGCGCATCCACATATGCCGGATCAATAGTATAGCGTTTGCCGTGTTGGTCCGGCGCCTCGTACGAGATCGTGTCGAGCAGACGCTCAAGCACGGTATGCAGACGCCGCGCGCCAATGTTCTCCGTGCGTGCGTTGACATCGTGCGCAATCTCGGCCAACCGTTGGATTCCCGCGTCGGTAAATTCCAGCGTCACGCCTTCGGTGAGCAGCAGTGCGACATATTGTTTGGTCAGCGCGTTGTGTGGCTCGGTCAGGATGCGCTCGAAATCCGCTGCCGTCAGCGCGGACAATTCCACCCGGATCGGAAAACGCCCTTGCAATTCCGGAATCAAGTCCGATGGTTTGGCCAGCGAGAACGCGCCCGCGGCGATGAACAGAATGTGATCGGTGTTGACGATGCCGTGCTTGGTCGACACGGTCGAGCCTTCCACCAACGGCAGCAGGTCGCGTTGCACGCCTTCACGACTCACACCCGCGCCGCTCCATTCGCCGCGCTGGCAGACCTTGTCGATTTCATCAATGAACACGATGCCGTTCTGCTCGCAGGATTCCAGTGCCTGCGCCTTGATTTCCTCATCGTTGATCATGTGCGCGGCTTCTTCGTCAATCAGAATCGGACGAGCCGCGGCAATGCTCAATTTGCGTTGTTGCGTTTTTTGCCCGGCCATTGAAGAAAACATGCCACGCAATTGCTGGGTCATCTCCTCCATGCCCGGTGGTGCCATGATTTCCACGCCAACGTTGACCGCGGTTTCAATCTCGATTTCGCGATCATCGAGCTTGCCTTCGCGCAATTGCTTGCGCAGCTTCTGCCGGGTTTCCGAATCCTCGTTGCCCGGTGGCAATGGCTCATTTTGAAATCCCGGGATCTGGCGTTTCGGCAACAGCGCGTCGAGGATGCGCTCTTCGGCACGGTCCTCGGCCTGGCTGCGCACCTGCGATTTGGCCTGATCGCGCGCCATCTTCACTGCGACATCGGCCAGATCGCGAATGATTTGTTCAACATCCTTGCCGACGTAACCGACTTCGGTGAATTTCGTCGCCTCGATCTTGATGAACGGCGCGTTGGCCAAATGCGCCAGACGCCGGGCAATTTCGGTCTTGCCCACGCCGGTAGGCCCGATCATCAGGATGTTCTTCGGCGTGACCTCGTCGCGCAACGTGGGATCCAGTTGCATGCGGCGCCAGCGGTTGCGCAGCGCAATCGCCACGGCGCGCTTGGCCGCATTCTGACCAATGATGT
Organism: Rudaea sp.; assembly: GCA_035703725.1. Classification (GTDB taxonomy): domain Bacteria; phylum Pseudomonadota; class Gammaproteobacteria; order Xanthomonadales; family Rhodanobacteraceae; genus Rudaea. Next base: position 4,412 of record DASSXQ010000123.1, read on the forward strand.
AGCGGTCCAGTTCGTTGACAATTTCGCGGGGAGTCAGTTCGGACATAGTGGAGCCGGGAATGGGCAAAGGGGAACAGGGTATCGGAGAAGCGGAACAGGGGCAGGTTTGTCGCGGGCGCGATTCCTTATTGCCCGTTCCCGATTCCCAGCTCTTCAATCGCAATGTTGTGATTGGTGTAGATGCAAATGTCGCCGGCAATCTTCAGCGCCTTTTCCACGATATCGCGCGCAGACAGATTGCTGTGTTCGAGCAGTGCCCTGGCTGCGGCAAGGGCGAACGGACCGCCGGAGCCGATCGCGATCAGGCCTTGTTCGGGCTCGAGCACGTCGCCGTTGCCGGAAATCAGCAAGCTGGCGTCCTTGTCGGCGACCGCCAGCATCGCTTCGAGCCGACCGAGGCGGCGATCAGTGCGCCATTCCTTGGCCAGTTCGACCGCCGCGCGGGTGAGGTTGTTGCCGTGCTTGTCGAGCTTGGCCTCGAACAGCTCGAACAGCGTGAACGCATCGGCCGTGGCGCCAGCGAACCCGGCCAATACATCATTGTTCTTGCCGAGTCGCCGCAGCTTGCGTGCATTGGCCTTGACCACCGTATTGCCCAGCGTGACCTGACCGTCGCCACCAATGACGACAAGGCCGTCGCGGCGCACGGAAAGGATGGTAGTGGCGTGGAAGCTGTCGGACATGGGGGCGCTACTGGACTGTGGACTTGCCATGATGGGGACGAGTTGCGACAAATCCAAGCTGTCACCGCAGAGTGCGCATCGAGTTTGCGTCATCTGCCGAGATCACGATCGATTGGTTGCAACCGATGTGAACAGGGCTTGGAATCACAAATCATATCGTACAGGTCGGGAAGGATGGGTCAGCGCCGCAGGCGCGTAACCCATCGATTCAAGCCGCGAGCTCACGGCGTCGAACGAATTCGGGTTCGCGCCAATTGCGGATCTACGATTCAGATGCCTTCTTGCGCCGCGCGCGCGGGTGGGCGGCGTCGTAGACGCGGGCGAGGTGCTGGAAATCCAGATGGGTGTAGATTTGCGTGGTGCCAATGTCGGCATGACCGAGCAGTTCCTGGACGGCGCGCAAATCGCCGGAGGATTCGAGCACGTGACTGGCGCAGGAATGACGCAGCAGATGCGGATACACGCGTTTCCACACGCCCTGATCCCGGGCGCGGCGTTTGAGTCGCGCGCGCACGCCGTTGGGTGTGAGGGGTTTGCCGAGTCTGCCATGGACCAGCGGATCGTCCGTGGCGGGACTGTCCTGTTCGCGCAGGGTAACCAGTGCGTCAATGGCCTTGCGCCCGACCGGCACGATGCGTGTCTTGCTGCCTTTGCCGGTAACACGAATCAAGCCTTCATCCAGGTCCAGATCACGCCAGCGCACGCCGGTGAGCTCGGAAACGCGCAAGCCGCTTGAGTATAAAAGTTCAAAAAGTGCGCGATCGCGGATTGCCTCCGGATCATCCGCCGGAAAGTCGAGCAACGCGCCGACTTCGTCAACGTCAAGCACCTGCGGCAATTTGCGCGGCGCTTTCGGTGAGCGCACGCCAAGTGCCGGATTGGTTGGCGCTTCGCCTTCGCGGGCAAGATAGCGGTAGAAACTGCGGTAGGCCGAGAGCATGTCGCGCAACGATCCGGGCGATAGTCCGCTGCGATGTTCCTGCGCAATGAAGGCTTGAATCCGATCACCGTGCAGATCGCGCCAGTGCGTGATATCGCGGCCTTCGACATGTGCACGCAGTCGATTCAGCGAGCGCGTGTAATTGCCGATGGTCGCGGCCGAGTAGCGACGTTCGTCACGCAGGTAGGCGATGAATCGTTCAACTGCCCCGATGAGCGAATCGGCATCCATTTCATGCCTGCGCAAACCGTGCGACAGCCGCGCCAATGGCCTCGGCAATCAGACGCAGGAATACCGTGCCCATGCCGGGGTGGAACCGGTTGGGATCATGACTGCCAATGGCGAGCATGCCGCATCCATCGATGGGAACCAGCACGGTCGAATGGATTTCGCCGGCGTGTGGGCCAAACAGTGCTTCGAGTTTGTCCGGCTGCAAGCGGCCGCACAGCGGCTCACCGCGCTTGAGGAATTCGGCAAAGGCAGGCATGTCGCTGGCGCCACCGGGGGCAAGAATCAGCCAATCGGCTGCCGGCAGATCGTCATCCGCAGCGCGAAACAAAACCAGACGCAGGGTGGAAGACTCCTGACCGCGGTGGCCCGGTTCCCGGGAATCGTCGTGGGCGAGGGCTTCGTGGCGAAAATCTTCCGTCAACCCGGCTGCAGCGCGCCGCAGGCTTTCACCGAGCGTGCGAGCACGCATCAGCGCCAGGGTCAGCGAATGCACGCGCACCATCAGTTGCTCGTTTTCCGCAGCGATCTCGATGAGTTCGCGCAGGCGATGGTTGAGTTCGCGATTCTTGTCGCGCAACACGTCAAGCTGATAGCTGGCCAGCGACGTCGAGGCACCTTGCTCGCGTGGCATTTCCAGGCTCAGCGCAAGATCCGGATAGTTGCTGAAAAACTGAGGATTGCGACGCAGGAAGCTGGCGACCTGTTGCAAGCTTGGCTCGTCGCGGGTGCTGGTTTCGCTCATGCCGTGTAATCTCCTTCAAATACGAATTGCGTCGGGCCGGTCATCCACACCGAACTTGTCGTGTCCGCCCAGTGAATATCCAGCACGCCACCGGGCAATGTCACTGCAACGTCCGCATCCAGTCTGCCGCGTCGGCGCAGGATCGCAACTGCCGCGCATGCGCCGCTGCCACAGGCAAGCGTGGCTCCGGCTCCACGTTCCCAAACGCGCAGATGCACATGCGTGCGGTCGATGACCCGGGCAAAGCCCACATTGCAGCCTTGTGGAAAATGCGCATCTGTGGACAATGCGGCGCCGAGTGTTTGTACCGGCGCGGTCGCGATATCGTCAACTTCAATCAAGGCATGTGGGTTACCCATTGAAACCGCGCCGAATGCCACGTCACGGTCATCGATACGCAGGTGATAGTGGTCCGCTTCCACTTCCGCGTGGAATGGAATTTGCGCCGGAGCAAAACGCGGGGTGCCCATGTCAACGCGAACGCGACCGCCATCGAGCAGTTCCACCGCAACCGGACCAGAGGGGCTTTCCAGTCGAGTAGCGCCATCGCCAAGTGCACCGGCGCGACGCAGCCACGCGGCAACGCAACGCACCCCATTGCCACATTGCGCCGCAGGCGTGCCATCGGTGTTGTAGATACCGTAGCGGAAAGCGCAGCTTGCGTCGCGCGCCGGTTCGATCGTGAGCAGTTGATCGAAACCAACGCCGCGATGCCGATCGCCCAAGCGCGCAATTCCGGCGCGATCCAGCGGCAACGGTTGGGTGCGACAATCGATGATGACGAAATCGTTTCCCAGCCCGTGCATCTTGGAAAAATGCAGACTCACAACGCGATTCAGCGCGGAAATTCCGGGCGAGACTTCGTGTCCTGCGCAGGCGCTTGTGGCGACGAGGTGTGCGCTTTGGTCGCGGGTGCCTGATCCGGCAGAACCAGTGGGCCCTTGTTGCCGCAGCCGCCAAGCGCCAGCGTGGCAACAAGCAACATCGACGAGTAGCGAAGTGATTGCGGCATTGGAAATCCTGGTCTGGAAATGGCGGTGGCTGCAGTATACGTCGAGCGGCAGCAGTGGTTACAGCGGCGTCAAACCCGCATAGGCCACGACCAGCCATTTTGCTCCCGCGTCCTCGAAGTTGACCTGCACGCGCGCGTGCGCGCCAGAGCCTTCGGCGTGGATGACCACGCCTGTGCCGAAGTTGGCATGGCGCACCTGCTGACCAAGCTTGAGTGGTGAAGTGTCGCCGCCATCATCGACGAATCGACCCGCAAAGGCCGGCCGTGACACCTGCACACGCGGACGGATTTCGTGCAGCAAGTTGCGTGGCAGTTCGTGCAGGAATCGCGACGGTCGGTTGTACGTTTCCGATCCATGCAGACGCCGCGACTCCGCGTAACTGAGGATCAGATTTTGGCGCGCGCGGGTGATGCCGACGTAGGCCAGGCGTCGCTCTTCCTCGAGACGTCCGGGCTCATCAAGCGACTTCTGGCTCGGGAACAGGCCATCTTCCAATCCAACCAGAAACACCAGCGGGAATTCCAGTCCCTTGGCCGAATGCAGGGTCATCAACTGAACGCAATCTTCCCAGGATTCGCCTTGGGTTTCGCCAGCTTCAAGGGCGGCATGCGATAGAAATGCGCCCAGTTCGGAAAATCCCGCCTCGACATCTTCGGGCGTGCGTTCGAAGCGGCTGGCAACGCTGACCAGTTCGTCCAGATTTTCCACGCGCGATTCCGCGCTGCCGCGCGAATCGGCTGCGTAGAAGTCGCGCAAGCCGGAACGCTGGATGGCATGTTCGATTTGTTCCGCAAGTGACAATGCGTGCGCCGCGCCTGCCGCATCGTCTGCATCGGGGAAGACGGCCGGGATGAGCGCGGAGTCGGTCGTGTCGTCCTGCGCATCCGCCATCTCCGGACGTTGGCCCATTGCCCCAACGCTCTGCGCCGAAACTTCATTTCGGGGCAGAGGGAGAATACCGGCGCAGGCCGTGGCAAGTTCCTCAACCAACCCGACGAAGGCGTTCAGCGCATTCTTCGCGCGACCTGCCAGCGCACCGGCAGCGCGTTGTGCGAGGGTTGCATCCCATAACGAGACGCGCTCACGCCGTGCATGCTGACGCAATGCATCCAGGGTGCGCGCCCCGATGCCGCGAGGCGGCGTGTTTACGGCTCGCTCGAACGCCGCATCATCAAGGCGGTTGGTGACCAGGCGCAGATAAGCCAAGGCGTCCTTGATTTCGGCGCGATCAAAAAAGCGCAAGCCACCGTAAACGCGATAGCGGATGTCGCGCTGGATCAGTTGTTCCTCGAAATTGCGCGACTGGGCGTTGGAACGATACAGAATTGCGCAATCGCTGCCTTTGCCATCATGTTGCAGGTGTTCGAGTATGCGCTCGACCACGAAACGCGCTTCGTCTTGTTCGTTGTACGCCGCGTACAACGCAATGGATGTTCCGGCATCGCCGGCCGTCCACAGTTTTTTGCCCAGGCGTTGCGGGTTGTTGGCAATGATTGCGTTGGCTGCAGCAAGAATATTGCCGGTGGAACGGTAGTTTTGTTCCAGACGAATGGTTTTCGCATCCGGAAAGTCACGCAGAAAATGCTGCACGTTTTCAACTTGCGCTCCACGCCAGCCATAGATTGCCTGATCGTCGTCGCCGACCACGAAAACGTTTGCAGTCGTGCCTGCAAGTACGCGAATCCACGCGTACTGGATGGTATTGGTGTCCTGGAATTCGTCGATCAACAAATGCCGGTAACGTTCACGGTAATGCGCAAGCAAGGCATCGTCATTGAGCCACAACTCGTGCGAACGCAGCAGCAGTTCGGCAAAATCCACCAATCCGGAACGCTGGCAGGTTTCCTCGTACGCGCGATAGACGTCCACCAGTGTGCGCGTCAATGGATTGCCGGAATGCTCGAAGGCGTCAGGGCGCTTGCCTTCGTCCTTGGCAGTGTTGATGAACCATGTCGCTTGGCGCGGTGGAAAGCGTGCCTCGTCCAGACCCAGCGCCTGAATCGTGCGCTTGACCAGACGCTGTTGATCGTCGCTATCGAGAATCTGGAATGTTTCCGGCAGCCTGGCTTCGCGCCAGTGTTGGCGCAACAGGCGGTGAGCGATGCCATGAAACGTGCCAATGGTCAGACCACGTGTGCCCTGCGCAATCAACTCACTGCACCGCGCGCGCATTTCCCCTGCAGCCTTGTTGGTGAACGTGACTGCAAGAATCGACCATGGCGATGCGCGTTCCACCTCCAGCAACCATGCGATACGGTGGATCAACACACGGGTCTTGCCCGACCCGGCTCCGGCCAGCACGAGATAATGACCCTGCGGCGCACTGACTGCATCGCGTTGTGCCGGATTGAGTTCGTCGAGCAAATGGGAAACATCCATCGCACAATTGTAACGGCCGCAACCGGATTCAGGTCGGCAACGCGACCAGAATGCGAAACTTTGAGCCCACCCCGATGTTCTGAATTGCGGTTTCCCTCCGCGCCAATGAACTTGCGGTCAGGGCAGAGGGTGCGGATGTGGGGCAGCGCTTGGGTTTACTGGAACGATTTTGAAATGTCGAATACGTTGCCCTCACTCGATCCTCTCCCCCGAGCCCGCGCCAGGCAGATGGCTTTGCAGTTGCGGTTTGGTCGCGTCATGCGACATGTTTGGCCACCGTTGATTTTGCTGGTGCTGCTTTTCGGCACCGTCGTCGTGCACGCGCAGGATGCGCCGGACTACACGATCCGCTTCGATGCGCAATCGCAAAACCTTTCGGTGCGCTTGTGTCTGGCACGGGCACACACGCGCGTCGTGTTCGATGCCGATTCGTCCTGGGCGATGCGCTTTGTCCACGATTTGCGCCGCGATGGCGGTCAAACCGTCGGCACGAGCGAAGACGATTGGACTGCTGCGAACTGGCGCGCTGGCGAATGCCTTGCCTATCGTGCCGATCTGGGTGCAATTGCCGCGACCCATCGTCGCGACGTTGGCTGGCGTCTGGGCGACGATCTGGTCACCGCGCCGCAGTTGTGGTTGTTGCGCCCGGATGTACAGGGCGATGCCGATGCGCGCGTGCGCGTATTCCTGCCGCCGGGCTGGATCATTTCCGTGCCATGGCGGCAAGCAACTTCGCCGCCACGTGCGGCAGTTGGAAATGTTGCGCGCTCGGCGAAGTCGCCCGTCGAACAGCCTGTGCCGTCACCTGCTGCGGCGAAGATCAACCCGCATCCATCTGCGCACGCGCCCGCGCAAGACACGAGCCGCCTGTTTGTCATTGCGAATACGCCATCGGATTGGTCGGCAACGGTTGCGTTCGGCCATTTCAATGAGGAGCGCATTGAATTGCCCGGCGGTACTTTGCGCCTGAGTATCCTGTACGGCGCCGACGCCGGGCAGCAGAAAAAGCTGCGTACGTGGTTGCGACAGGTTTCCCGCGCAATTTTGACCGCGTACGGAAGTTTGCCCGTCGCCGACGTGCAAGTTTTGATGATTCCGGCAAGCACGCATTCGCGCGCGGTCATTTTCGGCCAACACACGCGCGGTGAAGGCAACGCGTTGCATCTGCTGATCAACCCGACGCGGCCGTTGAACGAATTCATGCGCGACTGGATCGCCGTGCACGAACTGAGCCACTTGATGCATCCGTATCTCGGCGACAGCGGGAGTTGGTTGGCTGAAGGACTGGCAACGTATTTTCAGAATGTGCTGCGGGCACGTGCCGGTTTGATCAGTGCGCAACAAGCCTGGGAGGAACTCGCCGACGGCTTCACACGCGGACAGCGCATGACCGGAACCGACACCCTGGTCGGCGCCGCGCGGAACATGCATCAATCGCATGCCTATGCACGGATTTACTGGGCAGGCGCTGCGTACTGGCTGACGGTCGACAGCGACTTGCGGCGAAACAGCGGCGGCAAACTCGACATCGATATCGCATTGTCACGCTTGCGCAATTGCTGTCTGCACGATTACCGTCGCTGGAAACCGGAAGATTTCGTCGCCAGGCTCGACACCCTGCTTGGCGTTCACACGTTTTCGGCTCGCTATCGCCAATTCTCCGCGATGCGGAAATTTCCCGACTGGCAAAATTTGTTCAAGAATCTGGGCATTCGCGACGCCGACGGGCACGTCACGTACGACAATGCGGCGCGAGGCGCCAAAGTGCGCGACGCAATCATGGCCGCACCGCATGCAGCAATGGATACCCGGAAAATGCGGCGCCAATTGCGCCGTCGCGATGGCGGCACATGACGGTTCGGACGGGTTGTCTGCAGTGCTCGCATCCCAAGCCGCCGAGCGACAGTACAACGCACGTTTCCGCGGCTTTGGTTGTGGCCATGAACCCGCGCAGGAATCGCGTGTCTGACTCGCGATTTGCCGCCCCCACACATATCGCTTGGCGTTTGGCCTAATGTGCCGTACATTCTTGCGGCCGCAAAGGCTTATGGAAATTGCATTCGCTAAAACATCAACCATCAGGAAACGACATGGCTACCAAGAAAGCTGTCAAGAAAGCTGCACCAAAGGCCGCCAAAAAACCGGCGAAGAAAGCTGCTCCGAAAGCAGCGCCGAAATTCGCGCCAAACAAACCCATCAAACAAGTCCTTGGCAAATCCGGACTGGTCGAATACATCACGAGCACCGCCGACGTAATGGCCAAGGATGTGCGTGCTGTATTGGCTGCGCTCGAAGGCGCCGTGATCGGATCGGTCAACAAGAACGGCGCGCGCACGTTCGTGCTTCCGGGTTTGCTGAAGATTACGGTCGCATCGATTCCGGCCAAACCCAAGCGCAAGGGTGTCAATCCGTTCACCAAGCAGGAACAATGGTTCGCGGCAAAGCCGGCTTCGGTTCGCGTCAAGGTGCGTCCGTTGAAGAAGCTGAAAGACGCGGCAGCCTGATTCAGGTTCGGTGATGTCCAGGCAAGCCCGGACGTTGCCATTGCTGCACACTCCCGCCCGTCTGGGCGGGAGTCTCATGCAGGCGCCGGCCTGCCGATTTCCTGCAATCCGTCACAAATCTCGCACCCGATCTGGCCCATAGTTCGCGTCCAGGACGATGGCCAAATTGGCCGTCGTGTGAATGACGGTTCCGGAGAATCGGTATGAGGTACGACACTCGTGGTGCGCTGGCCCATGCGCAATCGCTGATGGATGGTAATGGGCACAACGATCCATTGACGGCGACGGACCTGGATTCGTCCAGTTCCGATCTGGCGCGGCGCGCGCGCATCTTGCGCAGCTTGAGGAAATCGCGCGCGATGCTGCAGGAAACACGCAACCGCACGGCCGAACTGCAAGAAGCGCTGGAGCGATTCAAGCAGCGTCGGTCGAAAATCGCCATCGAAAAGGTACTGAAATATTGATCAAATCCGACCGTTTCGGAATACGCGCGCGAGCGCACTGATCGCGCGCGATGGATTCAGCGCTTGCGCATTGCCCCGGCGGCAACCAGGCCCAATCCCACCAGTACGCCAAGCGCACCGGCCCATTGCGGCAGCGTTTTCTCGTGGCTGACCGACGCGGACAAGCTTCCGACCTTCACGACATCGCTGCTGTCCGGGTAACTGATCTTGCCGAACCACGCGGCCACGCCGCCAATGATGAGAATCACGCCGATCACGATGAGGGTTGCGCGCATTGGTAGTACTCCTTTTGAGGTCGAACAGTCGTACCGCAACGAATCATTCGTTGCCGATCAACCGGACGCCGGGCAATTTAAGCACATAATCGGCTCCCATCAGTTGTGATGGCGTGAAATAGCCGCCGCGTGGCGCACTGGTCAAAGCCAGCAGATGTTCGGCGATGCCGAGCGAAGCCGTCACGGTGAGGTCGTAGCCATTGGGCCCTGTCAGTGCGAGCTTGATCTCGCGTCCGGCCAGATTGCGCACCTCGCCCCAAACATGACTGCCGCTGGCGCGACGTGTGTCCGCCGAAGGTCCCGGCGTTGTGCGCTCAACCCGGCGACGCATGTAATTCTGTACAAATCCCAATTTCAGCAATGCCTGAAAATGACGCAACTGGCGCATGCGCCGGATCGTCTTGGGCGGTACGACCATGTAGGTTTCGATGGCGGGGATGCCGGTGGAAACATGGGCGGTATAAACGTCGCCCCATGGAATCGTCATTGCACTGCGCGCCTTGCCGTTGCGTTCGAAAGTGCGTGATTTCCACGCCAGTGGCACGCGCACAAGCTCGCCGTTGATGCGTACGCGACCACCTTTGGCCAGGCCTTCGATGCTGGTCTTGGCGGTTCCGGGGCTGGGTCCGCCACCGGCTTCAAACGCCAGCACCAGCGATGTCGCATCGGCCAGGCGACGTTTGAGCATGGCTGCCATGCAATCGGTTGGCACAACATCGAAACCGGAACCGGGAAGCACCACCGTGCCCTGGTGCTGCGCGCGCGCATGGGCGCGATGACACATTTCGAATACGTCGATTTCGCCGGTGATATCCAGATAATGCACGTTCACATCCAGACACGCATTGAGCATGGCTGCCGCCGTGCGCGAAAACGGCCCGGCGCAATGCAGCACGACTGCGACACCTTCCAGGTTGCGTGCGACTTCATCTGGCTGGTTCAACTCGAATACACGACGAGACAGTCCCAATTGGTTTGCCAAGTCCTCGAGCGCATCGCGATTGCGTCCCGCCAACAGCGGCTTGATGCCGCGTTTGACTGCCTCGCGGGCGATCAGTTGGCCGGTGTATCCATTTGCACCATAAATCATCAATCGATTCATTTGCTCGCGCCTCCTGCGCGCATCATTGCAATGACCTTGTTGAAAAACATCTGCGGCATGAATCGCTTGATGCGCCAACGCATCCGTTCGCCCCTGGTTGGCAGAATCAGGAATTCACCACGCATGACGCCGCGAAAGATGATGGCTGCAATGTCATCCGCGCTTTGCGTCGCCGCGAGCATGAGTTTGCTCGCCAGTGCCTTGTCGGCTTGTGGCGCACGTGAGCTTTGCATCAGGTTGGTCTGGAAAAACGCCGGACATACAACACAGACTTTCACTGCGCTATTGGCCAGTGCAAGTTCGCCGCGCAGGCATTCCGACAGAGAAATAACACCAGCCTTGCTCGCCGAGTAGGCGGCCATGCGCGGTGCATTGGCAATTCCGGCAAACGAGGCGATGTTCACGATGCGGCCCGCGCCTTGCTCCATGAGTATCGGCAGAAATGCGCGACAACCGCGGACCACGCCCATCAAATTGATGTTGAGCGTCCAGCGCCAATCGTCCAGCGATGCCTGCGCGACCGTTCCAGCCGATGCGACGCCGGCGTTGTTGATGATTACGTCCACGCCATCCCATGCCGCCAACACTTCGTCGCGCAACGCGTCGACCGAATCGTCGTTGCCAACATCAACGGCAAGCGCCATGGCGCCGACGCCGAATTCGGTGATCAATCGAACCGTTTCGTGAGCATGATCCACGCGCACATCCGCACAGGCCACACGCCAGCCGTTTTCGGCAAAGCAGAAAGCCAAAGCACGTCCCAGACCACTGCCGGCACCGGTGATGAGCACGCGTTTTTGATTCATGCAACCTCCGAGGTTTGCTATGGTGCATTGTATTCCAGTGCAACGTGGACTACAGATGAATCCCGAAACCCTGTTTGATGTTCGCGGAAAGACTGCGTTGATTACCGGTGCCAGCCGGGGTATCGGGGCTGCGACGGCACATTTGCTTGCCCGCTGTGGGGCTCACGTGATCGTGGCCAGCCGCAAGTTCGACGCTTGCGAGAAAATTGCCGGCGCGATTCGTGGTGAAGGTGGCGCGGCCACGGCGTACGCAGCCAATATCGGCGATGGCACTTCGATCCAAGACCTGTTCGATCAGATTGCCGCGAGTGGCTTGTCGCTGGACATTCTGGTCAACAATGCCGCGGCCAATCCGTATTTCGGACCAACGCTGGAAATGGATCTGGCTGCGTTCGACAAAACCGTGCAAGTCAATATTCGCGGCTATTTTCACGTGTCGGTTCTGGCCGCGCGCAGCATGCGCGAGCGGGGAGGGGCAATCGTCAATGTCGCGTCGGTCAATGCGCGTCGAGCTGCTCCCGGACAAGCTGTGTACTCCATGACCAAGGCGGCGATCGTGTCGATGACGGAAAGCTTCGCGCGAGAATTGGCACCATCGGGCGTCCGCGTCAATGCCGTACTGCCGGGCCTGACCGAAACGAAATTTGCCAGTGCGCTCACGCAAAACCCGGATATCCTCAAACCCTTGTTGCGCATGATCCCGCTCGGCCGAACCGCGCAACCCGATGAAATTGCGCCCATGATTGCGTTCCTGTGCTCGCCTGCGGCCAGTTACGTTACCGGAGCCAGTTTCACCGTGGACGGCGGCTTTCTGGCCTGAACGATTGATGGTGCACGTGCGCGGCGCAGTTTGGCGGCGACTGTTCGTGTACGAACCGCGGCGCGATGCCCGGTATCGCAGTACGCATGAACAAAAATGCCCCGGAGGCTTAGGGGGGAGCCTCCGGGGCTGAAGATCGACCTGGGGAGGGATCGATCCTCTCTAGGTTCACTCAGGGAGGTGAGTAAACCAGGTGCCGTTGCGTGCACCTGTACAGTGAGATGGGGCGGCGTGATGAAAGTTCAATTCGGGTTCTGACGGAATTTTTGCTGATTCAGTTTTCATTCATCCGCTCAATTCACGTTCTCGCGGCGCGGATGCATTTGCACATTCTGTCGAAACAATCCCGGGTGCGCGCAAGCCACGCATTGCCTCAATCGCAAGACACCACGCGATGCTCCATGCGGCATCGCGCTGCGGAATGACTGAGGGAATACCAAGCACTGCCTCTCACCCCAACCGGCTTGGGGTGCGGGCTGGAACGCAAGCGTCAATGCGCCTGATCCCAATTGGCGCCAACGCCGATATCCACTACCAGCGGCACATTCAATTTTGCCGCGGCGGCCATGCGTTCGCGCACACCGGCGCTGACGACATCGACGCAATCGTCGCGGACTTCAAACACCAGTTCGTCGTGTACCTGCATCACCATGCGTGCCACGTCGCCTTGCGGCTGCAGCCACGCATCCACGGCAATCATGGCGCGCTTGATGATGTCGGCGGCCGTACCCTGCATGGGCGCGTTGATCGCGGCACGTTCTGCGCCGGCACGCTGGCCCTGATTGCGCGAGGAAATCTGGTTCAGATACAGACGCCGTCCAAACAGGGTTTCGACATAACCGTCGCGATGTGCGGCTTCGCGTGTCGCGTGCATGAACGTCTGCACGCCGGGATAGCGCTCAAAATAGCGTCCGATGTACTCCTGCGCCTCGCTGCGACCAATGCCCAGTTGCCGCGCCAGACCAAACGCACTCATGCCGTACATCAATCCGAAGTTGATGGCTTTTGCCGCGCGACGCTGATTTGCATCGACCTGTTCGGGCGGTACGCCAAAAACCTCTGCGGCCGTGGCACGGTGCACATCCTGATTGCCGTGAAACGCCGCCAACAGCCCGGAATCACCGGACAAATGGGCCATGATGCGCAACTCGATTTGC
>DASSXQ010000146.1:0-8169 GCA_035703725.1 Rudaea sp.
GTATGGTCGCACGGAACCTGGGTCACGGCCGGGCATGGTCATCTGGCGTTGTTTGGCACCTTTGGCATGTTGGGAATTGCCGCTGCCTATTACGCCGTGCCAATCATGCGCAAGGTGACGAATTACGATCAGCGTTTGGGCAAGTTGGGGTTCTGGCTTGTGCTCATCGGCGTGCTTGGGTTGGCGTTCTCTTTCGATATTGGCGGCACCGTGCAGATTTATGTGTACCGCATTCTCGGACTGCACTGGTTCGGCGGTGACGTGGCTCCCGCCATGGGTGTGTTCAAGTTGCTGTTGCCGCTGTTTGGTCTGGTCTTTGCGGTGGGCGCACTCGTCGTCGCCTACGACTTGATCACCCTGGGTCGTCGCGTCAGCGTGCCGGCAGGGATGGATGCGCATGGCGGAGCTGAAGTCGCCCACGGCAGTACTCGCTGGAATCGTCCATTGAGTGGGTTCGAGGCCGGTATCTGGCTGCTGATGATGTGGGTGTTTGGCGTGATCATCACGCTGGGACTGCTCAGCTTCAATTTGCCGCGTGTACGTGTCGATGGCGACCCGACCTTGCCGTATCTGCTGGCCGGCGTGGGCTATACCGGGTTGCTGCTTGTGACCTTGCTGTACGCATGGCGGTTTCTTGCGTCCATGGAAGCGCGTGCGAGCGTGCCGACGGTTTCTCCATTGCTGCGCGTGCTGCCGGCCCAATCCTGAGAGGACTCGAAATGTCATTCGATCTCGTGGTAGTGGGTGCCGGTCCGGCCGGTCTTTGTTTCGCACGCTCATTGGCTGGCAGTGGCTTGCGTATCGCATTGGTTGAACGCCAACCCGAATCGGCGCTGCGCAAGCCTGCCGATGATGGCAGGGAGATCGCAATCACCCATCGTTCGCGCCAGTTGCTGGGAGAACTTGGGCTGTGGGAGCGTCTGCACGCCGATGAAATCAGCACGTTACGCGATGCCAAGGTCATCAACGGCAACGATCACGAAGGATTGATGTTTCGAGACACAACCGATGGTGGCAAGCAACTGGGTTGGTTGTTGCCCAACCATGCCATTCGCCGGGCAGCGTTTGCTGCAGTGGCGCAACTTGGCGAAGTGAGTTGCATCAGTGGCGTGAATGTCGTCGCCACGCGGCGCGATCACACCGGGGTGGAGGTTGAGCTGGACAACGGCGAAACCTTGCGCGCCGGTTTGCTGGTGGCTGCAGACAGTCGCTTTTCGGAAACACGGCGCCATGCCGGCATCAGCGCCAGCATGCATGATTTCGGCAAGACCATGCTGGTTTGCCGCATGCGTCACGAATTGCCGCATGCACAAACGGCATGGGAATGGTTTGCCTTCGGCCAGACGCTGGCATTGTTGCCCTTGCATGATGCGCACACGTCATCGGTGGTCGTCACGCTTGAACCACAACAGATGAAAGCATTGCTGGCGCTGGACGATGCCCGGCTCGGCGCGCAGATGCGCACGCGCTTCCAGGGGCGTCTGGGCGACATGAGCGTGGCGGGTCCGCGTTGTGCCTATCCGCTGGTTGGCGTGTATTCGCGCCGCTTTTGCAGCGATCGCCTGGCATTGATCGGCGACGCGGCGGTGGGCATGCATCCGGTCACCGCACATGGATTCAATTTCGGCCTGCTTGGGCAGGCCACACTTGCGCGGCAGGTGCGCGCAGCACTCGCGGGCGGAATTCCGATATGGGACCCGCGCGTACTTCGCCGTTACGCACGCCGGCACAGGCGCGCCACGTTGCCGCTATACCTCGCCACGCAGATGCTGGCCAATTTGTATACCGATGATCGGCGTCCCGCGCGCATTGCGCGCAAACTGGCGCTGGTCGCGGGCGCTCACCTGAAACCGTTCCAGCGCATGATCGTGGAACGCCTCACGCATGCCGACGGCATTGTTTCGGTCACGTAAGCTGGCAGTGGCTCGGCACCAGCCTGCACTGAAATTTCGATTCGGAAGACGACAAGATTCGCGACAACGGCCAATGCGGCCGGCAATCCGTGCAGTTGCAGCATGGCCATGCCCAACATTTTTTGCGGATATGCAGAAACGTGTACGTCCGAGTTCCCCGATTCATCGATTGAGACCGGCCCTGGTCGGGCGGCAGTTTGCGCAATCGCCGCAATTGCATGCCAACATCACCGTGGCCGCGGAAGGGTTGCTGGCGCTGCTTGAAAAATACCGCAACGTGCTCGACGATCCGTTCCAGCGTGTGCAACAACGCCAGCGCGACGAATTGATCGACGACTTCAACGGCGCCCTGGCGCCAACCCTGTTGAGCGAAAGCGGCGAGCTGCTGCGCAAGGCACATGACGCGCATGATCCGCATGCGGGTTGCCGCGACGGAATATTGCGGTAACACTGCATCCACACGACGAACGTCTGCTTGGCCCCGCGTGGGCCCATGCAGAGATTCCAAAAGTGCATTTGAATTTTGCAGGTGGCAATCGATGGACGCAAGCCAACAGGTCGCGCGGGCGAAATTGTTTCGGCAGATGCATGATCCGGGCAAAATCCTGCTGCTGCCCAATGCATGGGACGCCGGTACGGCGCGGCTGTTTGAAGAACGCGGTTTTGCAGCGGTAGCAACGACCAGTGGAGGCATGGCCTGGTCGCTGGGGTATGCCGACGGCGAACACATGCCGCTGGCGCAGGTCGTCGATGCCATTGCGCGCATCACCCGCGTTTGCAGCGTGCCGATAACCGTCGATATGGAAACCGGATACGGTGAATTCCCGCAGGCAATCGCCATGTCCGTGCAAGCGGCAATTGCGGCGGGCGCCGTGGGTATCAATCTGGAAGACGGCATGCCAGGTCATGGCCCGCTGCGTGCGCTCGACGATGCGGCGCAGCGGATTGCCGCGGCGCGCCTGGCGGCAACGGCGAGTGGCGTGCCGATCGTGATCAATGCACGTGTGGATGTCTGGATGCACGAAACGGGATCGTCAGCCAACACGCATTTGCCGGAAGCTTTGCAGCGCGCGCGTGCCTACCTTGCCGCTGGCGCCGATTGCATCTTCCCGATTGCATTGACAGATCACGATACGCTGCAAGCATTTGTTCGCGCCGTTGATGCGCCCGTCAACGTGGCAGCCGGGCCCGGCATGCCGGACCTGCGCGAGCTGGCCCGAATCGGTGTTGCACGCGTGAGCACGGCCACGCGATTGACCACACTGGCGTTTGCCGCCATCGACAAGGCCGCGATGCAGATGCGCGCGAGTGGCAGCTTTGACAGTTTGGCTGCGGACTTCACTTATGCGGATGCGCAAGCCTTGTTTGCGTCGCGTTGAAACCAAACTTGATTGTACGATTCCGGCCACAACATCGGAACCAGCCATGCGCTGACGTGGCGTGGACTGGAAGCATCCGATGAACTCGAAAAAACCCCACTTCAAACCATTGCCGCGCGCGTTTTTTCGACGCGATTCGCGCGTGGTTGCGGTGGCCCTGCTGAACAAGGTTCTGATCGGTGCCGATGGGCGCAGTGGCCGGATTGTGGAGACCGAAGCGTATTGCGGATCCAGCGATCCTGCTGCGCATACCTATCGTGGCAAAACCGCACGCAATGCGACGATGTTTGGCCCGCCCGGAAAAATGTATGTGTATTTCACGTACGGCATGCATTGGTGCTGCAACACCGTTTGCGGTGAAATCGACGAAGGCATCGGCGTATTGATTCGCGCATTGGCCCCGCTGTCGGGATTGGAGGCGATGCGCGCACTGCGGCCCAAGGCGCATCGGGACCGTGATTTATGCAGTGGACCGGCGCGGCTGACGCAAGCGATGGGCATCAGCGGCATACATGACGGCGTCGATCTGGTAACCGGCACGGGCGGCTTTCGCATCGTTGATGATGGCACGCCGCCGCCCACTGAAGTGGTCACGACCGGGCGTATCGGCGTGAGTCGCGCCGCGCACGAACCGTGGCGTTGGTACGTTTCCGGCGACCCTAACGTATCGCGCCGGTAAGAAGCCTCTGCGCAGCCGCGCGCAGAGATTCCCTGACAGTCACTGTTCGAGATTCGCTGCGGCGGAAATTCCTTCGTCGGTGGGCGCGACGGGCAACGGATGATGCCCCAACCATGCGTAGTACAGCAGCGGAATCACCAGCAGGGTCAACACGGTGGAAACGAGAATGCCGAAAATCAGCGATACCGCCAGACCCTGAAAGATCGGATCGTCGAGGATGAAAAATCCGCCGATCATCGCCGCGAGTGCGGTCAAGGCAATGGGTTTGGCGCGCACTGCCGCCGCATCAATCACCGCTTCGCCCAGCGGCCGTCCGGCAGCCAGTGCGAGGTTGATGAAATCGATGAGCAGGATCGAGTTGCGCACGATGATGCCGGCCAGCGCAATCATGCCGATCATCGATGTCGCGGTGAATTGCGCGCCAAGCAACGCATGGCCCGGCATCACGCCAATCACCGTCAAGGGAATCGGTGCCATGATGATCAATGGCACGACGTAGCGCTTGAAGTGAGCCACAACCAACAAATAAATCAGCAGCAAGCCCATGGAATACGCGATGCCCATGTCGCGAAAGGTTTCATACGTGATTTGCCATTCGCCATCCCATTTCACGGCGTAGCCGGCCGGATCCACGGGTTGCGTGACGAAATTTTGGGCCAGCATGTGGTCGGCAACTTTGTCGTGATGAAGTTTTGCGACCATGGCGAACATGCCGTACAGCGGGCTGTCGGTATCGCCGGCATCGTCGCCGGTCACGTAAGTGTAGGGCAGCAGGTCCTTGTGGTAGATCGCCTTTTCCCAGTTGGCTTTGCGTGCCGACACCACTTCCGACAACGGCACCAGCGCACCGGCGCGTCCGCGTATGCGCAACGCCAGCAACTGCGACAACGATGCCTGGTCGCCGGCGGAAAGGCGCAAACGCACCGGTACCGGATAGCGCGAATGGCCGTCCATCAGGTAGGTGGCATCCTCGCCCGATAACGCCGCGCGCAAAGCTTGTGCGATGTCGGTCTGGTTCAGGCCCAGACGCGCAGCACGCGTGCGATCGACCACGATGACCTCGCGCGGCGAATCGGCCTCGACGCTGGTATCGATGTCCACCAGATCCGGATCGGAATGGAAATCGTGTTTCAGTCCGAGCGCGATGCGGCGCAACGTCGGGTAATCGGGTCCGTAAATCTCCGCAACGATGGGCGCCAGCACGGGTGGGCCCGGTGGCACCTCGACAATCTTCAGCGACGCGCCATACGGTTGCGCGATTTTTTGCAACATCGGGCGCACCGCCAATGCGATTGCGTGGCTGTGACGGTCGCGATCGTGCTTGTCGACCAGATTTACCTGCAGATCGCCGTCCAACGGCCCCGCGCGCAGATAGTACTGGCGCACGAGCCCGTTGAAGGTGATGGGTGCGGCAGTGCCCGCATAGCCCTGAAAGTTTTTCACTTCGGCAACCTTGGCCACGGCCAGACCGAGCTGTTGCAGCAACGCGTTGGTGGATTCCAGCGTGCTGCCTTCCGGCATGTCCACGACCACCTGAAATTCCGACTTGTTGTCGAACGGCAGCATTTTCATGGTCACGGCTTTCAACGCGACCAGGGCTACTGCGGCCAGCACCAGCACGCCCATGGCGGCGAACAGCAAATGCCGCCGCCGAGCCGAACGCGTATCGCCGATGAAAGGGGACATCACGCGTTGGAATCCACGCAGCAGAACAGTGTTGCGTGAAGTTTCGGGCGCGTCCTGCGCAGATGGCGGCTGATGACGCTGCAGCAACTTCAACGCCAGCCATGGCGTCACCACCAGCGCCACTGCCAGCGACAGCAACATGCCGGCCGACGCATTGATCGGGATCGGTCGCATGTACGGCCCCATCAAACCGGACACGAATGCCATCGGCAGCAGCGCCGCGATCACGGTGAAGGTGGCAAGGATGGTCGGCCCACCCACTTCGGATACGGCCTGCGGAATTGCCGCGCGCAGCGTGCGCCCACCCAGTGCCATGTGGCGGTGGATGTTCTCGACCACGACGATTGCATCGTCAACCAGAATGCCGATCGAAAAAATCAATGCGAAAAGCGACACGCGGTTGATGGTGAAGCCCATTGCCCAGGACGCGAACAAGGTCAACGCCAGCGTGATGATGACGGCCGAACCCACCACGATGGCTTCGCGCCAGCCTAGCGTGAGCAGTACCAGCAGTACCACCGAAAGCGTGGCAAAAATCAACTTGTGGATGAGCAGGTTTGCTTTCGCGGTGGAGGTTTGGCCGTAGTCGCGGGTCACGACGGCGTGCACGCCGGCCGGTATCAGCGTGCCTTGCAGGCGCTCGATGCGCTGCTGCACTGCTGCGGTGATGTCGGCGGCGTTGGTGCCGGACAACTTGGTGATTGCCAGCGTCACCGCCGGTGCCATTCCGGTTGCCGGGCCACCTTTGTCGCGCGGCGTACCGAACCACGCGTAGCTGTTCGGCAAATCCGCGCCGCGCCGAATGTGGGCAACATCAGACAAAAACACGGGTTGGCCGTGCTTGAGTCCAATCACCAATTGCGAGAATTCGTCGGCATCGGCAACGAAGGTGCCGGCGGTGACCGGGATGTTGTGGTCATCGGTCACGCGGTCACCGGCCTGGGTCACGCTATTGGCGGCATGCAGCGATTGTTCAAGATCGCCGATCGCCAGACCGTAAGCGGCCATTTTTGCGCTGTCCAGTTCAATCACCACGGCGCGATCCGGCGCGCCGATGGTGTACACATCGCGCGTGCCGGGAATGTGTTTGATCTCGGTTTCGAGTGTATGCGCGACTTCGGCAAGCTCGGTTGCGCCGCGATCCGCGTCGTCGGTCCATAGCGTCAATGCCATTACCGGAACATCGTCAATACCCAGCGCGCGGATCAGCGGTTGGCCCACGCCGAGATTCGGCGGCCACAAATCGCGGTGCTGAAAGACCTGATTGTACAAACGCACCAGTGCCGTCTGGCGCGGCACGCCAACCTTGAACTCCGCCGTCAACAACGCCACACCCGGGCGGCTGGCCGAATAAATGTGCTTGATGCCCTGAATGCCGGCGAGTCGCTGTTCCAGCGGCGAGGCGACCATGTTCTCCACGTCATGCACGCTGGCACCGGGAAACGGCACGATCACGTTGGCCATGGTCACGTCGATCTGTGGTTCTTCCTCGCGCGGCGTGATCATCAGCGCAAGCATGCCCAGCAACAATGCCGCAATTGCCAGAATTGGCGTCAACGGGTGCGCCTGGAAGGCGCGTGCGACGCGGCCGGCAAAGCCCAACGGCGGCACATTCATGGCGTGCGCGTGTCTGCAGCGTGCAGCTTGGTCAAATACCGTGCCGCTGCGCCCGGATCGCGTGCAATGCGTTCGCCTGCGCGTAATCCAGCCAACACCTCGACCTTGTCGGTATCGCGATGCCCCAATCGCAACTGGCGCAGGCTGACCGAATGATCGGCGCCAACGACGTACACGCCGCTGATTTCGCTGCGCTGGACCAGCGCGCTGGCCGGCACCAGCAGACGCTTTGCTGCACCGATGGCAAAGGCGACTTTGATCGTCATGCCCGGATACAGTCCCGTCGTACCCGCCGGCAATTGGATGCGAACGCGGACGGTGTGTGTCGCCGGATCGGCGTACGGAAACACGGTGAGCTTGTCCGCATGGATGCGCGGACTGTCGTCGCGCAACACCGAAGCGTCACCCGATTTTCGGATTGCGGCGATGGCGCTCTGCGGTACGCTGACCTCGACGCGCAATGCATCGAGTGCGGCAATCGCGATCAGATTCTGCGGGGCAGGCGGGCCCGATTGCACCGCCTCGCCGACATGCACAAACCGGTGCGTGATTACGCCGGCGAACGGCGCGCGCACCGTGGTGTAATCCGCAACTTGACCGGCGCTGCGCGATGCGGCTTCGGCCGAGGTCAGTGCAGCGCGAGCCGCATCGCGACGGGCGACCGCGCTGTCCAGCTGCGCGTGCGCGATCAACCCGCGCGTGAAGATTTCGTCGGTGCGTTTCCAGTTGGCCTGCGCATCGCGGTATTCGGCGCGAGCCGCAGCCACGGCGGCTTGCGCGCCGCGTCGACCGGACTGCTGCTCGATATCGGTGAAGCGCACCAGCACGTCGCCCTCGGCAACGCTGTCGCCGACGTCGTGGGGAAGTTCCAGCACGCGTGCGCTGGTTTGCGCGG
>DASSXQ010000169.1:0-17806 GCA_035703725.1 Rudaea sp.
CCCGAAACCATCCGCGCCGATCACCGCGCCGGGATGCACAAGAACCCGTTTGCCCAGATGCACATCACGCACCAGGGTAACGCGTGCAATCAGGCGGGTATGGGGGCCGACATGGCAACGATGGCCGACGATGCAGTGTGGTCCAATCATCGCACCCGCGTCGATTCGAGCGCCTTGTTCAATCACGCAACCCGGTCCGATACAGGCGTCGGCAGCAATCATTGCGTCGGGCGCGACGATTGCCGTGGGGTGAATGCCGCGCACGAGTGGGGGAACACGGTCGAACAGCGCCGCAATTTTGGCAAATGCGACATAGGCATCGTCAGCAATCAGACAGGCGCCGGGACAATCTGCAGCGACCTCGGCTTGCACGACGATGGCGCCCGCCTCGCAATCGGCAAGTTGGCCGCGGTAGTGCGGGTTGGACAGAAAACTCAGTTGTTGCGGCGTTGCTTTCGCCAATGTGCCGACACCGTGGATTTCCAGACCGCCGTCGCCGCGCAATTGCAGTCCGAAACGGGCAGCCAAATCCGACAATGTATGCGTGTGTGCCGCGCTCATGGTGTCGTCGACCCATCCGGTTTGGCGTGGCGCAAGCGTTCCAGTACCGCGTCGGTGATGTCGATGCGCGGACTGGCATAGACAACCGGGCTGGGAACGATCAAATCAAAGTCTTGACTGCGGGCATATTCGACGACCGTATTGTTGATCTGGCGCCAGATGCGATCACGTTCGGCCGTGGCGCGTGCATTGAGTTCGTCACGCAGGCTATCGCGCGTGCGTTTGATTGAGCGGTCAAGGGTATCGATCTGGCGCTTCATTGCGTCGGCGTCCGCCGCGCTCATGATCGCGTTGTCGCGTGCGTACTTCTTCTGCAGTTCGACCAGGTGCGTCTGGTCGGCCTTGAGTGCGGCATCGCGCGGCGCGAATTCCTTTTGCAATTGCGCGTGGCTGGCGATCATTTGCGGGGCGTTGTCGATCAGGCGCTTGAGATCAACGTATCCGACTTTGCCCACGGACGTCTGTGCCAGGCCCAGCACCGGCAACAGCAAAAGCGCCAGCAGGCATATGTAGAGTCTGAATCGTCCGCCTGCACGCTCCCTCACAACTTCCGGCCTCGCTGGTTGCCTCTGTCGTACCACGCACTGCATTGGCGGGCGCGGTTACGCCTATCTTAACCTCGCTTTAGAACGTCGTGCCGAAATTGAACTGCAAGGTTTCGCCAATGTCGCCGGGCTTCTTGCGGATCGGGCGCCCCAGATTGATGACGATCGGACCCACGGGCGCGCGCCAATGCAACGATATGCCGGTGGAAACGCGCAAGTCACCAAACGAAAATCCATCGTCGTTGTACAGGCCATTGCCGAGCGCGGGATTGTTCTGATTGAATACATTACCAACATCGACGTACCAGGAAAGTCGGGTCGCGGTATCGTCCTTGACGAAGGGTGTGGGGAAGATCAGCTCGGCCGAAGCGACGGTTTTGAGGTTGCCGCCCAGCGGCTGGCGACAGTAGACGCTGGTGGACACGGCCGTACAGCTTGGTGATGGCGACAACACATACGGGCCGAGGGTGTTGTCGCGGAAGTTGCGTACATCGGAAACGCCACCGGCGTAGAAATTTTCGAAGAACGGCAGACCATTCACTTTCACGGGGTCACCGGTCTGCGGATCGATGCCATCGGCACCGCGATAAGAGTTGCCGTAGCCAATGGTAGCCGCACCCATCATGGTCAATGCTTCGGTTACCGGCACATACTGTTCGTATTTGTAGACCAGTTTGTAGTACTCGACCGTCGAACCGGGCAGGGCAAGTTCGGCGGAAAATTGTTGCAGCGAACCATGGGTGGGATTGAAAAACTTGTTGCGTGTGTCATGCGCCCAGGACGCCTGGATCGTCGCCTCATGAAAGGTGTAATGATTGATCGCCTTGATGTAATCGACGATCGGTTGTGGCGCCGTGTAAACGTCGTACAGAATCGGTTTGCCATTCGCATCGAGCACGGGATTGCCCTCCGCGTCGAACTGCGGCAGTTTGTAACCGGTGAGAATCTGGGTCTTGCTGACACCCACTTGCAGGTTCACTGTATCGGTTTCGGAAACCGGTACGCCAATATAGGTGGAGAACGACCCGGTATTGCTTTGATAGTTGGCCAGGTTTGCCTGCTGCTGAAACTGCTTGGAATAAGCCAGGTTGTAGCCAAGTCCAATACCGTCCGGGGTCAGATACGGTTGATAGTAGGACAACTGGTAGTTGGTCGAGAAGTCGCTCTTGGACAACGTCAGCGCGGCGCGGTCGCCGGTACCGAGGAAGTTGTTTTGCGACACGGACGTGCTCAGGACCAGGCCATAGACTTGCGAGTAGCCCAAACCAAAGGTAAACGCACCGGAAGAGGTTTCTTCGACGGTAACATCCACGTCCACCTGATCATCGGTACCTGGCACCTTGGGTGTGGTGATGTCGACTTTCTTGAAATAACCCAGTCGTTGCAGACGTACTTTCGAGCGGTCAATGGCGGCCTGTGAGTACCATGCCCCTTCAAGTTGGCGCATTTCGCGGCGCATCACTTCGTCTTCGGTACTGGCGTTGCCCTTGAACACGATGTGACGCACGTACACGCGCTTGCCCGGATCCACGAAGAAATTGATGTCCACCGTGCGCTTGTCGCGATGCACGGCCGGAATCGGCGTGACTTGCGCGAACGCGTAACCGATGTTCGACAGGACGGCAGTCATCGCACGTGCGGATTGTTCGAGCTTCTTGCGCGAGAAAATCTCGCCCGTGTGCAAGCGCAGCAGTTTTGCCATGTCGGCTTCGTTGATGACCAGATCGCCGGTAAGCTTGATGTCGCCGATGTTGTAGATATTGCCTTCGGTCACATCGGCAGTCAGGTACATTGCGCGTTTGTCCGGGCTGATGCTGACCTGAGTGGAATCAATGCTGAAGTCGACGTAGCCGCGATCCAGATAATACGAATTGAGTTTTTCCAGATCGCCGGACAATTTTTCGCGCGAGTACTGATCGTCTTTCGAATACCACGATGTCCAGTTGGTTGTATCGGATTCGAAATCGTCGCGAATTTGCGCTTCGGTGAAGGCATGATTGCCGACGACATTGATTTGTTTGATCTTCGCCACCTTGCCTTCGGCAATGACGATTGAAAGCGCCACGCGATTGCGATCCAGGCCAACCACGGTCGGTTTGACGGTGACGTTATATTTGCCGCGGTTGTAATACTGGCGGGTCAACTCCTGGGTGATGCGGTCCAGCGAAAGGCGGTCGAACGGTTCGCCGTCCGCCAATCCGATGTCTTTCAGACCCTTGAGCAGATCGTCGGTTTTCAGATCCTTGTTGCCCTTGATTTCGATCTTGGAAATTGCCGGGCGTTCCTTGACGTTGATGACAAGGATGTCGCCTTGCCTGGACACTTGCACGTCGGAGAAAAATCCGGTCTTGTACAGCGCGCGAATGGCCTGCTCGACGCGCTCGTCCGTAATGCGATCACCTTTTTCCAGCGGCAGGTAGGTAAATACCGTGCCGGCGGAGATGCGTTGCAGACCATCCAGGCGGATATCCGATGCCACGAACGGTTCGAACGCATGGGCGTGCGCAGCCATGCACGCAAGCAAAACAAGGGCGGCGATACGCTTCATCGTCACTTCCATAAAAGTTGTGGATATTCATCCCCGCGCCAGTGTGCTCGCGGAGTCGTTGTTTTTGTATTCCTCGCGCGAGTCCGTTGCGCATTCGGCGGAAATTCAGTTCCACCTCGCCGGTTTTCCTGTCCCGGCCATTGATTCAACGTGCTTGTGTGTCGAGTGATTCGGATAAATCCTGCTTGCTCGCATTCAACCGGCAATCAGGCGTGCGATGTCGTTGTAGAACGCCAAACTCATCAGCCCCGCGAGCAGCACGATGCCGATATATTGTCCTGCAACCATCACGCGCTCGCTCACCGGGCTGCCTTTGACCAGTTCGACAAGGTAAAACAGCAAGTGGCCGCCGTCCAGAAGCGGAATCGGCAGCAGATTGAGTATACCCAGGCTCAACGAAATCACTGCCAGAAACGACAGAAACCAGGCAAGCCCCATCTGCGCCGACGCATTTGCCACCTGCGCGATGCTGATGACGCTGGACAGGTTTTTCGCCGATGCCTGTCCGCTGAGCATGCTGCCAATCATGGTGAAAGTGCTGCGCGTGGTATGCCAGGTTTCACGCAGCGCCGCATTCACGGCGCGCAATGGGCCGTAGTGTTCAAGTGCGGGCTGGCCGCTGCCGCGAACGCCAATGCCGATGATCCAGTGTTTGCTGTTGCTCGGGTGTTGCTCGGCAGTCACATTCAGCGTCATGCGCTTGTTGTCGCGCTCGACTTCGATTTTGAGTTGAGGGTTGATTGCGGCTTGTGCGCCGATGGTCGAGCTGACCGATGCAACGTCATTTATCGGCACGCCGTTGATGCTCAAAATCTTGTCACCCGAACGCATGCCGCTACGCTGCGCCGGGCCATCGGTTACTTCGCCAACAATGGGCATTGCGCGCAGACGCAAACCAATTGTATCGAAGGTCTCGTCGCTGCCGACAATATCCGACTGCAATTTGCTCAGCGCCAATACATGCGTGGACACCGTCCCGTTCGGGGTCGCAGTTTCGATGGTGACGTCGCGATGCAGCATCGCCGCTTCGCCGACACCGAGCATGGCCGCGCTCCAGGAATCGACTGCGGTGCCGGCCACCGACACGATGCGATCACCCGCGTGCAAGCCTGCCGCGGCGGCGAGGCCTTGCGGCGCGGCAACGATTGGCTGGAAATCCGGGCGGCCGATCACGAACATGGCCCAGAACGCGACAATGGTGAAAAGAATATTGAACACGGGCCCGGCCGCGGCAATGGCGATACGGTGCCACACCGGTGCGGCATTGAATTCACCGGGTTCGTGCGCGGCAGTCTGCGGATCGTCGGATTCGCGTGCGTCGAGGAACTTGACGTAACCGCCGAGTGGAATGGCCGCAATCGCGTATTCCGTGCCATCGCGCCCGAAGCGCGACCACAGCGGCTTGCCAAAGCCGATCGAGAAACGCAGCACCTTGACCCCCAGCCGTCGCGCCACCCAGAAGTGGCCGAACTCGTGGAAGGTGATCAGCAGGCCGAGCGTGACCAGCAGCCACCACACGGAACCGAAAAACTCACTCATTTCGTTTGATTCGCCTTCACTCGGAAAAAGTCGATGCCGTGTTTGCAAGTCCGGGAATGTTTGCACATGCCTGACTTGCGCAGCCCCTTGGTTCAAGGGCCATCAAGCCGCGACCCATCGGGTTGTTATCGCAATTTTGCATCAGCGCAGGTGACGCCGACCTCACAGTATAAACGCAATCCGTCTTTCACCCTTTCTCGCAGTGCGGTTTAGTCGCCAATTGGCGAGCTGAACGCGCAGCGCATGATACGTTGTGCGTGTTCGCGTGCGGTTAAATCTGCGTAAATCACTGAATCCAGATCGATTGCAGGCACACCCGGCATTGCCTCCAGGGTGGCCTGGATCAGTCGTGCGATGTCCAGAAAGCGCAGATGACCCTGCAAAAACGCGGCCACGGCAATCTCATTTGCGGCGTTCAAGATTGCCGGTGTGGTGCCACCGGTGGCCAGTGCCCGATAGGCCAAATCCAGGCAGCGGAAGGTTTCCCGGTCGGGTGCTTCGAAATCCAGACGGGCCAGTTTGAGCAGGTCCAGGGTCGCGACGCCGGAATCGATCCGCTCCGGCCAAGCCATTGCGTGCGCCAGGGCGGTACGCATGTCCGGGTTTCCCAGTTGCGCGAGCACCGATCCGTCGGCGTATTCAACGAGCGAATGAATGGTGCTTTGCGGGTGTACCACGACTTCAATTTGCTCCGCGCTGGCAGCAAACAGCCAATGCGCCTCGATGACCTCGAGGCCTTTGTTCATGAGCGTGGCCGAATCCACCGAGATTTTTCTGCCCATGACCCAGTTGGGATGCGCGCAGGCCTGATCGGGCGTGATGCTTGCCAGTTCACTGCGGGTCTTGCCGCGAAACGGGCCGCCCGAGGCAGTAAGCAATATGCGGCGTACACCGGCACGGACCAAATCGGCACGACCGTGCCCGTTCGGATCGGTCGGCAAACATTGGAAGATGGCGTTGTGTTCGGAATCGATCGGAATGAGCGTGGCGCCGCCCGCATTCACGGCATCGAGCAACAGCGGCCCGGCCATCACCACGGCTTCCTTGTTTGCCAGCAGCAGGCGTTTGCCTGCGCGCGCTGCCGCCAAAGTCGATTCCAGCCCGGCTGCGCCGACAATGGCGGCGATGACCGTATCGCATTCGGGATCCGACGCCGCCGCGATCAGGGCGCTCGCGCCCGACGCGGCGCGTGTTGGCAGGTTTGCCGCGACCAAGCCGTCGCGCAGTGCGGGCTCCAACGCCGAATCGGCAATGATCGCCAGCGCAGGCCGGAAGCGTTTGCACAACGCGAGCAGGGCATCGATATTGGAGTTGGCGCTCAAAATCCGTGCGCTGAATCGTTGCGGATGGCGTGCAATCACATCCAGCGCGCTGGCACCGATCGAACCGGTGGCACCGAGAATTGCGACGTGCCTCATAGCCCGAGCAAAGCCTTGCCAACCGCAAAAATCGGCAGCACGGCAAAAGCGCTATCCAGACGATCGTAGACACCGCCGTGTCCGGGGAACATGGCACCGGAATCCTTGACTCCGGCGTGACGCTTGATCAGGCTCTCGAACAAATCTCCGACAATTGAAAATCCGACGCAGACCAGTGCGAGAACGACGAACAGCGGCAGTTTCAGCATGGAAACGCCAAGCAGCCACCCGCAAATCGTCGCAAATACGGCGGTTCCGATCAATGCGCCGTAAACGCCGGCGAAGGTTTTCCCCGGGCTGATGTTTGGAGCCAATTTGCGCCGTCCCCAGCGGCTGCCGGCCAGATACGCAAACGTGTCGGCCGACCAACTCAAGGCCAGTGCGAACAGCGACCACCACGATCCGTAATGCGGATCGCCATTGATCAACACGATGGCCGTCCATGCCGGTACCACCGCCAGACCACCGGCGAGCAGTTTGATCGCGGTGTTTTCCCGCGTCCGAGCCGCCGCGAAGGTGAAGCGCTGCAGCCAGGCCAGCGCCACCACCCACCAGACACAGCCAATCACGATGGTCAGCCAGGCAACCGCTGTCGCGCGATAGACCCAGAGCACGGCAAACAACACCAGGGTCAACGCCAACAGGCATGCACGGATGCGGCGGTCGCGCAGTCCGGAAAGTCGCGTCCATTCCCACAAGGCCATTAACGAAAGTGCGGCGACGAGCACGGCAAACCCGAGCTGAGGCAGCAGCAGCACCAGCGCCACTGCCGGCGGTGTTATCAGCAGCGCCGTGACGACACGTTGCATCATGGGCCCCTCACGTTGACGCGAAACGGCGACTGGAAAATTCTGCTCGCATGCGGGAATGCCCTTGTGTGGTCGCGTGAGGTTGCAACGCTGCCTGCTCGCCGGTCAAGCCGAAGCGGCGTTCGCGGCCTGCAAACTCGTCCAGTGCCGCTTGCAGGCATGCAGCGTCAAAGTCCGGCCAGAGTACGTTGCTGAAATAAAGTTCGCTATAGGCAATTTGCCAGAGCAGGAAATTGCTGATGCGCTGCTCGCCGCCGGTGCGGATGAAAAGGTCCACCGGTGGCAGTCCGGCCAGACACAAAAATCCGGCAAAGCGACGTTCATCAATTTCTTCGACCGCCAATTCGCCGCGCTGCACCGCGGCAACAGCCGTTCGCGCCGCATGCGCGATATCCCAACGCCCGCCATAATTGACCGCAATGTTCAGCGCCAATTTGCCGTTGTTCCGGGTTTTTTCCATCGCCGCGCGCATGCGCTGGTGCAATTGCGGCGCGAACGCCGACAAATCGCCAATAAAGGTCACCGCCACGCCGTAGCCGTGCAGCTCGTCGATTTCGCGATCCAGTGCCTTCAGGAACAATTCCATCAAGGCACCCACTTCGGCCTTCGGGCGTTGCCAGTTTTCGCTGGAGAAGGCAAACAAGGTCAACGCGCCAACGCCGCTGCGCAGGCAGAATTCGATGGCAGCGCGTACCGCTTTCTGCCCGGCACGATGACCAAAAGTGCGTGGCCGATGACGTTGCCTGGCCCAGCGTCCATTGCCGTCCATGACGATGGCAACATGACGCGGCAGCCGCGGTGTGGAACTTTCCCCGCTTTCCGGCGGCGGCGCTGGCGCGGTCGGATTCAGATTCGCCTCCATGTGCTGCGCACGGCTACAGCGCCATCAATTCGTCTTCCTTTGCCTTGGCGACTACGTCAACTTCCTTGACGAACTGATCGGTGAGTTTTTGCACGGCATCTTCGGCCTGTCGCTCCTCATCTTCGGTTATCTGCTTTTCCTTGAGCAGTTCCTTGATCTGCTGCATGGCGTCGCGACGAATATTTCGCACTGCCACCTTGGCGTTCTCGCCTTCATGCGAGACATGTTTGGACAATTCCTTGCGCCGCTCTTCGGTCAAGGCGGGAAGGTTGATGCGGATCACGGTACCCGCTGTAGTCGGATTCAGGCCCAGATCGGATGCGAGGATGGCTTTTTCGACTGCCTGCACCATGGGCTTTTCCCACGGCGTGATGACCAGCGAACGTGCGTCGGCAACGGCTATATTGGCGACCTGACTGATCGGCACGTCAGTGCCGTAATAATTGACTTTCAGGTGATCGACCAGCGACGTATTGGCGCGGCCCGTACGCAGACGCTGCAACTCATGCTTGAGCGCATCGATGCTCTTGGTCATGCGCTGTTGTGCGTCTTGTTTGATCTCGTTGAGCATGGGCGACTCCACAGTTTCGCGATAGCCGGGAAGTATAGCAGCGCCTGCACAGTGCCGCGCACGAGTTCCCGTGGTGTTTGCATGGAGGTTTCGTGTGCGCGGATTGACCGTCGCGAGGCACCGCAGAGCATCGTGTCGGTGGGCAAAAGCAGCAACCAACGACACCGATCAAAACGCCTGCCGATAGTGCAAGTACCAATATCTTCCCGGCACATCTGTCGAAGACACCGCCGCGTACTCCATCCACGGCGCGACCAAAAGCCTCAAAAATACCGGGCGCGCGTAATCCCCGGCGCCCAAGTCGATCCGATCAACCGGTCGCGTGTGGGCTTCCAGCGCAACCCGACACGCGAATTATCTGTACTGCCGAGCGATGAATAGTCCGAGTGACGCTTGGCAAGATTGACGGCCTGCTGTCGCGCGAACGGCACGTCCGAGACCCGCGGGATATCAAACTCCAGATAGGCTTCGTTGACCGCGTAGCCACCTGAATTCGGGCCATGAGTGACGGCGCCTCCGTTGGCACGTCCGGTGGCGACCAGAGGTTCTGGCCCGGAGATGCCATGATCGAGTCGGCGTTCGACGCCTGCTGCAAACCCGCGCGGAGCGGCCGCCAGATCGGCGATTGTCGAAGACAGGTTGAAACCGGGGGAATCCGAACGTGCACGCTTGCGGTTATGGATAAACGTGCGAATGACGTTCATGGAAACCGTCCCTGATGATTTCCAGGCACGCTCGAACTCGAGTCAGCGCTCCACCGTCGCGCCGAAAAATAGTGGCGCTTCCATTTGTCCCTCGGGAACCTCGAAGCGCAGGCCGTGGATCGCGCCGACGGTCGAAGGCACGTCAAGCGACACTGCGTACACGTTCGACCGTGGTCCCACACTGTCGCCTTTGCGCACGAGCGAGCTGCTGACGCCGCTGAAGGCAATGCGCGCGGTCGGCGCGGCAATATCCGACGCGAAATCCGTGACCACATCACGAATCGTGCGTATCTCGATGCGGGTTTCCCGGTGATCGGCACCGATCAGCACGACATTGCCGAACGCGCGTGGTGGTTCCGTTGGGTTCATCGGAATGTGCATGAAGGCAAGTACGTGCACGCGCTTTGCGACGACGCCGGGCACCGGCACGACAACACTGCGGTGCAGTTCCGGACCAATTGCAGTCGCCGTTCTGCCACCGCTCAACTGCACGCCACCGTCGACACGGTAATCCACACCCAGAAAACGTTGCAGCCCGGGTGCCAGTGTGGGTCGATCGCCGCGCGCTTTGGGCTCCGACCACACCACACCCACCAACGGCACATTGATGGCCGGCCCAAGATCCAGCGCCACGAAGCGGGCATCGACCTCGGCACCGGCGACCGGTGGGAATGGGCGTGGCGCAGCAAGTGCGGCGGGTAGCGTCATGGTCGGTGCGCGGGTGGCTTGATGCAGGTGCGCGAGCAGCGCGTCCAGGTCTGCTTTGGACAGCGTATCGGATGGAAGCGGATCAAGCACGCGCGCCAGCCGTGTCAGGGTTGCCACAGTCAATTCGGTGCGCGGAAGTTCCCAGAACAACCAGCGACCATTGATGGTGCGCCCAAGCAGCCGGGTCCCGTCCGGGGAAAAAGCCAGTGCGATGATCGCATCGCTGCCGGCAATCGGGACGGTCAGCGGTGCGGACAAGCGTCTGCCCCGATGTGCGTCGATCAAGTACACCGCATTGCGGGTGGCAAACGCAGCGCGGGTTCCGTCCGTACTCAGCGCGAAGGTGTACATGGTATCCGCGACCGCATCGCCCAACGCGGCTTCCTGCCGGCCGTCGGCGCCAACCCGAAGCATGGCTTGTTTGCCGGCGCGGTGGGCGACAACGCTACCATCGTGCCGGGCAAGCAGCACCGGCGTCACGGTTTCGCGCTGGCGTCGATCATGGGCGGCCAATTCGCGGCACGTGTCGAGGTTCCAGCGGTGCAAACTCGACGTGCCGCTCAACGCGACATCGAACCAGGCGCTGCGCCCATCGGGTGCAAAGACAAAATTCCTGACCCCGACCAGCTTGGGCTGGCAGGACGCTTTGCCGTTGGCCAAGTCGATCAGCAGCGGTCCCGCATGGCTGTGACTTTCGGTGTTTACCGTCATCACCAAGGCATGACGGCCTTGTGGGTCGATCTCCATTTGCGTCACCGCTTCCATGAGTATCCCCGCCCCCTGCAAGGAACCGCGGGCCAGATCGATGCGAAATATTCGTTCACGCTTGACGTTGCCGGCGTACTCTGACGTCGTCAATACCAGTACCGCTGCGGCTTCGGCGAAGCTCGCGCTTTGTGGCGTCTGCACCAGCAGGATCGGCGCACCGCGCAGATCCCATGTTTTCGGATCGATCACGTGCACTGTGCGGCCAGCGATTGTGACCAGCGCGTTGCCATCGGTCGACAGTTCGGCAAAGCGTATGGGCTCGGGATGGCGCAGCGGTGGCGACAGCGACTGTTGAGTTGCGGCGTCGACGACCCGTACCGTGTCGCCGTCCACGCACACGACTTGCCTGCCATCGAAGGAAAGTCGTCGCGACGGCAGTGGCGCAGCACGCAATTGCAACAGCGGCGACGCGGGCAATCTCCAGACCTCGATCAAATTGCCGCTGCTGGCCGTCACCAGCCGCTGCGCGGGCAAGGAAACATCGAACGCAGTGCCAAGCTGCGTCAGTCCTGGCAAGCGTGCGGTACCCAACACGGCTTCGTTGTTGAACGGCGCGTGAGGTGCCAATGTGGCGTAGCGCAGCTCGGCATCCGCACCGTGCACGGCTCCGGCAAACAGCGTGGGACCCGCGTAGCGAATGCGCGCCACCGCGATTTCGCTGCGCAGCAGATGTAGTGGTGCGCTGCGCGATGCACCGGTAGCCACGTCCCAGGTCCACAGATAACCGTTCTCGTCCAGTGCCGAGAGGGTGCGGTCATCGGCGCTGAATTGGACCCACTGCACGCGGGCAGCCGGGGAAGCGGTCAAGACTCTGGCCTTTCCGCTCACCGCATCCACCACACGCACGGCTCCATCGACGCTGCCCAGAGCAATTTGCCGGCCGTCGTGGCTGAAGCGCCAAGCTCGCACCAGGCTGGTCTGCGGCAAGTCGAGCCGCCAACGCGTGTTCAGGCTCGGCACTTCATACAGGGCGATGCGTGCGGAATCGCGCGTGCCCAACCACACATTCTCCTCGGGTGCCGGCAGCCACAAGTCTGCCGAGAGGGTCGTGGCGGTGCTGTGCAATGACCCCAACGGATGCCAACCGTCGACTTGATGGAATTGAGCCGTATCCGGCCAGCGCCAGGATTTTTCCGAACGCCAACGCACCATCGCCAGTCGCGCGTTGTCGTCATAGATGATGTCGGCTTGCCGTCGCGGCAATGTTGATGGCCACAGAACGCGACCGTCGCGCGCATCCATGGCAATCATGTCCGAGCGGCGCGGCGCGGGGATCACTGGCTGTTCCACGGTCGAAACCAGCAGGAATCGTCCATCGGCGGTATAACGCAAGCCACCATGGGGTGCACCATGGTCGCCGCCGGCTCCCAGGAACGAGCGATTATCGGTGGCTGTGGACCAGATTTCCCGCAGCGTTGCCAAATCGTATTGCCGCACATGTCGGCTACCGCCCCAAAAGCGCTCGATCGTGGCGACCGCGAAGTGGCGCGCATCGGGCGAAATGGCTAGCGAGGTGGCGCGCTCGTCCGCTGGCAACGGCGCAAGATCGACAAGCTGCGGCGCATTGGCGAGAATTGTGCCAATGCGCTCGCGTTCGATTTCAACTTCGCCGGCTTGACCGGCAGTTTCCATCTCGGCGAGATTGACCACCAGCGGACGCAGGCTATGGAACCCGTCCCCATTGGCCAGCGCCTGCTGCGCCGCTTGCGCGCGCACCGACCACAAGTGTCCCCGCGCGCTGATCGCGCTGGTGTCGGCGCGCCGCCATTGTTGGGTGGTTGCGATGAGGCCACCTGCCAACAACGCGAACGCCAGCAAGGCCGTGGCCGCGAGCTTCGGCTCGCGTCGCGCCCAACGCCACAAACGCTGTGCGATCCCCAATGGCCGCGCCTTGACCGGGCGCTTTTCAAGGAAGCGTCCGAGATCGTCAGCCAGTTCGCGTGCGCTTGCATAGCGTTCGCCGGTTTCGCGCGCCATGCATTTGAGGATGATTGCTTCGAGATCGCCAGGCAGGTCCGGGGCCCAACGAGCGGGACTGGGCAGGGCGCCTCGCAGTACCAGATTCAATGTTGATTGCGGTGAATCGCCGAGGAACGGTGGGCGTGCGGTGAGTAGCTCGTAACCAATTGCGCCCAGTCCCCAGATGTCGGTCGCCGGGGTGATTTTCTGCGTACGCACCTGCGCTTGTTCGGGCGCCATGTAGCTTGGTGTGCCGGAAATCTCGTCGTTGTCGGCGGCCAGCGCGCTGTCCAGACGCCGCGCCAGTCCAAAGTCGGCCACGTGCGGCAGACCGTTGTTGTCGATCAAGACGTTGGCCGGCTTCAAATCCAGATGCAGCACACCCAGCCGATGTGCGTAATCGACGGCTTCGGCAATCGTGCGCAAAAGTTGCGCAGCACGCACGGCTGGCAGTTTGCCATCGCGCTTGATCATTGCAGCCAGGCTGGGTCCCTCGATCAGGCTCATGCTGAAAAAATGCATCTCTTCGGCACTGCCGACTTCGTAAATCGGGACAATGTTGGGATGTTGCATGCGCGCGGCGTTTTGCGCTTCACGGCGGAAGCGCTCGATGAATTCCTTGGATGCCCACGGCCCGGCAGCGAGCAGTTTGACCGCAACATTGCGGTCCAGCGAAATCTGGCGTGCGCGATAGACCACACCCATGCCGCCTTCGCCAATCATCTCCAGCAATTCGTAATCGCCGAACTGACGCTGGGTTGGATCGCGCAAATCCAGTTCCAGCGATTGCGGCGGCAGCAGCGCCAGATGGCGATGGGTCTCGGCCAATTCCCCGCGTGACAGGCTGCCGAACGCCAGATCGGCGATCCCGGCGCCATGCATGCGCAAACTGGCCAATGGATCGGCATCGAGCGCCTGAAGCGGTGATGCGTTCGTGTTCATTCCTGCGCCGGGCGCAAAACGGCATGCAGCGCCTGTTGTTCGGAAATCATGTCGTCGGCCGAGGTAACGGTGTCGGCAAGCTCTTCGCCGACCAGTTCGCGAAAGCGCTGCCGCAAGCGTTTGAGCGCGACCACCAGGGCCAATGGGCGGCTGTTCAAGCGCTGCGCCAAGTCCTCGTAGATGCCTGGGCCGGGATCTGCACCAAGGAACGATTCAAGCGCCTCATACATGTCCAGATGCCCGGTTTTGCGTGCTTCGCTGCGTAGTTGCTTGATTGCACGCGCCAGCACCTCAAGAGCGAAGCTGCGGTGGTAGGTCTGCTCGGGAGAACTGGAAGACGGGATATCGCGTTGATAACGCGATTCAAGTTCAAGCGGTGGCGAAAGGGGCGGCGTTGCGTCGTCTTCCTTGAGACCTTCGTGCCAGTCGCCGGCCAGAAACCCGTTGAGCTCGTTGAGCAGATAGCGTCGAAAGTGACCATGCGCAGCTTGCACCCGCCCGCTCTGCACGTTGCGCAGCAGATGGTGCAGGAAACTGCTGGTGATATCGTGTGCAATGGTCGGTCCATGGCCGCAGCGACGCACATAGGCATAAACCGGATACCAATAACGTTGCGCCAATTCACTCAGTGCGTCCCCCGCACCGGACGATTGTCTGGTGGCGTTGGTCATTACCATGGACCAACGCGTCGTGGCGAAGCGGTTTTGTGATGGGCTGGAACTCGTCATGGCAGCGCGGTCAATCGGAAAGTTCTATTTGATTCGACTTTTGCTGCAGACAATTACACTGCCGATGAACCATTGCGCCGCCTATTGCATGACTTCGCTCAGGGCGCCGCGCAAATCGCGCAATTCGGCTTGCATTTCGTTCGCGTCCATGGTGGTTTCGCTCAGTTCCTCGCGCACCAGCTCGCGCAAGCGATGGCGCAGCCTGTGCACGGCCACGGCCAGCGTATTGCGGCGCAAGTTCAGTTCATTGGCAATGCGCTCGTAATCGGCGTCGTCGGGGCTGTCGGTGAGGAATTCGCTGAGCCGGTCGAACAGCGCCGCCTTGCCCGCACGCGTTGCTTCGTCACGCAATTTGCCCATGGCCGATGCCAGCAGGGCAATGGCCCAACTGCGCTCGAATGCGCGTTCGGGGGTTTCGCCATCGGCAATCCGGTTGAGCGTGTCGTCTTCGTTGGGTCCGGTCGATTCCAGCGAACGAAAACGAAAATTCCCGCCGCGTTTCAGAGTTGCGGCCTGGGCGTCGGCATCGATGAGGAAACGCTTGAGCGCGGTCAGCAAAAAAGCCCGAAAGCGTCCGCGGGTCGGGTCGGCGTTGGCGTGGTAGGCCTGTTCCAGAAAGCGGGCGAAAAACGTCTGTGCGAGATCTTCCGCCGCTTCGATCGTGTAGCCACGTCGACGCACATAGGCCAGTACCGGTGGCCGATAGGTACGACAAAGCGCTTCCAGCGCCTTGCGCGCGTCGGCCTCATCGCCGCGCGCGCGCAACACAACGCTCCAATGGGTCGTATCGAAATGAGTCATGGCATTCGGCATCCGCGGCACGAATGGTGCGACGGCGATCATACTGCGAGTGACCCGATTTGCGATACGTGGTTTCAGGCACTACGAAACGCGGAAGCACCGGACGCTGTTGTTTCCCGCGTAACGGGTATTGCGAACCCGGCGCAACTGCTGTTCCAGGCGCTGCTCTTGTGCGTACTCGATCTCCCAGCGCTCGCGGTCGATGTCTACCGCCGAGGGCGCCATGTCCAGACGCGCAGCTTCGGCTACCCGATAGCGGCAAAACTTGGCGTAGTCGTCGAGTTCGGGGCGCAGCCTTTCCATGGCAACATCGACCAGAATGGCCTCGTCGAGCATGCCGACGATCGGGACACTGGCGGGAATCAGGCTGTCGGAATCATCCAGATATTCCAGCAATGCGGCGACATCACCAACCAATTCCGCCGGCATCGTCCACTTGGGGTCCTGGAAGGCTGCACGAATTTCACCCGCACGGCGCATGCGTACCTTGATGAAGGCCGACTCTTGACCCTTGGCTGCGGCTCGCAATACCCGCCGTGCGGAACCGGCGATCTGGTCGAGAGTAAAACCCGGTTGGTTCGGTGCGAATCGGGCGACGATGGCGTTGAATCGTTGCAAGTGACTGTCGTGCATCTCCAGCGAGGTCAGATTCGGGGTGAAAATCCCGGACTGTTCCGCCGACAAATTCAGGCGCGACACCGAGCGATTGAAATCGAAATTGAATACAGGCATGACGGCTTCTCCGGAAAGGTTGAGGGAGCGCCGGATTCGGTGCCGGCGTTGACCTCAGGTTCCGCAAACGCCGGCGACGATTACAAAAGATGCCGCGTATTTGCGCGGCGAAAGGCGATATTGGAAAAATTTCCATGCGCGGTCACGGCGATGGTCGCGTGCCGGACCGCAGAAAAAGTCCGTGACAGCGTCGCGATCACCGGAGCGTGCATGCACGGCCGGCGGTTCATGCCAGACAGTTCATTGATTGCGGTATGTACCGTCCGGGGCGTCGCCTTCCCGGCATGCGCGTGATTGGCTTCTCCGGGACATTTCCGCAAAAAAAAGCGAGAAGATTGCATGTCCGGTTCGGCGCGTGTGCTCGCAACGCGGGCGCGAAGATCATCCGCAACAAGAAAGGTGACAGCCGACCAATGACCAGCGACCACCTAGTGACAGCTTGCGATTGTCAGCTCACCAATGTGCCGATTTGTTCGCCACGCATGATGCGCATCAGGTCGCCGTCGCGACTCATGTCGTAGATGCGCAGCGGAATCTTGTGGTCGCGACATAGCGCGATCGCGGCGGTGTCCATGACTGCCAATTTGCGTTCGATCACTTGATCGTAGCTGAGCCGTTCGAAGCGTTGCGCGTTGCTGTCCTTTTTCGGATCGGCACTGTAGACGCCGTCAACCTTGGTTGCCTTCAACAGCAAGTCGGCATTCAGTTCAATGGCGCGCAGCGCGGCGGCCGAATCGGTCGTGAAAAACGGATTTCCGGTGCCGGCGGCGAAAATCGCGATGCGACCTTTTTCCAGGTGGCGGATGGCGCGGCGGCGGATGAAATCCTCGCACACCTGATTTATCTTGATCGCACTCATCACACGCACGCGCGCGCCGAGCTTTTCCAGCGCATCCTGCATTGCCAGCGCATTGATGACGGTTGCGAGCATGCCCATGTGATCGCCGGTGACGCGGTCCATGCCGGTAGCCGCCAGACCTTCGCCGCGAAAAATATTCCCGCCACCGATGACGATGCCGACTTCAACCCCGGCCCGCTGTACTTCAATGGTCTCGTTGGCCAACCTGCCCAGCACGTTCGGATCGATCCCGTAATCGGCTTGTCCCAGCAATGCCTCGCCGCTGAGCTTGAGCAAAATGCGCTTGTATTTCATTTCATTGGGCATGGCAGGTCTCGGCTGGCGGGCAAAACGGGCATATTGTAGCCGAGCATGCCCGACAGCGTTGTTGTTCGTGAACGACCGCGTACGCGCATTGCGCTACGTCATGGTGTATCAGCGCACAAAAAAACCCGCAGTCGCCTGCGGGTTTTTGGGTTGCGATGAAATGACGCTCAGGCCAAACCGGCTTGCTTCATGACTTCGGTGGCGAAGTCGTCGCCGACGGGTTTGTCGATGCCTTCGCCAACGGCCAGGCGATGGAAGCTCAGAACTTGCGCGCCTTCCTTTTTCAAGACGGCTTCGACTGTCAGATCGGTGTCGAGCACATAGGCTTGACCGATGAGTGAGATCTCCGCCAAGGTTTTGCGAATCTTGCCGCTGAGCATTTTTCCCTGAATCTCGGCAGGTTTCGCACGGTCTTTTTCGGTCATTTGTGCCAATGCGATTTCTTT
>DASSXQ010000193.1:0-28751 GCA_035703725.1 Rudaea sp.
AAGTTTTGCCTTGGCTTCGTCGGCAGCGCGTGGATCCGTGTAAGAGCCCGCCAACAAGACGTAATGCCCGCCAGCTTGTTGCAGCGGCGGTGTTGCCGGCGTTGTCGTGGATGCAGCAGCCTGTTCGCGTTGCTGCTCGGCTTTTGCTTTGGCGGACAATTCGGCGTCCGGAATGACCACTTCCATTTCCGGCAGCACCGAATAGAAATCGTAGGTTTTTTTCGGCGGGGCGGGCTTTGCATTGGCATCGCCAAGCGCTTGGTCGGATTCGGTCGGCGCCGTTGCGGTCGCATTGGGTTGCGGCAGATTCTGTTTGCGCAACATCGGCGCCCAGTCCTTGATCAACACCAGCGCTGAAAGCGCCAGGCCCAGCAGCACACCCAAGCCCAACCATATCCATGCGGGCCAGGCGCGGCGTTCGTTCTCGCGATATGCCTGTTTGCTGTTCTTGATCGGCATTACATTTTCTCCGGAGCAGATACGCCGAGCAGATCCAGACCGTTGGCCAGCACCTGTTGCGCGGCAGCAATCAGGGTCAGGCGTGCGTCGCGCAGGTCTGCATCGTCGACGATGAAAGCGTGAGCGTGATAGTACGCGTGCAGCGCCTGCGCGAGATCGCGCAAATACACGGCAATTTGGTGCGGTTCAAGATGTGCCGCTGCGGCGTCGACGACTTCCGGATACCGCGCGATTTGCACCATCAGCGCAATTTCGTGTTCGTTGTCGAGCAGCGCCAGCTTCGCTTGACCATTCGCGCGATTCCAGCTCAAGCCGCGCTCGGCCAATTGGCGCATGACACTGCTGACACGTGCGTGCGCGTACTGGATGTAGTACACGGGATTTTCGTTGCTCTGCGAGCGCGCCAGGTCGATATCGAACACCAGTTGCGAATCGCTCTTGCGTGCGACCAGGAAGTAGCGCGTCGCATCGCGGCCGGCTTCGTCAATCAAGTCACGCAAGGTGAGGTAACTGCCAGCACGCTTGGAAAGTTTCACCGGTTCGCCAGCGCGCATGACGGTGACCATCTGATACAACACGTAGTGCGGCCAATCCGGTGCAATGCCTGCGTCCAGGGCCTGCAACCCGGCTTTGACCCGCGCCAGTGAACCGTGATGATCGGAGCCGAGGACGGTTACCGCGTTGGTGTAACCGCGCTGCCATTTGCTCAGGTGATAGGCGACATCCGGAATGAAATAGGTAAACGTACCGTCAGACTTGCGCATGACGCGATCCTTGTCGTCGCCAAAATCCGTCGTGCGCAACCACAGTGCACCGCCGTCTTCATACGTATGGCCGTGAGCCATCAACTCGCGCACAGTCTCATCAACCTTGCCGTCGGTGTACAAGGAAGACTCCAGAAAATAGGTGTCGAATTCGACGCCGAACGCCTTGAGGTCCAGATCCTGTTCGCGGCGCAAATACGCCACGGCAAAATCGCGGATCGCATCAAGATTTTCTGCATCTCTGGCAGCCGTTACGAGATGGCCTTCCACCGCGACACTTTCTCCGGCCAGATACGCGCGGGCCACGTCGGCAATGTAATCGCCACGATAGCCATCTTCGGGCCAACCAGCATCATCCGGAGCAATTCCCCGCGCACGCGCCTGCGTGGAAACGGCCAGGTTGTGAATCTGCACGCCGGCATCGTTGTAATAAAACTCGCGCTTGACGTTCCAGCCCGTGGCATCCAGCAGCCGCGCAATGCAGTCGCCCAGAACGGCGTTGCGCCCGTGCCCCACGTGCAATGGGCCGGTGGGATTGGCCGATACGAATTCGACCCCTGCCGTGCGACCCGCACCACCGGCATTGCGCCCGTAATTACGCTGCGCGGAAAGCACGCGCCGCATTTCGTCGTGGTACGCGTCCGGTGCGAGAAAGAAATTGATGAAGCCAGGGCCTGCAATTTCCACCTTCGCCACATGCGGATGTGCAGGCATCGCGGCAACCAGGGCTTCGGCCACGGCACGCGGGCTTTTGCGTGCCGGCTTGGCCAACAGCAATGCTGCCGTGGTGGCAAAATCGCCATGTTCGGAATTGCGGGTGCGCTCGATGACGAAAGGCACTTCGATATCGGCAGGCAACAGCGATTGGTCGCGCAGGGCAGCGATGGCCTGCAGCACGATATGACTGAGAGGTTGTTTCACGAGGTAGTCCGCAAATTCGATCGTTATTGTAGTCTGGCGCCGGCCCAATCAGAAAGTATTGCATCCGCAACCTGATCACGGCGGATTGTGAACTATGCATTGCAAGTTGCTGATCGCGCTGGGTTCCGGATTGCCTTTCCCGGGTGTGGATAAGTCTGTGCGTAAGGTTCTACCCTACGACTTCATGAGAGCGGCAAGCCACGACCCCGATCCCGGCAGACGTGGCCTCATCCATCTTCAAGTCGCTGTTATCAAACGACTTTACCCAACGTGAAGATCGGGTAAACAAGGCTAAAATGCAACATTCTGGGCAGATACCGCATTGTGTATAAATTTACGGCGTAACTGCCTGTCCCGACGCAGGATTTCCACGCCGGCGTGCGCAATTGCAGGTCACGATTGCGGCGACCCACCTCGCCTTCCAAAGCGTACGGGCACACGTTCCTAGCCCATCTTGGCAACGATCTGGCGAAATGCAGACAATACCTGATCGCCATTGCGTGGTTCTGCCACGCGTTGGCGCAACGTTTCGATCATGCGGCGCATTGGTTCCGTGTTCGCCTC
The DNA here is from genome assembly GCA_035703725.1 of Rudaea sp. Taxonomy (GTDB): domain Bacteria; phylum Pseudomonadota; class Gammaproteobacteria; order Xanthomonadales; family Rhodanobacteraceae; genus Rudaea. The sequence continues at coordinate 2,709 of DASSXQ010000193.1, forward strand.
TTTGGCAACGCCAAAAGTCTGTCGTCCGGCCGGCGAACTGAAACGATGCAGGTCGAAGAAATAATGTTCCTGACCGCGGGTCAGAAAACTCAGCACCGCTTGTGCCGATTCGTTCTTGCTGATGTCACGGTGGCTGCGCATTTCCCGTTCCAGGCACAAGCGTTCGGCACTGGCCATGAACAGTGGAAACGCTTCAGCGACATTGGCCGTATCCAGATCCGCGGCAATCAGCGACAGATTGACGGCATCGACGATGCGTCGGTCCTCGCGCCAGTTGGGCACATGCTTGTCGAGCTTGCTGTCGAGCTTCTGCGCCAACGCGCCGCCTGATTGCATCACCATGTCGGCACTGTTGTACTCCAGTGCCGGCGGTGGCGGCCGCGCATCGAACGTGCTGCCGGCAATCATCAATTCGATGGCGATGAAAACTTCCGCATTGGCTTCTTCGCTGAAGCCGCATGCGCGCAGGATTCGAAACGTTTCCTCGATACTGGCGCGCTCGTTGCTGCCGATCCCGGCCGCGAAATCGGGAACTTCACGTTGACGCAAATCGTGAGCGGCGGCGAATAGCGCGAGCAGAAACCAGTCGTGCAGGGTCAGCGCATCCAGGCCAATGGTGTCGATCAGCCGTTCGACACGCGGACCGAGTATCTCGAATATGTGGTTTTCGTTGTGGTAGTCGTGGAAATCTTCGCCCCATGTGCCGTGGCGATAAGCCAGACGGCAAAACGCGATCAACACCGCATCTTCGGCGGCACGCACGGGCGCGGTCGGCCGCGCCGCAATCAACGGCGCGAAACGCTTGCGCCGATGATCCAGCAACGCCAGCAATTCCGGGCGCCGTTCAGACACCAGCGCGCGCGCGGTTGCCGGATCAGCGACCAACGCTTCGATGGCATCAGCAGCGTATTGTTTTGGATATTGAAATATCACAGCCGGCAACCGTCCTCCCGGCCGCAGTATAGCCCGGATGCGAGGCAAGGCGAGGATAGCCGTTCCCGGCATACACGGCAGGCCCGAATCACCGTGCCCAGGTTGTTGTGCGAGGCGTGCGCCAGCGCCACCGTGTCGTAGATCGCGCCGTTGGTGCGCAGGAAGTCGTAGACGAACTCGTACAACGTGCGCGCAGCGGCCACACCGAGCTTCTGCGGCACGCGCCGGATGACGCCGACGTCGTCGTTGGCGATGGTTTCCAGCGAGATGGTTTCCGTACCGCCGCGTTTGGTCGCGGCATACACAGCCTGCTCATCGCCCGGAGAGGTCAGCGCGTTGTACGGGCCGTTCTCGGCAACTGCCGGCAGATTGCCGTAGCCGCCCATGCGGACGCGTTTCTGCTGGCGAAAATCGGCGACCGGCACCACGTCGCACAGCCACTTCCAATCGGCCCAATCCTCGGAGCCGTTGTACTCGCGCACCATCGCGCGAGTGATCGAATCGCCCAGCGCATTGCTGAACGTCGCGGCGCTGATCGCCTCGCGGAAGTTCTGCTCGCCCACCGCTTCGCGCATGCGCTGCACGTCGCAGTTGGCCAGCAGGCCGGTCACGCCGCGATCGCCAGTGAACTCGATATAGGCTTCGCGAAAGCTCGTCGCCTGTTTTTCGCGGTTGAAAAAATTGTCGAAGCGCTCGGTGATCTTGTCGGCAAAGTCCTGGCCGGCTTCGATGCGCAAGTCGCCCAGGCCGCGCACCTGCGCGCCTTCGGTGAACTTGCCGATGTATTCGCCCTCGGCCTTGATCGCCGCGGTCACGTCCGCATCGGTGAAGCTCACGGCTTCGGTGAAGCGCTGGGCGAGACGCTCTTTCGCCGCAGCCGGCAGCTTGCTGTCGGCGATGGCGACGCGGGCATTCGCACGCGCCTCGACCATGCGGATGCGCTGATCGACCTCTTCGGCCGTGACCGCGGCGGGCGCACCCGCCGCGGGACGGCTCTCACTCGCGCTGGGGTTGTTCGGTGGCGCACCAGCAGCCGCAACGGCCTCGCGGTACGCGGTGAGCACATCCTCTTCCGAGGCATTGGCCAGTGCATCGGCGCGTTTTGCGTCGGTCTGGCGGATTTCATCAAGCATCTGCTGACGCAGTTTCATGTCGCACTCCTGCAAGGATTCGGTGAATCGGATGATTTGCCCGCCGGCACCGGGCTCGATGATCAGATCGACGCTACTCACCTTCTTGAGCTTCGTCGCCTCCCGGAGCTTGCCGACGCGTTTGGCTGCGCCATCCGCGTCGATCGACAAGCCGAAAAGGTTGGTCATGCCGCGCGTGACGGCTTCGCGCAACTTCGCCGCCACGTCGCTCGTTTCGAGCACATCGAGAACAGCTTGAATTTCGCCGCCGTTGGCCTCGACGAAGCGCGGTTCGCTCAGTTTTCCGAGCAACTGGCGGAAGTCCTTCGACTTCGGGTCGCCACGCACGTGCTCATCATCGCCCTTGACGAATACGCGCACGCCGTCGAAGAGCGATACGGCTTCGCGCAGTACGGCTGCGGGATAGTTGACATTGTTGAGGCTGGTGCCGGCGCGGATCACACGCACCAGGTAACGCGGTGGCGCGGAAGCGTCCGCGGCGGCCACTGCCTCGATGAAGACACCGGAGCCGTGAGCCGCCGCTTCCGCCACCCGTGCCCCCACAGGTGCGTACTCGGGAACGACTTCCGTCGGTGCGCCGAGCGTGACGACATTGCTGTCGTCGATGGTGTAGGGATAGGCGTAGTAGCGGCCGGCGGCGAGCACGATCGCGCGATCCGGATAGACCGAGTCGATGTAGTAGTCCAACCCGTTCGCGAGCATGCCGCGCGCGGCGCTGATCGACGCGCGCACCAGGTCGATGACCTGGCCGAGTTCGGATGCCGCCGCTTCACGCAGCGCGCTGGCACCGATGATTGCCGCGGCGAGGCGCTTCATCACTCGCCCTTCTTGCCGGACTTGATGGTTTCTTTCCACACGTGCCGGTCGTCGGCCACCACGCGGGTTTTGCTTTTCGCGTTGACCGACAGTTCAACCACCTCGCCGGTGGGCACGTAGCCGGGTTCGCCCGGCGCTGCGTTTTCGTTTTGCTGCTTGGACACGGGGTTTCTCCGTCGTGGTTGGACACACCGCCTTGCGGTTGTGCGCAATCTACGTGGATCGACCCGGCAAAACTTTTAACGCGCGTTAAAGCAAAAACCCCGCCGGGTGGCGGGGTTGGAAATTGTGAAACGTTATGGCGAATCAGACTATGCGGCTTGCGCGCTGCGCTCCGCCTCGATAATGCCAATGATGCTGCGCAACTGCGCAATGTCGCCGCACGGATCAGATGCATCCTTATGCTTGCCAAACAACACGCTTGCCTTTGCATCGGCTTGCGCCAAGCGCCGACGTTGCGCGGGATCAAGCACGGCAAGCGAGTCGTGCAAGTCGCGACGATAGCCCCACGTCATATACGTTTCTCCAACCTCGACAAACCAATCGTCAAGGTCGAGCTCGTAATCGCGCAAGCACTTCTCGGTCTGTTGGGGTGAGAGCGTAGTCATAAACGGGAGTCAGTTGTTCTTGCAAATTCCATGTGGCGAAATCGCGGAACCCGGGTTTGAACGGGTACGAGGTTACTATACGCCCATCGGCGTTGACGATCACGATCCAGCCGTCTATTTTTGCCTGAAGCTGTGCTGATGGTACACGCACGGTTGATGCCGCCACCTGAACAAGGTCAGCGTTTGCCAGCGCCTCAAGCGTGGCCTTCGCCAGTGCGGCCGCGCTGGCAATTTCGCCCCGGTTGATGCGCCTTTGTACATGTTGCGCCCAACTATCCACGCTCAACCACAGTGCGCGCACCAGCGCTTGTTCGTCGAGTCCTTGGGCTGCATTGATTGCAATGGACAGATTGGCGATCAAGCGCCGCATGATGTCGTGCGGGTTTTCCGGCGGCCCTGCACCACCACCGCCACCGCCAATCGGCGGTACGGGCGGCACTGGCGGCACATCACCACCAGCTGGTGTCGCAGCCGCCGCACTCGCATCGGCTGGCCGCGCAAACAGCTCGCCCGGCTTCGGCGGCACGGCAATCATCATGCAGCCGCAATTGATGGTGTTGAACGCGCTGGCGTCCGGATCGCGCGGAAAACGCAAGTGTTCGGTTTCACCGGTGCGCAAATCCACAATCGGGAACGGTTGCGCGACCAGAATCGGGTCTTGGCTGGCCGCCAGCACGTGGCCGGGGCGCGGGTGCGAACGCCCCGAATGCAGCCACTTCTTTTTCAAGCCCGGAATGCGTTTCGCGTCAGCGAGCATCTTTTCATATTGCGCAACCGAATACGCGCGACCAATCTCGGTGTAGGCAATCGTCATCGCGCGTCGGCGCGTGGAACCGCCCAAGTGCGCTTGAATATCGCTGATCGCTTCGCTCATCGAGCGCACACCCAACAGGTGTTGCGTGAGCGTGGTGTTGATGCGCGATACGGCTTGCTGGCTTACATCGGCAATCTTGTGCGTCATGAACGTGCGGATGGCCAACAGACTGCGTGGATCAATGCGCGGGGTGAGCGATACACCGGTTTGTTTGGCGATGGCCTCAATGCCGCCTTTCCACGCGGCATCGGCACTGGCCAAGGCTTCGCGGGTCGCTTCGACCTTGAAGATATCAAGCAAGCGCGCAATCTCGGTGCGCTGCGCATTCAATCGGCGCGTGGCATCGGCGCGGGTCGCGCGGCCCAACAATTCGGTGATGGCTACCTGCGCCGCGTTGAGCTCTTCAACAATACGCACGATCAGCGCGCGGCGAATCCCTGGCAGCGGCTGCACCGACATGGCGGGATGCTTAAACCGCTACGCCATCAAGCGCGTGACCGCCGCTGGCTGCAAACTGGGTTTGTGCCGCATCAAGCTCCGCGGCCACGTCAATTTCCACACTCAAGCGCGCGGCCATTGCCGCGATCAGGCGCAAGGCCGTTTCGCGCGACAAAATGCCCTCGGCAATTGTTCAAATCAATCCGCGCTCGGCCATTGACAGCGGTGTGCCGCTCCCCACGATGAAGTGATCCAGCACCCGCACGGCGATAAGTGCCAGTGCGCGTTTGAGTTCTCCTGTGATGTCGCGGTCGGCCTGGCTGGGCTCGGCCACTCCGGACGGATGGTTGTGCGCAAAGATCACGGCGGCCGCATTATGCGCAAGGCAGCGTCGCACCACTTCGCGCGGGTGCACGCTGGCTCCGTCGATGGAACCGCGAAACAATTCTTCGCAGGCGATCACGCGATGACGCGTATCCAGAAACAGGCAGACGAATACTTCGTAGGGATACGCGCCAATACGCGCGCGCAAATAGTCGCCACACGCGCGCGGATGGGTCAGCGCTTCGGCTCGCTGCAGATCGCTGGCCAGATAGCGCCGGCCCAATTCCAGCGCAGCATGCAAGCGGCACACCTTGGCCGCGCCCACACCCGGATGTTTGCCAAGCGCAGCCGGCTCAAGCTCAAGCAGCGCCTTGAGGCTACCGTGCTGCGCCAGCATTTCGCGGCCGACATCGACTGCGGTCTTACCGCGGCAACCGCTACCGATAAACAGCGCCAGCAACTCCGCGTCGGACAGTGCGCCGGCCCCGCGCGCCAAGAGTTTCTCGCGCGGTCGTTCGTCGGCTGGCCAGTCCATGATCTTCATGCAGCCAATTTTGCGTGTTTCGTGGCGACGCGAAATCCGGCAGACGCCGGAATTCCGGTAAGCTATCGACTCGAATCCGTGTCGGCGCATTCCTACATGACGGCAGCAGCATTGACCGATCTGCGTATCCTGCTCGGCGTTTCCGGCGGCATCGCGGCCTACAAGGCCGCCGAACTCACGCGTCGTCTGCGCGACGCCGGTGCGCAGGTTCGTGTCGTGTTGACCACCAATGCGGCGCGTTTCGTTACCCCGCTCACGTTTCAGGCGCTGTCCAGTGAACCGGTGCGCAGCGGTTTGTGGGACGAAGCTGCCGAAGCGGCAATGGGGCATATCGAACTGGCGCGTTGGGCGCAGCGTATCCTGATTGCACCGGCCAGTGCGGATGTGATTGCGCGTCTGACGCACGGCATGGCCGACGATTTGTTGACCACCTTGTGCCTTGCCAGTGCAGCACCTGTGGCCATTGCCCCGGCAATGAATCAACAGATGTGGGCGCACCCGGCCACACAGGCGAATATTGCAATTTTGCGCGAACGCGCAGTTGACGTTCTGGGCCCGGATTCCGGTAACCAGGCCTGCGGTGACCACGGAGCAGGACGTCTGCTTGAACCCGATCGCATCGTTGCCGAACTTGCCGCTCGGCATGGATCCAAGCCACTGAGCGGCACACGCGTGCTGGTGAGCGCAGGACCGACGTTCGAGGATATCGATCCGGTTCGCTTCATCGGCAACCGCAGTTCCGGCCGCATGGGTTTTGCGATTGCCCAAGCCGCCTCGGAGCAAGGCGCGACCGTTCATTTGATTGCCGGTCCCGTCGAGCTGCCGACGCCGACCGGAGTGGTGCGCGAAAACGTGCGCAGCGCGCGCGAGATGCACGCTGCGGTGCTGCGTCAGGCAACCCATTGCGATATTTTCATTGCTGCCGCGGCCGTGGGTGATTTCCGGCCTGCGCAGACCGCCGCCCACAAGTTGAAAAAGCGTGGCAGCGATTTGACCTTGAAGCTAGAGCAAAATCCGGACATCGTGGCCGACGTTGCCGCGCTCAAACACAAGCGGCCATTCGTGGTTGGCTTCGCTGCGGAAACACGGCAGCTTGCCGCGCACGCGCGCGCCAAACTGGCCGCAAAAAAACTGGATCTGATCGCTGCAAATCCCGTTGGCCACGGCGCCGGATTTGACGCAGCCGACAACGAATTGCTGCTGATATGGCCCGAGGGCGAAGCGCAACTGTTGCGCGCGGGGAAACTGATGCTGGCGCGCGATTTGCTTGCACACATTGTCAGCTTGCGCAAAACGCGGGCGTCGCGCACAAGCAGCCGAGGCACCAAGCGGTGATCGAGGTAGAACTGAAAATTCTTGATCCGCGGATCGGAAAGCAGTTTCCGCTGCCGTCTGCCGCCACGCCAGGTTCGGCCGGGATGGATCTTCGCGCGTTGCTGGACGCCCCACTGGCACTGGCGCCGGGTGCCGACGCACTGATTCCTACCGGTATCGCGATCCATATTGGCGACCCGGGTTATTGCGCCATGATCCTGCCGCGCTCGGGGCTGGGCCACAAACACGGCATCGTGCTGGGCAATCTGGTTGGTTTGATCGACGCCGACTATCAGGGTCCATTGATGATTTCGTGCTGGAATCGCGCCCGGTCGGCCTATACCATTGCTCCCGGGGAACGCATCGCCCAGATGGTGTTTGTCCCGGTGGCCCGCGCCGGCTTTCGGGTCGTCGATGAATTTGCGACCAGTCAGCGTGGTGAAGGCGGGTTCGGGCATACCGGAGCGCGGTGAGCGCCGTCTGGTTTCTTGTCAATTGTGCGCAGGAGCAGCGTCGCGAGCATGAATGACCCAGCCGCCAAGCCAGCCGCCAAAGCGCGCGGTATTGGACGCTCCCGATTCGCAATCGGTGCCGACCCAGGACGCGATGCGCGCACCCTGTATTTCGCCGTCGCTTGCGTGCTGCTGGTGAGCGGTTTGTTTTGCGCGTGGCAAAGCTGGCAAATATTCAGCCGCAACAGTGGCGTGTCGCAGATCGAACGGGTTACCCAATGGCAGCGCCAGGCGCTGGAAAAATTCGTTGCCGATACGCGCGCTCGGGTTATTGCTGCCGTCGACAGCGCGCCAGTCGTCACGGCGCTTGCGCCAGGCGACGACAACGCTCGCAAAACGGCAGCGGCGGTATTGAAGCAGGCGTTGCCGGACTTGGAAAGCGTCGAATTCTTTGGTCCGGACTTGAACGACGTACTGCACAGCGATTTCGCCAAATTCGGCTACACCAAAGCCGCGTTGCTCGTGCAAAGCCACCAGTTGCAGCGTCCGGCTCCATTGCAGACACAGATCGATGAACACAAACAACGCCACCTGATATTTGCCTTGCCGGTGCAACGCGACAATCAAACCGTCGCCTATGCCTTTGTCAAGTTGTCCTATGCCCCTTTGCAGCAACTGTTTCGGCAAGCCCGCCTGTCGGATGCGCGCATGGACCTACGCCAGGGTGACGGTCGCGGCGACATGTTGCTGGAAAGCATCGGCAACACCGACATACCCAGCTCGTTGAGCGACCCTGGCGTTGCGATTCCGAACAGCATGCTGCGCATCGGCAGCGTCGCTGAAGAATTCTATATGGTGTTGCCCGACACACTGTGGGTAACGATACCTCTGAGCCTGTTGCTGCTTGGCGTTGCGGGGTTGGCGCTCTATGCACGCAAGGTTGGTGCGCAGGCCGTCCTGAACCGGCTTTCTGGGCGCAAATATGCGCTGGCCACCAGTGAACCGACGATGGCCGAAGCGTTGGCACAGGAGCAGCCCCAGCCAGCGCGTGCCGCAGTACCGGCCAGCGTGGCGGCCAAACCAGCGATGCCGGCGCCATCCAATGTGCCCGTCGATCGCAGTATCTTCCGTGCCTACGATATTCGCGGCGTTTTGGGCAAAACGCTCAATGCCGACATTGCCCGACAGATCGGCAGCGCCATAGGCAGCGAAGCGCAGCATCGCGGCTTGAGCGAGATCGTGGTCGCGCGCGATGGTCGCCTGTCCGGTCCAGAGCTTGCCGCTGCACTCATCGAAGGACTGCGCGGCAGCGGTTGCAACGTCATCGACATCGGTGCCGCACCCACACCCGTGTTGTATTTCGCCACGTATCACTTGAATGTAGGCTCCGGCGTGATGGTCACCGGCAGCCATAATCCACCTGACTACAACGGCTTCAAGATCGTGCTCGGCGGCGAGACACTGGCCGAGGACGCGATCCAGGCCTTGTACACACGCATCAGCGAACAGCGCCTGAGCAGTGGCAATGGCGGTTTGCAAACCATGGATGTGGCACAAGACTATCTGGAACGCATTACCGGCGACGTGATGGTCGAACACAAGCTCAAGGTCGTCGTCGACTGCGGCAACGGCATTCCCGGCATGCTCGCACCCGAAGTACTCGAGGGCATCGGTTGCGAAGTATTGCCGTTGTATTGCGACGTGGACGGCAATTTTCCCAATCACCATCCGGATCCATCCGAACCGCAGAACCTGCAGGACTTGATCCTGTCGGTGAAACAAATGAATGCGGATATCGGACTGGCTTTCGATGGCGATGGTGATCGCCTTGGCGTCGTCACCGCCAGTGGGGAAATAATTTATCCGGATCGGGTGTTGATGCTGTTTGCCAAGGATGTGCTAACTCGCAATCCAGGAGCCGCGATCATCTACGACGTAAAATGCACGGGCAAGTTGCAACCCTTGATCCTGCAGGCTGGCGGCAGTCCGATCATGTGGAAGACCGGGCATTCCCTGATCAAGGCGAAAATGCGCGAAAGCGGTGCCGAGTTGGCGGGCGAGATGAGTGGACACTTCTTCTTCCGCGAACGCTGGTATGGTTTTGATGACGGCATCTACGCGGCGGCGAGATTGCTCGAAATTCTGGCCTCCGATCCCGAAGAGCGCAGCCCGGAGGAAATATTCGACAGCTTGCCCAAGGGTGTGAGCACGCCCGAGCTCAAAATTGCAATGACCGAAGGCGAGCACTACCGGTTTGTGGAAAAATTCCGCGAAAAATCCAGCTTTGAAGGCGCCCGCGTAACCACGATCGATGGTGTGCGCGCCGACTGGCCCGACGGCATGGGACTGATCCGCGCATCCAACACCACTCCGGTACTGGTGCTGCGGTTCGATGCCGACACGGATGCCGCGCTGGCAAGAATCCAGGACACTTTCCGAACCCAATTGCTGGCCATCGATCCGAAATTGAAACTGCCATTCTGACAGTCTGCAACCGTACGTGTGTGGGAGTTGGATTCCCACACGATTTCACCGTTTGGGAAAGTCGTTGCTCAACGCCGTGACTGGCAGGCGTTGTCACATCGCCATTCGCGTGCAGGATTTCCGGCGAGCGCAAATCGCGCCACTCAAGGGTGCTGCTGCGCCTTGATCTGGCGATAGTGCTCGATCTGCTTGACGAATTTTTCTGCGGCAGCGGTCTTTTCTTCCTGCTTGCTCGCAATGTAGGCTTTTTGCTGCTCGACATTTTTTCGCAGCGCTTCGATTTGCGAGCTCAAGGCGGCTGAAACAGGCTTGCCGCTACGCTCCAGATCTGCGGCATGTTCAAGCATTTCACTCAGGCTCTTTTCCTGACTTTCCAGGCTGACCTGCGTCGCACCGATGTTCTGATTGAGCATATCCAGCTGTGCCTGCTGCGCAATGACCAGCTCGCGCTCGGTCGGGTATGCAACCAGGATTTGCTGATCCACCCTGTTCTGTTCATCCAGCGCATGCTTGCGCTTTGCCTCGATGGCGCGTGCCTGCTCGTCGGCTTTGCGTTCTTCCGGGGTCTTGGTGCGGTCCACGTGCTTGATGGTCAGGCCGCTCGGGCTGATGACGTCATAGCCGAACTGGAGTGCCTCGACCGGCAAGGCATCATCAAAGTGCAGGTGACCCTGTGCGTCCGTCCATTTGTAATGGTTGTTGCCTTTTTCTGCCGCGATCGCCAACGTGGAGAACGATGCAATGGCCAGCATCACCATCAAAGTGAATCCAATTGCGCGCATTTTTGTTACCTCCGCAAGCGAGTATAGCGATTACTCGATACAACCGTAGCTTGCCCGATAGGCGAGCAATTGCTCGCGAAATGCCGCCAGTTCCGCACGCTGGCTTACCAACATCAGCAACTCGTCCAGGCGTGCGATGGCCACGACGGGTGTTGCAAATTCATTGGCGATTTCGCGCGCGGCAGACTCTGCGCCATGACCGCGTTCCTGACGATCCAATGCAATCACTATGCCGGCGGGTGTCGCGCCGTGCGCACGGATCAAGCCAAGCGATTCGCGAACCGCCGTCCCGGCGCTGACGACATCGTCCACGATCAACACGCGCCCTTGCAAAGGCGCGCCAATCAAATTGCCGCCCTCGCCATGATCCTTGGCTTCCTTGCGATTGAACGCCAGCGGCACATCACGCTCGTGGTGCTGGGCCAGTGCCACGGCGAGGCTCGTGGCCAACGCGATACCCTTGTAGGCGGGGCCAAACAGCATGTCGAACTGCAGCCCGGATTGCAACGCAGCTTGCGCGTAACAACGACCCAACGTCGCCAACGCCGCACCGGAATCGATCAAGCCGGCGTTGAAGAAATACGGACTTATGCGCCCGGATTTGAGCGTGAACCGGCCGAACCGCAGCGCGTTGCAGCGAAGGGCGAGATCCAGGAATTCGCGTTGGTAGTCGAGCATGGCTGAGGGCTGAGGGCTGAGGCTGAGGGCTAGCGTGCCGAAAGCCTTCGCATCATGCAACGTCGGCGACGAGCTGCGCAAAACGTTTCAAATCCGCTAGGCTTGGTTCTTCCGCCCTCAGCTCTCGGCCCTCGATGCGCATTATCAGCTTCAATGCCAACGGAATTCGTTCCGCCGCCAACAAAGGCTTCTTCGACTGGCTCAAATCCCGGCATGCCGATGTCGTGTGCGTGCAGGAGACCAAAGCGCAGGAGGATCAACTCACCGATCCGGTATTCAGGCCGGATGGGCACCACTGCTTCTATCGCGATGCGACAACGAAGAAGGGCTACAGCGGCGTGGCGATTTATGCGCGGCGCGAGCCCGACGAAGTCCGCACCAGTCTGGGCTGGGCGCCGTTTGACGACGAAGGTCGCTATATCGAAGCGCGCTTCGGCAAACTCAGCGTGGTATCGCTGTACGTTCCTTCCGGCTCGTCGGGTGACGAACGCCAGCAATTCAAGTTCAAGGTTATGGACTGGATCAGGCCGACTTTCGACACATGGCTGGCCAGCGGGCGCGACTACGTCCTGTGCGGCGACTGGAACATCGTGCGCTCGCGCAATGACATCAGGAACTGGACTTCAAACCAGAAGAACTCCGGCTGTCTTCCCGCCGAACGCGGGTGGCTCAACGCCATGATTGCCGATGCCTGCGGCGACGACACGCCTGCACCGAAGAACGGCTGGACCGACAGCTTTCGCGTATGCAAACCCGACGCGACCGACGAATACACGTGGTGGTCGAATCGCGGCGCCGCACGCGCCAACAACGTCGGTTGGCGCATCGATTACCAGATCGTCACGCCCAAGCTGGGCAAACGCGCCCGGGAATGCTCGATTTATCGCGACGAGCGCTTTTCCGATCACGCACCCTTGCTGGTCGATTACGCGTGACGGCGACCACAAGCACGCCGGCCAAGCCGTCGCTGTGGCAGGCGTTTACCCAGCCTGCCGCGCGGACCATGCTGTTTTTCGGTTTTTCCTCGGGCCTGCCGTTTCTGCTGGTTGCCGGCACGCTGGCCTATTGGCTCAAGGCCGAAGGCATCGTGCTGCGCGACATCACCATGATTGCCAGTGCGGGCATGACGTACGTATTCAAATTCCTGTGGGCGCCACTGCTCGATCACTGGCACCTGCCCGGATTCAGGCGGCTCGGACAACGCCGCGGCTGGCTGCTGCTGGCACAGGGCGGGGTAACGTTGGGGTTGCTGGCAATGGCGACGCTGACACCCGCGCACTTGTATGCTTTTGTCGGCGCAACGCTATTCGTCGCGTTCTTCGGAGCGACCCAGGATATCGCCGTTGATGCGTATCGCATCGAGATCGCGCCACTCGAATCGCAAGGCGCACTTGTGGCCACCTATTCGCTGGGTTATCGCATTGCCTTGATGCTGGCAGGGGCGTTCGCCTTGATCATGGCCGATCACATTTCCTGGAGCCGTGTGTACATGATCATGGCCATCACGATGAGCATCCCGATTATTGCCACTCTCGTCTCACCCGAACCCGAGGTACTGCGTCGGCTACCGCAACGCTGGCGTGACGTCATGCGCGTCGGCATCGTGGATCCGTTTGCGGACTTCTTTCGCCGCTATGGTTGGGCATTGGCCCTGACCACGCTGGCGTTCATTCTGCTGTTCAAGATTCCGGAACAAGCCACGATTGGCGGCATCATGAGTCCGTTTTATCGCGACATGGGGTTCAGCCTTACCGCGATTGGCGCAATCACGAAGATTTACGGGGTGTGGATCGGTATTGCCGGCGTATTTGTCGGCGGAGCCGCCGTCGCGCGCTTCGGCATTCGCCCCAGCTTGCTGGTTGCGATCATCGTGTGTGGCTGCAGCAATCTGGCCTATCTGGCCCTGCTTGGGCACCACGGCAGTCTGGCCGTGTTGACCGTGGTGATTTCCTTCGAGAATTTCACTTTGGGGTTCCTCGGACCTCCAACGGTTGCGTTCCTGTCATCGCTGGTCAATCGCGAACACACCGCAACCCAGTATTCACTGCTTTCGTCCATGGTGAACCTGCCGGGCAAGGTTCTCGGGTTTTTTGCCGGCGGCATCGTGATGGCAACCGGTTATGGCATGTACTTCATCATTACCGTGCTTGCCGTATTGCCGGCAGTCCTGCTGATGCTTTGGTTATGGCCGCGCTTTCGCCGCATCGAGGAAACCGCGGCAAGCCAATCCGGCCCAACCAGGCACGCCGCGTGAAATCACGCGCAATTACTGCGAAAATCGCCGACGCAGGGTAGCAACGGACAATGGAGCCAGGGTGCCGGACATTCTCGTACGCAATATCGATGATGCACTTGCCGAGCGGATCAAGGCGATTGCGCGCGAGCGCGACTGGTCGATCAACGAGGTGATCGTGCATGTGCTGCGGCACAGTCTCGGATTGGGTGGCGAAGATATCGGGCCGCGCGAGATCCACGACGTGGCCATGCTTGGCGGCACCTGGGATCCGAGCGAAACCGATGCGTTTCGCAACGCCCTGGAAGCATTCGAACAGGTCGACGGCAAACCTTTGTTCACGCAGACGCCTGCGCGCAAGCATCAACGGCCGAAATAAATGCCGCCGAGAACCCGCGCGCCGCGTGCGCCGGTAACAGTGGCGATATTTGCCACGGATCGTCCGGCGATGCGTGCACGCGCAAGCCAGGCAAAACACATTGCCTCGACGTAGTCCGGATCGATTCCACGCGTTGCGGTGCTGGCCACGGGCACGGGTTTCAACGCAGCCGCCAATGCCGTCATCAGCACACCATTATGCACGCCGCCACCACACGCCAGCACGTCGACGGCACCCGGCGCGTATTTGCCGATTGCCGCGGCAATGCTTTGTGCCGTCAATGCAACCAGGGTGGCCTGCACGTCCTGCGGTTGAAGATGGCGGTCACGCAAGTGTTGCTGCAACCACGCTGCATGAAACGTTTCGCGGCCGGTACTTTTGGGCGGCGGCAAATCGAAATAGACATCCGACAGCAAACGTTGCAGAAGACTTTCGTCGATCCGCCCATGCGCGGCAAATGCCCCATCCGCATCATAGGCCTGCCCCAGATGTTGCTGCGCCCAGGCATCAAGCAGGCAACTGGCCGGGCCGGTATCGAAACCGCGCACGACCGCGTCGGATTCTGCGGGAATGATCGTGATGTTGGCAATGCCACCCAGATTGAGCACCACGCGCGTACGTCCGTCCGCCGGCAACATTGCCGCGTGAAACGCTGGTGCCAATGGCGCACCTTGACCGCCCGCAGCCATGTCGCGACGGCGGAAATCCGCTACCGTCGTGATGTCGGTCATCTCCGCAATTGTATTGGCGTCGCCCAACTGCAAGGTGTAGGCCGGTGTTTGCTGCGGACGATGGCGCACGGTCTGTCCGTGCGAGCCGATGGCGACAACCCGACTTGGCTCCAAGCCGCTTTGCCGGATCAGCGCATTGGCGGCAACGGCGAAGTTCTGGCCGATTTCCACATCCAGCGCACCCAGTTCATCCAGCGCAACCATGCCGTCGCCCTGGGCCAATTCGAGAATGCGCTGGCGCAGTGATTGCGGATAGGGATGCGTGAGCGCCGCATGCAGGCACGGCTGCGCGGCAAAGCTGCACAATGCCGCGTCAATGCCGTCGGCGCTGGTACCGGAAATCAGGCCGACGAAAAGGTCGCCGGAAGATGCGTGCACGGATCAGCCGTCGCTGTTGGAGCGATGTGTGGCGGCGCGAACCAGCGCAACGTTGGAATCGAGCGTGTGGATACGCGTCTGCAGCGGTTGGATATGTTGCTCGAATGCGACCAACTGCGTTGCCGGCAGCGGTTGTGGCTTGGGCATGGTCATGGTCAGCGGATTGCGCTGTTTGCCAAATACGCGTACTTCGTAATGCAGATGCGGTCCGGTGGCCAGACCGGTCATGCCGACATATCCGATCACGTCGCCCTGGCGTACGCGACTGCCGATATGCAGACCTTTGGCAAAGGCGGACATGTGTCCATAGGCCGTGGAATATTCGCCGGTGTGACGAATCAGCACGAAACGTCCGTAGCCGTGTTCCCAACCACGGAAACGAATCACGCCGTCGCCGGCCGCATGAATCGGCGTGCCCTTGGGAGCGGCATAATCCACGCCTTTGTGCGCACGCGTATAACCGAGAATGGGATGATGCCGCGCCAGACTGAATCGCGAGGAAATTCGCGAGAATTTCACCGGTGTCCGCAACAGGGACTTTTGCAGCGGGCGTCCGTCTTCACTGTAATAACTCGCGCTGCCGTCAGCCAGCGTGTACCGGTACGCTGTGAACCGATGGCCGTGATTGACGAACTCGGCAGCGATGATTTCACCACAATGCAGATACGCGCCGTCGCGATAAACGTCATCGTAAATCACGGTGAAGGTATCACCGGCGCGGATATCCTTGATGAAATCGATGTCGAATTTGAACACGTCGGCGAGCTTCATCACCATCGCATCGCTCATGCCGGCGCGTTCGGCGGCGTCAAACAAGGAACCCTGCAGTACACCGTGCGCAATATGCCGACGATACTCGAGCGCATGTGTGCGTACGTTCTGGTGCAGTCCATCGTCGTCGAATTTGACTTCAACCTGATTCTTGTCGTCACGATCAAAACGCAGAGCCTGCAATACGCCATCCGCATCGCGCGAAAACGCGAATTCATCGCCCGGCCGGATGTAGCGTAGCGCCTGCGCGTTGTTTGGGTCCTGCATGAGTTCGTGCAACTGCGCGCCGGAAACTCCCGCGTCGCGAAAGATCGAATCCACGGTCTGACCGGGCTTGACGCTGACCGTGCGCCAATCGGCAATTGTCGGCACTGGAGCGCTTGCCGCTGCGCCATCGTGTGCCGAAGGCAAAGGTGGAATATCCAGATTGAGCGTTACTCGTGGCGCAGCAGTCGGGTCCAGTCGCGCATCGGCCCAACGCGGAACAATCACGCCAATGCCTGCAATCACGGCAAACGCCACCCCAACCACAACCCAATGGCGACGTCGCCACGACATTGGGCCCTCGACGGCGTGGCGGCGTACAACCCGGACCGTGGCCGATTTATAAAAGTGGAAATGCGTCCGCAAGGCGTTGACACTTTGTGTCGCGCGGTGTGCGGCGAGTCGTATAAAATGGGAGATTGATTGGTTTTTGGACACAGGGGATTTCCACCAGGCGCGCGGTAACATAACGGCTGCGTCCGACCCCGTCAACGCAAGCTGCAGCAATGGTTTGCGTGTAATGTTTGATTAACGTGAAATTAACATAATTGTCTCAATTTACTCGGTTGCAACACGACTTGTGTCGTGCAATCGGGTTCTGAACAGCTCCTCTCATTCCTGCACTTCCGGAAATTCATGCAATGAGCGATATCGCCACAGCGCTGGACCTGATCGGCCGCGGCACCGAGGAAATCATCAAACGCGAGGATCTCGAGGCGCGCTTGAAGCAGTCGCGCCCGCTGCGGGTCAAGGCGGGGTTTGACCCGACCGCACCGGATTTGCATTTGGGCCATACGGTGCTGCTCAACAAGATGCGTCAATTCCAGGATCTGGGCCATCAGGTAATTTTCCTGATCGGTGACTTCACCGGCATGATTGGCGATCCGAGCGGCAAGAACGCCACACGCAAACCGCTGACCCGCGAAGATGTGCTGGCCAATGCGCAGACTTATGCGGCGCAGGTGTACAAGGTGCTGGATCGCGAGCGCACGGAAGTACGCTTCAATTCCGAATGGTTCGGTTCCATGCAGGCATCCGACATGATTCGCTTGGCCGGACAGCACACGGTTGCGCGCATGCTCGAACGCGATGACTTCGACAAGCGATACAAGAATGGGCAACCAATTGCCATCCACGAATTTTTGTATCCGCTGGTGCAGGGCCATGATTCAGTCGCGCTCAAGGCCGATGTAGAGCTGGGCGGCACGGACCAAAAATTCAATTTGCTGGTTGGGCGACAATTGCAGGAGAGCGCCGGACAGCCGCCACAGATTGTGCTGACCATGCCATTGCTCGAAGGTACCGATGGCGTCAACAAGATGTCCAAGTCACTCGGCAACTACATCGGCATCAACGAGCCGGCCAACGAAATCTTCGGCAAGATCATGCGCGTTTCCGATGATTTGATGTGGCGTTATTTCGAATTGTTGTCATTCGCCAAGTCACTCGCCGACATTGCCACGATGCGCGAGAGCGTTGCCGCCGGCGCAAACCCGCGCGATTACAAAATGCAACTGGCCAGCGAGCTGACCGCACGCTTCCACGATCAAACTGCCGCCGAGGCGGCCATCGCGCATTGGCACGAAGTCGTGCGCGGCGGCGGTGTGCCACAGGATATTGCGCTGACCAGCGTGGCCGTTGGCGCGGACGGAATTCGTATCGTCGCGTTGTTGAAAGCGGCAGGTTTGGCGCCCAGCAATTCCGAAGCGACGCGCAAACTCGGTGAACGCGCCGTGCGTGTGGACGGCGAAGTGGTGCAGGATCGCGAATTGACCTTGCATGCGGGAAGCGAGCACCTGCTGCAGTTGGGTAAACGCGGATTCGCGCGTGTTCGTCTGATTCCTGCCGCCAATTGAGCCCACGATGAGCGCCCAACCAAATCCTGAAGTACCATTCGCGGCCGACTTTCGCGCCATCGAGCAAGCCATGTTTGGCGAGATCCCGCTGGCGCGAGCGATGGGGTTGCGCGTGCGCAGTCATGATGACGACAGCCTGATACTGACGGCGCCACTGGCACCCAATATCAACGACAAGGGCTGCGCGTTTGGCGGCAGTCTGGTCAGCGCGCTGACGCTGTCGGGTTGGGGATTGATTTTTCTGCGCTTGCGCAAGGCTGGAATGCACTGCGATATCTTCGTCCAGGATAGCCAGGTACGTTACCTGCTGCCGGTGTGGGACGATTTCGACGCCAGCGCAAAAATGGCCGAAGGCGAATCCTGGGACAACTTCATCGTGACGCTGAAATCACGTGGACGGGCGCGCTTGTGCACCGAATGCGCCGTCACGCTCGCTGACGGCAAACCCGCCTGTACCGTGCAAGCACGATTTGCCGTGATTGCGCGGCGCTGAAGCAAACGCGGTTTTGCGGCACAATGCGACCACTGCCACGGGAGATTGCGATGCTTCGTTGGATCCCATTGATACTGATGCTGGCGCTTTGCAGCGGCTGCGCCGCGATGACGGCTCAATCCGAAGCGCGCGCGCTGGATACCACTCTGGTGGCTTACGCCAATGCCCTGCGTTGGGGCGGCTGGGAGCAAGCGCTGGTTTTCGTCGATCCGGAAACACGCAAGCAGCACCCGCTTTCCGATCTGGACCTGGAGCGTTACAAGCAGGTGCGCATCGCTTCGTACACCGAGCGACCGCCGGTTCCTGCCGGCCCGCACGAAGTGCGCCAGGTGGTGCAGATCGGTCTTATCAACATCAACACACAGACGGAACGCGGCATCGTCGATGACCAGTTGTGGCGCTACGACGAGAAAACCAAACACTGGTATCTGATGTCGGGTTTGCCGGACATCACACACCACTGAGACCATGCGCGGATTGCTGCATGCGGCGCTGTTTTGTGTTGTCGTTTGCAGCGTCGCAGCACCTGCTCACGGTGAAACGGCGCCGACCCGGCGTTACGCACTGGTTGCACCGGATGCAGCGCTGACCATCTACGGCGCTGGCGTGGATCGCGCCGCGGCGTTGGCCGAAGACGCCGGCAAACCCAAATCTGCGCGCCTGCGCTATGCCCTGCGTCGCTCGATTGCAAACGTCAGCGTGGGCGCTGGTCGCGCCAGCGCCGGTGAGTGGCTGGAGCTGCCCGGCGGCAGGGTGCTGTGGCGATTGCCCGTGCATGTGGATGGCGCACTCAGCCTGGACTTTGGTTTCCGCGGCTTTTTCCTGCCGCCCGGCGCACAGTTGTTCATCAGCAACGAACAACATCAGCGCGGGCCGTACACCGATGCGGACAATCCACGCAGCGGAATTTTCTGGACGCCAATTCTGTATGGCGATCATGCCCTCATCGAAGTATCCATGCCCGCAGCAATGCGTGCGTATTTGCGCCTGCAATTGATCGCGACGCATGCGGGCTATCGCGATATTTTCTCGTCGCCCGGGCGCGCAAAGTCGTTTTTTGATCCGGCCACGGGCAGCGGCGCATGCAACATCGACACCATCTGCACGCCGGGTGATTCCTGGCGCAGCGAGATCAATGCCGAGGCCGTATTGGCCAGCAACGGCGAGTTTTGTTCCGGGCAACTGCTCAACGATACCGCCGGTGACAACGCACCCTTGATGAGCACGGCAAACCACTGCATGTCCACTCAAGCTGACGCCGACAGCTTGATCGTGTACTGGAAATACGAAAGTCCCGTCTGCCGCGCGGTCGGCAGTCCCGCCAATTCCGCGCCGGTTGCAACCGACGCGGCAATCGCACAAGTCGGCGGAGCAACGCTGTTGGCGACTTACCAACCGGCGGACTTCTCCCTGATGCGTCTGAATCAGGCACCACCCGCCGCAGCGCATGCATACTGGAATGGCTGGGACCGAAGCGACACGCCGTTCAACGGCGCAACGGTATTGCATCACGCCCAATCCGATGCCAAGCGCATCAGCATTGCGGCCGGCCCCGTAACCGTCGACGACGGCAACAACGGCCAACAGGATATCCCGGGCCTGCATCATTGGCGCGTGGATCACTACAGTGCCGGCACGACCGAGGCGGGATCATCCGGATCAGGGCTGATCGATGCCAGTCATCATTTGCGCGGCGTGCTCTCCGGTGGCAGTGCGGATTGCAGCGCACCCGACGGCAGCGACTTCTTCGGTCGCCTGAGCACCGCGTGGAATGGTGGCGGCACGCCGGCGAGTCGTCTGCGCGACTGGCTCGATCCACTGGGTTCGCAGCCGCCGTCCATTGCCGGCAGCAGCAGTTGTCGCGTGCCGCTGGTTACCCTGACAAGCAGCGAAAATCCGGCACGGGCCGGCGATCGCGTCGAGCTGGTTGCAGGCGCGAGCGGTGGCTTGCCGCCGTACGCCTACGCATTTGATGTGGATGGCGACGGCGTTGCCGATAGCGTGCCATCCAACGCCGCCCGCGTGACCACCGTGTATCCGCACGCCTACACCGGCAACATTGGCGTCAGCGTTACCGATGCGGCCGGCTGTACCGGATCGGCTTCGCGTGCGCTGATCGTGCAAGCACAAGATGTGCGCGTTGCCGGTAACGGCATGGTATCAAGCACGTTGCTATGCGGCGAAAACACGGGCGTCCCACAACCCGGTCAGCGTCGGCGCATCGCCGTGTTGCTGCGCAACGACGGCTCGGCATCGACCAGTCATGGCTATGCCGTATTTGCGCAGAATCTCGATAATCCGTTGCACGCGCCCATCACCCTGGAATCGCCCGTGGTCGCGCTGCCGGCACTGGCACCCAATGCAAGCACGCTGATCAACGTCGATTACGCCATTTCCGCAAAAGCCGACTGCGCCGCACCAATCACGATCGACTATATCGGCACGGTTGACGACAACGGGTTTGGCGGCGGCCGCGCAACGGTCCTTTCCCAAACACTGGCCCCGCCCAATCAATGTCATGCACAAACAACGTGTCCGGCACGGATCACGCCGATTGCCCCGCATCCCGGAAATTATTTCGACCCCAAGCGCGGCGGCAACGGCATGACGGCGGTGACGACGGCGATTGCCGACGCCGATCCGATTTTCTTTGGCGCATGGTTTACCGGCGACGCGCAACGCCGCCCGACGTGGTTCGTGGTCAATGCCGCATTGCACGGCAACCAGGTCAACACCGCGCTGTATCAAACGCATCAAGATGTGCCGGGGCAATTTCCCGTTCCGGGAAGCAGCGTCGGCAGCGCGCAGGTTTCGTTGATTTCGCCAGACAAATTCATCTACACCTGGTCCCGGAATGGCGCCGCCGGTGGTGCGGTGTACGTGCCGGTCGTAGCCGATCCCGCACGTAGCGTACGTTCCTGGTACAACCCGATTGAAAGCGGCTGGGGAACCTTCGACGAGCTGTACCCCGGCTTTGGCAGCGCCGGTTTGCCCTTCGTGTTCAATTTGACCTATGTCTACGACGCTGACGGGAACCCGCGCTGGACCACCGCGTCGGATGCCAGCTACAAAGATGGCGACACGCTGCCGGAAATGATCGCGCGTCCCACCTGTCCGGGTTGCGTGTGGCTGGATTACCGCATCGGCGCGCAAGCCGTCGGTACGCTGCATTACGATTTCAGTGGCGACAACAAACACATCACCACCGGGATTACCCTGCCGGCCGACTTTCCCGGCACCTGGGATCGCACCGGATTTGGCATCGTGCCGTTGGTGCCGTGAGGCATCCCTGCGGCACCCGGGAGCCGCAAGGCTCGCTGTTCCGTTGGGTGGTCTTCCAAACGCGCGTCATCCGTCACCTCAACGGACGCTTGCAACATGCCGGAGACCGCGGTAAACCGCAGCATTCGCGACCCATTCGATTGCCTCGACCGTCTGAACCACCTCCTTGCGCAATCGCTGCTCGAACTGAACTTCCTCGTCAGCCTTCTTGATGACGGGCCACGGCGATCTCTACAAGTTGAAAGCCGTGCAATTCTCGCCGTTGTGACTCACATTGTTGAAGAACTCGAAGCGGCGCAGCAAATCGTCAGGCGCGCGTTCGAGCAGCGGGGACCGCGATGAGCCTAGCTATTTGCCAATTTCACTTTTTGCAGTCGATTAAATAGCGCCTCCAATTACCAGCAGCTCCTCCAATGAAGGATACGACGTTGTAGGTATCGGTAAAATCTTTCACGGGAATGCCTTTCGCCGCCCATGTCCGTGTCATCAACTTCCGGTAATTTGCATAATTCTTATCCTTCACAGCAGCCGGGAACCCCCATCCAACGCCCTGATAGCGGCGTATTGTGATCAATCCATCCCCCTTCCCGCCGACCGCTGACAGGTATCCGTCCCTGTCAAATCGCACGGCAAACCGAGTTGGAATGACGAGACTGCATCCAAGAATGTCCTATTTGGAATCAGCGAAGCAATTCATCGATGCAACGCACTGAGCAATTCCAAAAAGTGCTAACAGCGCTGTCTTTTTCATCCGCGAGTTCAACTCTGAAGTAACGCGCGCCGATTAAGTACAGCAGAAAGTGAGGGCGGCAACTACAACACATGAGCCAGCCATTAAAGGTTCGGGTGTTGGGGAATTATTCAACCTGCGCACTTGGTTGGTTACCGCCGCATTTCAGGAAGTTTCTTATTTCTGATTGTTTACCCTTAAAAAGCAGCATCACCTTTTTGTCTGTAAGGAACTGAAACTCTGTTCCACGTGGGAATTTCTTATAGAAGGTCATGGTTTTAAGGTAAAGGTTCAAGTACTTACCATAATCGGTATGACTGACATTATTTTTTTGCTTTTCCAAATACCAAAACTTATCTCCTAAATACTTGGAAATAGTTATGATGCGTAGAGGGGATGTGTTTGATTGCTGATAAGTCAATGAGATATTGGCAGCGCCATTGATCGTAATGTCAGAGACATTCTTTAACGGCAGGACACATCCGAGAACATTTATGTCGGGATTTTCGCCCAGTGCAGATTGAGTTGACGCAAGCAAAAGGATAGAAGACGCTGCACATGCCAATATGCTCTTCATGAATTACCTCACTTGCCTGCTGCAAAAATACAACCAACTGTACCTTGAGCCGTGCAGTATACGGTTACATTCCCAGCCGTAACAGAACTTGCTCTGCCAGCCGTAGAAATAAAATCATAAATCGCTTGTATTCCTTTACCTGCTGCGCCCAGCTCTCCCGTCATGACACCAACCATCATGTCTTGTGGATATTCACCGATAGAGGTTGCAATTTGCTCCAGGACGAATCTGGAATAGGAGTTTGCCATCATGACGCCAAGGTCCTCATCGAAAGTGCCTTGTACTAGAATCATCGACGTTGCAATATCCCCAGGAACTGCTTCTTCGGTGCCGGGAAATGCTTGAGCAAATTCTTCAGGTGTTTTGAAACTATCGACGTACAATCTCTCTTTTGTCGCGGCTCTTGTCAAAGCAGTATTGTCAGCATTCGTCAACTTATGCGCCCCGTCATTGAACAACTGCCCGAACGCGGCGGAGTACGCCCCATTGGTGAACTTGCCGCCGGACAGCTTGGATGCGGTGCCGCCAATCAGAGCCGCCACCGTCACTCGGCCAGCTTCTTTGTGTAGCGAAGATACCGCAGGGCTGAGCGCTTCGCTCACGCCCGCACCAACGAAGCCGTCGCCAAACTTGCCACCTTGCAGGCTCGACAGTGCACCACCTGCGATGCCATGCGCAAGAACCTTCGCAGTAAACCCGACGGCATTCAAGTCCGTCGGGCCGATCGTGCCGCCCGCATGCGCCCAACTGGCGCCATTGAATGCACTGCCGATGCCGTAGAACAGTTCCGCGGAGAACGCGCCGTATAAGCCACCCTGAAACGTGCCAGTCTCGATTGCTCCGGATGCGAAACCGGCCGCGGCGCTCGCGCCGGCTGCCGCGGCCGCGCTCGACCAGCCCGCATCCGCCAACAGCGCAGAAGCGCCGCCGAATGTGAAGTAGGCGGCCACGATGGCTCCAGCCATGCGCACATAGGGGTTCGCGAGCGTCTTGTAGTAATCGTTGCGCACTGAAGGGAACAGCGGGCCGAAAGTCGCCCAGCCCGCTTGTCGATCCAGTGCGTGGAACCAGCTATACCCGCTCGGATCGGTGAGGCTGAGCGGATTGTTGATGACATAAGCCAGCAGTTAAGACGACGAAGCCGGCGCAAGGTCGGCGTGTGAATCGTCCGTTACCTGTTGGAGGTCGCAATGAACCTGCACACGTTCCAGTTGCTCGAACGTCTCAACACAAAGCTGTATCGTCTATCGTGCGAAGTTCAGTTCACGAGCAGCCTGATCGACCCCGGATCGCGTTGCACGCTGGAAGTCGATAGCGAAGACCTGTCGATGGTGATGGATCGGCTCGCACACCAGTTGCGGACCGCGCACGGCATCGCGCAGCAGTTGTTCAGGGCCGAGAAGAAGCGGTAGGTGGTGAGCGGTTACGCAGCGGATACGCGATGACGAAGCAAACGCTTCATGGATAACCGACCAACTCCGGCAAACCGGCCTCGCGCCGCTGCTCGATAATGTAATCGATGTATTTTTTGGGGTGCTCGCGGTGACTTTGGTCGTAAAGAATAACGCGAATCCATTCCTCGTTTGCACTTTTACTCTGCCCCCAATGCGTATCCCCAGCAAGCTCATGCTCTATCGCAATGTGTGTCATCTGGACAAAATCTCTCCACATGCGCGGCGTGTCGAGCAAGATGACGTTGCCTTGCGCATCGTGTTTGGCGTCGATACCCGAATCGTTCAACACAGCGGAGACTCCACAACCGGACATGCTTAGCATGCCCAATAGCAGCGTACACCCAATGAGCATGTGCGGTTTCATTTTCGATCCTCAATGCGCAAACTGCGTCGAATCGTGCACTTGCATGCCGTGTGTGAGATCGTAAAAGCCCGAGAAGAAATTTCTGCCCGGAGCGATGAAGTTGGCAACGTCGCCCCTTGGCAGGTTGTACATCATCAACGGGCTGTTTATCGCGTTCGCCGCAGCGGATGCGGTCGCATACGAAATGATCGGACTGTTGAAGTAGAGCACGGAACCTTGCGGCAAACCTCCGTTGAGCGCGGCATTGGCAACGACCGCCGTGCCCTCACTGTAAGCGACGATGGCAAACGGATGATCGACGCCGGCAAGTACCGCTGATAAATCGTCCGAGAACCCGTCCGACGAAAACTTCTCGCTAATCGAGCGAACGATGTCGGTTACTCCACCTTCTGAGGGCAGAAAATACCCGAACGTACCAGGATCCGCTGTGGCTTTTCCCGTGAAATCCGCCAAGTCGCCATGCGCACCGCCGACGTACATCGTGTGGTAGTTTTCCGGATCGGCACCTTCTGGCACGACTTGCCCTCGTCGCGCAATAGCCGCTTCGCTAAACGCCTGACTGAACCCCGCCGTCACCGCGCCGTTGCCAAACTTTCCACCGGACAATTCCGAAGCGGTGCCACCGATGATGCTGGCCACCACGACGCGTGTAGACACATGACCAAACCCTTGTGTCGCCGGCGAGGCGAACTGCGCGAATCCGGCGGCCGCAAATCCGCTGCCGAACTTGCCGCCCTGCAAACTGGACATCACGCCTCCGGCAATACCGTGCGCAACCACGGATGAGGTATAGCCGACGCTGTTCAAGTGGGTGCCCAACGTGCCTTGACCCGATTCGGCTTGCGCCCAACCAGCATGATCGATTCCTTGCCCAATACCATAGAACAACTCCGCCGAAAACGCGCCGTACAAGCCACCATTGAGACTGTCCGTCTGGATCACCCCGGCAGCGAATCCACCAGCGCCTGCTACCAGATACGCACTCGCCGACCCCGCCGTAATTTCCGCACCGAAGAAGCTCCAGGCGCCAGCCGCTGCACCACCGGTATACACGGTAATGACGATCGCAGCGACCATGCGCAGCGCTTGTCCCCACGACATATACCCGGTCGGGTCGGTCAAGGCGAGTGGGTTGTTCAGGACATAACTGTAACGGTTCAAGCCCTGATTGCCGGCATCGTTCAGCGGATCGG
>DASSXQ010000299.1:0-15884 GCA_035703725.1 Rudaea sp.
AGACAGTCAGTGAGTTGACCGTCAATCAAGGTGCGGCGCGCGGCAAAACCGTCAATGTTGAAGTGCGCCAGAAACGCACCTACGTCAAACGCAGCGCCGTGGCAGAAAACGGCGAAGTGGATTTTGAACGCGAAGACGCGCTGAAAAAGTTGCAGGAATCCCAGCTCAAGCGCGAGGCAGAAGAAGCCGCACGCCAGGAGCAGGAACGTCGCCGCCAGGAAGCCGACGCCAAACTGCGCGAGGCCGAGGAAGCGCGTCGTGCTGCAGAAGAGGCACGCGTGTTGGCCGAAGCGCAGGCCAGGCAGGCCGAGCAACAACCCGCTGCCGCACCGATTGCACCCGTGGCGCCCGTCGAAGAAGAACGCAAGGTCGCAGCGCGCAAGGCTGCTCCGGCAGAAGTGCGCCGTGGCCGCGCACCGCCAACCAGCGATGCGCCTGCACCGGCCGGCAAACACGGCAAGGCGAAACACGGTTCGCATCGCATGCGCGATGATGGTGAAGACGCCGCACGGTTTTTCGCCGGCGAGCTGCATTTGTCCGATGCCGGTCATGCTCGTCGCGGCGCGGTCAAACGCAAATCGCGGCGTCAGATTGAACCGGCTCGTGCGGCAACGTCCGCGCACGCATTTTCCAAGCCGGTTGCACCGATCGTGCGTGACATCCAACTTGGCGAAACCATCATTGTGTCGGATTTGGCGCAAAAGATGGCGGTCAAAGGCGCCGACGTGGTCAAGACCCTGTTCAAGATGGGAGTCATGGCCACCATCAACCAGGTCATCGATCACGATACGGCAGTTCTGGTCGTCGAAGAACTTGGCCACACGGCGGTTGCGGCAGAAGAAAAGAATGCCGAATCCGAATTGTCGCGCGTCGAAGTTCAGGGCGAAAAGCTGCCACGTCCGCCAGTGGTCACGATCATGGGCCACGTCGATCACGGCAAAACGTCGTTGCTCGACTACATCCGGCGCACCAAGGTTGCCGCCGGCGAGGCCGGTGGCATTACCCAGCATATCGGCGCTTATCATGTACAAACCGACAAGGGCGTCATTTCATTCCTGGATACCCCCGGCCATGCTGCATTCACGTCGATGCGCGCGCGCGGTGCCAAGCTCACCGATATCGTAGTGATCGTGGTTGCCGCGGATGACGGGGTGATGCCGCAAACTGCCGAAGCGGTGCGTCATGCGCGTGCCGGCAAGGTGCCGCTGATCATCGCGATGAACAAGATGGACAAGCCCGAGGCCAACCCCGAGCACGTCAAGCAAGGCCTGGTACAGATTGAGGTCGTGCCGGAAGAATGGGGCGGTGACGTGCCCTTCGTGCCGGTTTCGGCCAAAACCGGCGACGGTGTCGATGCGCTGCTGGATGCGATCTTGCTGCAGTCGGAAGTGATGGAGCTCAATGCGGTCCGCGACGGCATTGCCACTGGTGTCGTGGTCGAATCGAGTCTGGACAAGGGCCGTGGTCCGGTGGCAACCGTACTGGTGCAGCAAGGCACATTGAAAAAGGGTGACTTTGTCGTTTGTGGTATCGAATACGGTCGCGCGCGCGCGTTGTTCGATGAAAATGGCAAGCAGGTCGATAGTGCCGGGCCGTCGATTCCGGTACAGATGCTCGGTCTGTCCGGGGTGCCCGAAGCCGGCGACGACTTTGTCGTCGTCGAGGATGAGCGTCTGGCCAAACAGGTTGCCGCCGAACGTCAGCACAAGCGGCGCGAAACACGTCTGACCAAACAGGCCGTGCGTCTGGAAGACGTGATTTCACAGATGGGTCAGGGCAACGGGCCGGCCGTATTGAACCTGTTGATCAAGGCGGACGTGCAAGGATCCGTCGAAGCGTTGCGCGATTCGCTCACCGCGATCAGCACCGATCTCATCAAGATCAACGTCATCACTGCCGCGGTTGGCGGCATTACCGAGTCGGATGCGACACTGGCTGCCGCGTCAAAGGCAATCATGATCGGTTTCAACGTGCGTGCCGATGCGTCAGCGCGCAAGGTCATCGCCGACACCGGTGTCGATTTGCGCTATTTCTCGATCATTTACGATGTCATCGATCAAGTGAAGCAAGCGGCCACCGGATTGCTTGGCAATGAAATTCGCGAAGAAATCATCGGTACGGCGCAAGTGCGCGATGTGTTCCGCTCATCCAAGTTTGGTGCCATTGCCGGTTGCATGGTCATCGAAGGCGTGGTCAAGCGCAGCAAACCCATTCGCGTATTGCGCGACAACACGGTAATTTTTCAGGGCGAGCTCGAATCACTGCGTCGTTTCAAGGAAAACGTCGACGAAGTCCGCAACGGAATGGAATGCGGCATCGGCGTCAAACAATACAACGACATCAAACCCGGTGATCAGATCGAATGCTTTGAACGAATCGAGGTGGCGCGGACGTTGTAGCGCATTGCGCTTCCACGTCGGGAATGGAGGTTCGGGAATCGGGATTCGCAAGATCAAAGCCTGTCGTTGTGAGGCCGGGATCCGGAATTGGGGAAAATCAAAAAAGCCCGTCAGTCCGCGGGCGCGAAGCGGAACCCGGAATCCCGCCCTTGCTTTCCATTTGACATCTCAATAAAGAATAAATCGAACTGCGTTCCCGTCGGCGCGGAAATGACGAGAATTTGTCCACTCGCGCCTGCTCCCCAAAAGACATGAACGAACGGGATCCACCTTTCGCTGGAATGGCGAAGGGTTTACTCTTCCAGCCCTCAGCCTTGAGCCCTCAGCTTTCAGCCAACCATGCCCTCCCGTGATTTCAAACGTGCCGACCGCATTGCCGCAGAATTGCGGCGATTGATTGGCGCAATGGTGCACGAGGCGGTGCGCGAGCATGCGTTGCCGTCCGTGAGTGTTTCCGATGTCGAGGTCAACAAGGACTTCGAGATGGCCACGGTCTACGTGATCGCGTTGGCGCCGGAAACAGCGGGCGCTGCGGTCAAGGCGCTCAATGCCATGGCCCGCGAATTCCGTCACACGCTGGCTCATCAGATGCGCATGCGCCGTGTTCCCGAAGTGCGATTCCGCTACGACGATTCGGTCGACCGCGGTGAGCGCATTGATGCATTGCTGCGGGAAAAGCCGGGAATGGGGCAAGGGGAATCGACCTGACCTTGAATGCGGCGACACGGTCGAATTTCGATGTCGCCGAATCGTAGCCGGTTGCTAACCGCCACTCCAGTCCACCGATGCTTTCGTCCGAGCCCCGAATACCGAATCGCAACCTGCGGCCCCTCAGTGGCATTTTATTGCTCGACAAGCCGCAAGGCCTGAGTTCCAACCAGGCCTTGCAGCGGGCCAAGCGTATTTTTGCGGCGAGCAAGGCAGGACATACCGGGAGTCTGGATCCAATGGCGACGGGTTTGTTGCCCGTGTGCTTTGGCGAAGCGACCAAAATTGCCGGTTATCTATTGGGTTCACGCAAGGCTTATGCCGCACAAATCCGGCTTGGCGTAACCACGGATACCGACGACGCCGAAGGCAATATTGTCGAAACCGGCAACGTGCCGCCGCTTTCCATTCAGGAACTTGAATCGGCGGCGGCAACGCTACGCGGGCGTATCCAGCAGATGCCGCCGGTGTATTCGGCGTTGAAGCAGGCCGGGGTGCCACTGTACAAACGCGCGCGTCGTGGCGAGCGTGTCGAGGTTTCGGCGCGAGAAGTCGAGGTATTTCGATTGGATATCGAGCGATTTGAATCTGATCGCATCGATGTCCAGGTGGAATGTGGCTCGGGAACCTACATTCGCAGTCTGGCCCGTGATCTTGGTCAACGTCTGGGATGTGGTGCCCATCTCACGGCATTGCGCCGACTGTGGGTATCCCCGTTCGTCGCCCCCGCAATGTTCGACCTGCAATCGTTGCAAGAGCGCCATGCACAGGGTGGCGATGCCGCCATCGATGCCTTGTTGCTGCCCATCGAGGCTGGATTGGTTGCCTTGCCGGCGGTACAACTGGATTCGGGGCAAAGCTCGCAATTGCGCCACGGTCAGCGGTTTCAGCTTTCCCTCGTATCGAGTTCGGGGCTGCATCGCGCCCTTGATCCGACGGGGCAATTGCTGGCGCTGGTTGAAATCAGCGGCGACGGCATCGTCAGCGTGACAAGGGGTTTCAATCCGATACAAATGCAAGTTGACGCTATCGTGTCGAAATAGGCTAAAATAGAGAGCTTCCCAAGAATTTCATTCATTTTGCGGGGCTTGTGAACCGTCATCCGCACGGGTGGTCGTCCACAAGTCTCGCTTCCTCGTTCAAGGCCAATATACATGTCGCTTACAGTCGAACAAACCAGCAAGGTCATCACCGATTATCGCCGCGCGGCCAATGATACCGGCTCACCGGAAGTCCAGGTCGCTTTGTTGTCCGCTCGAATTGACCACCTGTCCCAGCATTTTGCCGACCATGGCAAGGACCATCATTCGCGTCGTGGTCTGCTCAAGATGGTCAACCAACGTCGTCGCTTGCTCAATTACCTGAAAAAATCCGACAACGACCGTTACAAGTCGCTGATTGAACGACTCGGCTTGCGGCGCTAATTCTTGCATTCGTGCGTGAATGCGAAGTTCAAGAATCGACCGTCCATGGTCGCACTTTGAATCGTTGTGCATTCATCCTTGAAGGCGAAGATCAAAACGCGGTCATCCTTGATCGCACTTTGGGTGTTCGTGCATTCATCGCTGAATGCGAAGGTCAAAAAGCGGTCGGTCTTGACCGAACTTTGGGTGTTCATGCATTCATCCCTGAATGCGAAGGTCAAAACGCGGTCATCCTTGATCGCACTTTGGGTGTTCGTGCATTCGTCCCTGAATGCGAAGGTCAAAACGCGGTCGGTCTTGACCGCACTTTGGGTGTTCGTGCATTCATCCCTGAATGCGACGGTCAAAACGCGGTCATCCTTGACCGCACTTTGGGTGTTCATGCATTCATCCCTGAATGCGAAGATCAAAAAGCGGTCATCCTTGACCGCACTTTTCAATATATAGGAGCCGCATCGTGGCGAAAGTAACCAAGTCATTCCAGTACGGTAATCACCAGGTCACACTGGAAACGGGTGAAATTGCCCGTCAGGCATCGGGCGCCGTCGTGGTAAGCATGGGCGGTACCGTGGTGTTGGTTGCAGCAGTGGCGGCTGCCAAGGCGCGTGAGGGGCAGGATTTCTTCCCGCTCACTGTCGACTATGTCGAAAAGTTCTATTCCGCGGGCCGCATTCCCGGGGGGTTTTTCAAGCGCGAAGGTCGATTGACCGAAAAGGAAACGCTGACCTCGCGCCTGATTGATCGCCCGCTTCGTCCGTTGTTCCCGGAAGGCTTCAAAAACGAAGTGCAAATCGTGGCCACCGTGATTTCGATGGATCCGGAGATTGACGGCGATATTCCGGCGTTGCTCGGTGCATCCGCCGCGCTGACGCTGTCTGGCGCGCCGTTCAACGGTCCAATTGGTGCCGCACGTGTGGGTTACGCCGATGGCAAATATCTGCTCAACCCCACCGCCACGGAATTGAAAACCTCGCAACTGGATCTGGTCGTGGCCGGCACTGCCAAGGCCGTGTTGATGGTCGAATCCGAAGCGCAATTGCTCAGTGAAGATGTGATGCTTGGTGCCGTCGTGTTCGGACACCAGCAAATGCAGGCAGCGATCACGGCAATCAACGAATTGGCTGACGAAGCGGGACGCAAGCCGTTCCACTGGGAAGCTGCGCCGGAGAATACCGCGCTGCGCAGTGCCGTCGAAGGGGCCATCGGCAATCGATTTGCCGAAGTTTTCCAGATTCGCGACAAGCTCGCACGCCGCGATGCGGTGTCGGCGCTCAAAACGGACGTCAAGGCGGCGATTGCCGAGCAGGCGCAAGCAAACGATTGGACTGACACAGCCATCGCCAACGCCTTTGGCGATGTCGAATACCGCACGTTGCGCAACGGCGTGCTCACGACCAAGCAACGCATCGATGGGCGCAAGCTCGATGACGTACGCGCAATCACGGTTCGTGCCGGCGTGCTGCCGCGAGCACATGGTTCTGCCTTGTTCACCCGTGGTGAGACGCAGGCATTGGTTGCCGTTACTCTGGGCACCAAGCGCGACGCGCAAATCATTGACGCCCCCGCTGGCGAGTCGAAGGATCCGTTCCTGTTCCATTACAACTTCCCTCCGTACTCGGTTGGTGAAGCCGGGCGCATGATGGGCCCGAAACGCCGCGAAATCGGCCATGGTCGTTTGGCCAAGCGTGGCGTACAGGCAGTCAAACCGGATATGGACAGTTTCCCGTACGTTATCCGTGTCGTCTCTGAAATCACCGAATCCAACGGTTCCAGCTCGATGGCATCGGTGTGCGGTTCCTCGCTGGCGATGATGGATGCGGGCGTGCCGTTGACCGCACCGGTGGCGGGTATCGCCATGGGACTGGTCAAGGAAGGCAACGATTTCGTCGTGTTGTCCGATATCCTCGGGGACGAAGATCATCTTGGCGACATGGATTTCAAGGTGGCCGGTACATCCACGGGTGTGTCCGCATTGCAAATGGACATCAAGATTGACGGCATCACCGAAGAAATCATGCGCACCGCGCTGGCTCAAGCCAAGCAGGGTCGCCTGCACATCCTCGGCGAAATGGCCAAGGCGCTGGACAAGCCTCGCGCGGAAATGAGCGAATATGCTCCACGTCTGCTCACCATCAAGATTCACCCGGACAAGATTCGCGAAGTCATCGGCAAGGGCGGCGCCACCATCCGCTCGATCACCGAAGAGACCGGCGCAACGATCGATATCAGCGACGACGGCACCGTGGTCATTGCCTCGGTCAATCGCGAAGCGGCCGAAGCGGCCAAGGGTCGCATCGAACAGATCGTTGCCGACGTCGAACCGGGGCGCATTTATGAAGGCAAGGTTGCCAAGCTCATGGATTTTGGCGCCTTCGTCACCATCCTTCCCGGCAAGGACGGATTGGTGCATGTCTCGCAGATTTCCAACGAGCGCGTCGAAAAGGTTTCCGACAAACTCAAGGAAGGCGACATCGTCAAGGTCAAGGTGCTTGAAGTCGACAAGCAGGGACGTATCCGTTTGTCGATGAAGGCCGTTGAAGAGGACGTTCCTGCTGCATAGCGGCGGGCAAAAACCGGGAAAACAAAAAGCGGGCTTCGGCCCGTTTTTTTGTTTCGGCACCAAATCAGATCGATTTGGAAACCATCGAAACGAGTCCGTGGCGCGGGCTCGATGCGGCAGGTACGAATCATTGGCTTGTCCACAAAAAAATGCTTTGCCTGTTTCAATCGTCAGGGTGTAGTCTCTCGTGCGCCGCTGCATCCGCCTTGGGGAAAACACATGAAAGCATGGTTTGCGCGATTGGCTGCGCTGGTTTTTCTGCTGATTGCAAGCACCGCATCGGCGCAAAATACCTATTCTGCGTATATCGATTCCGACGGCAATGCCTCCACTGGCTGCACTATTGCTTTACCCGGCGGTACGTTTGTTGGGGCCGAATGGCGCGTCCAGGCAACCGCGACGACCGGCGGCAATCCGCAAGTTACCAGCGTTACTTTGGCGCAATGCGGAGGCGGCGTGTTTGGTGCGGGGACGGCGATTGGCGGCAATTATCCCGTCGGGCTCAATGACGGTGTTTCCGCTTCGGATGTCGTGGAATTTTCTGCGCCCAAGGGTACAATTCTTGGCTCCGGGTCTTATGCCGCGCCGTTGGGCTTCGTTGCCGAGAGCGCAAGCGGTTCCGACGTCATGTTTGCCGTGGATGGCGGCGGCGGTAGCGCGATCGTACTGGGCATGGTTGCTCCCACTCCTGCATTGGGCGCGGCGGCAATGGTGTTGTTGGCATTATTGCTGCTGCTGGTTGCACGGCGCACCGGACGCGGTCGATTGTATTCGCGTGTGCTCGGATTGAGCCTGATTGCGATATGCAGTATCGCGGTTGCGGCGACGTTCATCGACGATGGTTTGGTCGGCGACTGGAACGGAATTTCGCCAATTGCGACCGACCCGGCCGGCGATCCCAGCAATGCATCGCCCGATATCGATCTGCGCGCAGCGTTTGTCGCGGTGGATGGCGGATGGATCCATTTCCGTCTCGATGTAACGGACATGCAAACCCAGTCGCCTGCGATCACCAGCGCGAATACAACCACTTTTGTCATTGGCGCCGCCGGAAGCTTCATGGTCACCGCGTCCGGCGTGCCGACCCCGGCATTGACGATGAATTGCACGCCTTCGTTACCGGCCGGGGTGACATTTACCGACAACGGTAACGGCACCGGTACGTTGGCAGGGACGCCGCTGGCAGGCTCGACCGGCAATTACGCTTGCACGGTTGGAGCCGATAACGCGATTCCGCCGGCAGCCTCGCAGAATTTCAGCTTCGTGGTTGCCAATGCGGCAACCAACACAACTGTGGCCTCGGACATCAATCCGTCATTGTATGGACAGAGCGTGACGTTCACTGCCACGGTCACGGTGACGCCACCCGGGTCGGGCACGCCAACCGGCAATGTGACGTTTTTCGACGGCGCAACAATGCTCGGTACCGGCAACCTGAACGGCGGCGGTCAAGCAACACTGGTCAGCACGACTCTCGATGTCGCCGCGCACAGCATTACCGCCCAATACAGTGGCGATGCCGATTTCGCATCAAGCACTTCTGCCGCGCTAAATCAGGTAGTCAATCAGGCGGCCACAGCCACCACGTTGGTTCCCGATATCAATCCGTCAGTTTTCGGTCAGTCCGTCACGCTGACGGCAACGGTCACGGTCGGTGCGCCAGGTGCGGGGACGCCAACCGGCACGATCACGTTCAAGGACGGTGCGTCCACACTTGGCACCGGTACGCTTGCCGGCAGCATTGCGACATTATCTACAAGTACACTTGGTGTCGGCACCCATTCGATTACGGCGACCTACTCGGGCGATGCAAATTTCCAGAGCAGCATCAGTTCCTCGCTGAGCCAAGTCGTCAATCAGGCCAGCCAGACGATCACATATACGTCGACTGCGCCCGCGGCGGCTATCGTTGGCGGTGCCACCTACATTGTGACCGCAACTGGTGGCGCCTCGGGCAATCCGGTGACGTTCACGATTGATGCATCCGCATCCGCTGTTTGTTCGATTGCGGGCGCTACCGTCTCGTTCACGTCTGTTGGCACCTGTGTGATTGATGCGAATCAGACCGGCAACACCAATTACCTCGCAGCGCCGCAGGTGCAACAGTCGTTCACAGTCGGCCAAGGCAGTCAGATAATCACTTTCACGTCCACCGCACCGGCGAATGCCGTCGTGGGCGGAGCGACCTATAACGTGACGGCAACCGGCGGTGCCTCGGGCAATCCGGTGACGTTCACCATTGATGCATCAGCCACCGCCATCTGCAGCATCGCCGGTTCGACAGTCTCGTTTGCCGCCTCAGGCACATGCGTGATCAATGCGAATCAGGCAGGAAACGTAAACTACACGGCCGCGCCGCAGGCGCAGCAGTCGTTTGCCGTCGGCAAGAACAACCAGACCATCACGTTCACCTCGACGGCACCGGGTGGTGCCGTCGTTGCCGGCATGACGTACACCGTGACGGCCAGCGGCGGTGCCTCCGGCAATCCGGTGACCTTCACCATCGATGCAACGGCGGCGTCTGTTTGTTCGATTGCGGGTTCGACGGTTTCGTTTACCGCCGTCGGTACTTGCGTGATTGACGCCAACCAGGCGGGTAATGCGAACTTCAACGCGGCACCGCAGGTGCAGCAATCCTTTGCCGTGGGCAAGGGCGACCAGACGATCAGTTTCACCTCGAGCGCGCCTGCAGGTGCGGCAGTCGGTGGAGCGACGTATTCGGTCACCGCGACCGCAACCTCCGGCCTGCCGGTGACATTCACCATCGATGCCGCTGCCGCTTCCGTCTGTTCGATCGCCGGTTCGAGCGTATCGTTCAACGCGGCGGGAACCTGCATCATCGATGCGAACCAAGCAGGCAACGCGAACTACAACGCCGCCACGCAGGCACAGCAATCGTTTGCTGTCGCCAAGGGCGCGCAGACGATCACGTTCACCTCTTCGCCGCCGCTTAACCCGACGGTGGGCGGTGCGACCTACGCGGTTGGTGCGACGGCGACTTCGGGCTTGAGCGTCACGTTCACGATCGATGCGTCGGCCGGCAGCGTCTGTTCGATCGCGGGTGCGACCGTGTCGTTCATCGGCAACGGTAACTGCGTGATCGATGCCAACCAGGCCGGCAATGCGAATTACGACCCCGCCACGCAGGTCCAACAGTCGTTCGCGGTCAAGAGCAACCAGACGATCAGCTTTACCTCGACGGCGCCGAGCATGGCCACCGTGGGTGGAGCGACATACGCCGTATCCGCGATTGCGACATCGGGACTGGGCGTGACGTTCACGATCGATGCCTCGGCAGCCGGTGTCTGCGCGGTCGTCGGCAGCACGGTGTCTTTCATCGGCAACGGCACCTGCGTGATCGACGCAAATCAGGCGGGTGATGCCAGTTACTACGCGGCGCCGCAGGTGCAGCAGTCGTTCATCGTCAAGTCGGCACAGACGATCACCTTCACATCGACCGCGCCGAATCCGGGGCTGTACCTGGGTCCGACCTACAGCGTAACCGCGAGCGGCGGCGGCTCGGGTAATCCGGTGACGTTCACGATCGACGCTACGGCGAGCACGGTGTGCTCGATCAGTGGATCCACGGTGTCGTTCATTGGCACCGGCATTTGCGTGATCGATGCGAACCAGGCCGGCAATGGCAGTTACTACCCGGCAACGCAGGTCCAGCAGTCGTTCGGAGTCGCGCCGAATCCGGGCGACGATGCCTACAGCGCATTGGGCAACGTGCTGGTCGATTCGAGCACGGGTACGCCATTTGCGACCATCGACAACGACAATTTCCCCGCCGGTACCACGATCAGCACATTCGATGCGACCAGCACGAACGGTGGCGCGGTGACGATGACGACCTCGGGTGCGAATATGGGCCGCTTCACCTACAACCCGCCGGTCGGCTACACCGGTGCGGACACCTTTACCTATACCTTGTCGAGCAACGGTCAGACCCGTGCCGGAACTGTCACCTTCACGATTTCCGGCAAGATCTGGTTCATCGACAATTCGGCGGGCGCCTGCGCCAGCAGTTGCAATGGCCGGGCGACCAACCCTTACACCAACACCACCAACTTCCAGACCGATAACACCGGTGCGGCGCTGAAACCCTCTGCGAACGATGGCATTTTCCTGTACAGCGGCAGCGGCAATTACACGGGTGCGATCACCTTGCTCAGTGGTCAGAAACTGATCGGGCAGGGCGCGGCCGGAAGTCTGGCCACCCTGGCCGGTGTCACCGTTCAGAATGGACAAGCGTTGCCGAGCGCGGGCGGGGCGCGGCCGACCATCGCCGTCGGCGGCGGTACCGGTGTGACGCTCAACAGCGGCAACAGCGTGCTCGGCCTGAACGTGATCAACACGAACGGCTCCGGCATCAGCGGCAGCGCAGTCGGCACACTCACGCTTGCCGACTTTGACGTGACCGCGACCGGAGGCACCGCACTCGGCCTGACCACCAGCGGCACCGTCACGGCGACCGGCACGGACAACAACCTGAGCGCGACCACCGGTACGGCCCTTAATGTTGCCAATGTCGCCATCGCTGCGGGCGGGATGACTTTCAAGCGCATTGCCGCGTCCGGCGCCGCCAAGGGCATTGCACTGAACACGACCGGCATGGCCGCGGGCAATGGTGGTCTGAGCGTTACCGGCACCGGCACCACCGCAGGCTCGGGCGGCACGATCCAGAATATCAGCGCGCGCGGCGGCGAGTTCATCGCAACCAAGGCGCTGGTGCTGAAGAACATGAATTTCACCAATGCCAACACCACCGATGGCGGCACGTGTACGGATCTGTCCACTGCAGCGTGTAACGCGGCGATCTATCTCAACGGCGTTACCGGCGTAACCCTCGACCGGCTCGCAGTCAGCGGCACAACCGCGCAGGAAGCGATCAATGGCATCAGCGTCAGCACCTTTGCATTGACCAACAGCACGCTGAGCAACTGTGGGACCTCGGGGACGGTCGAGGAAGGCTGCATCAAGATGCGCGAGCTGACGGGAACCAGCTCGATATCCGACTCCGATCTTTCCTTCCCCGGGGCGGATGTGGTGGAGATCGTCAATAGCGTCG
Organism: Rudaea sp.; assembly: GCA_035703725.1. Taxonomy (GTDB): domain Bacteria; phylum Pseudomonadota; class Gammaproteobacteria; order Xanthomonadales; family Rhodanobacteraceae; genus Rudaea. Next base: position 12,163 of record DASSXQ010000299.1, read on the forward strand.
GCCCAGCGCTTACCCTGAACGTCAACAATGCGACTTTCCGCGACAGCCAATCGTCGGCGGTCGGCAACACCGGGCTGCAGGCCCGCAGCCAGGGCACGGCAAGCATGGTACTCAATGTCACCAACAGTTCATTCCTGCGCATCCGCACGGTCGGATTGCAGGCAACCGCGATCAACAACGCCAGCAACGATGTCGACGTGTCAAACAGCACCTTCGACACCGGACCCGGCACCATGATCGGCCTCGACCTGGACGCGGACAACACCGGTACGCTGGTCTTCAACATTCAAAACAATCCGCGAATCTGGTCGAGCAACGGTCCCGCCATCAACGTATTTGGCGATACGAGCGCGACCATCAACGGACGCATCATCAACAATACGGACGTGCGCGTGCTTGCCCACGTCGGTGGCAATGTCGGTTCGGGCATCCGCGCCAACATCAACAAGGATGCGACCGCGCGACTTGAGGTCAAAAACAATGTGGTGAATGTCGGTTCCGACGATGCGGGCATCGATCTTTCCGCGATCGGAAAGACGGCAGCGAATCCCGGCGGTGCGTCCAATACGCTGGATGCGACCGTGACCGGCAATACCGTGACGATCGGATCCACTTCGAGCTACGGGCTGATACTCCTCGATGCGACGAATGCCGGCGACACCAACGCGCTGTGTGCAAACGTCGGCACCAACGCGATCACGCGCGATCCGTCGTCCATCTTCTCCTTCCGTGCACGTGTTCCCAGCGTGAACGGGTTCTTCCGCATGCAGAATTTTGTCACCAATGCGGAAGCCACCTGGAACGGCAACGGCAACACGCCGCTCAGTGCCGGCGGCAGCGAGGTGAGTTTCGGCGGCAGCGGAACGTTTGCTGCATGCACAGCGGTGTTACCAACCAATCCCGTGCTTAACTGATGGAGCGGCAATATGGCTGAACCATTTCTCTCTGAGATTCGGATCATGAGCTTCGTATTTGCGCCCAAGGGTTGGGCGCTGTGCAATGGTCAGCTCTTGCCGATCAATCAGAATCAGGCGCTGTTTTCGCTGTTGGGCACGACCTACGGCGGCGACGGACGTGTCAACTTCGGCCTGCCCGACTTGCGTGGACGTGTGCCGATCCATACGGGATCCGGGCATACGCTCGGGGAACGTGGCGGCGAGCAGGCACACACGCTTGCAATTGCGGAACTGCCTCAGCATACGCACGGATTGTTCGCGAGTTCGGCATCGGCCAATGCCAGTCCACCGAGCCCGCAGAATGGGACCATCCTCGCCGACAGTTCGCCCGGACAAGCCTTCGGCGCTCCGGCCAATTTGACATCCATGGGTCCGGCAAGTGTCACAAGCAACGGTGGCTCGCAGGCGCACTTGAACATGCAGCCATTTCTAACCCTGTCTTTCTGCATTGCGCTGCAGGGAATCTTTCCGAGTCCAACTTGAGGTCGATGGTCATGGCACAACCTTATGTAGGTGAGATTCGGATGTTCGCTGGAAACTTCGCACCCGCAGGGTGGATGTTCTGCGAAGGCCAGTTGCTTCCGATCAGCGAAAATGAAACGCTGTTCCAGTTGATCGGCACGACGTACGGCGGGGACGGGCAGTCGACTTTTGCGTTGCCGGACCTGCGCGGCCGCATCCCCTTGCACCAGGGCAATGGCTTCATCCTGGCCGAGATCGGCGGTGCCGAGGAAGTCACCCTGACCGTCAGCCAGATACCAGCCCACAGTCATCCGCTTGTCGCGACTTCATCTCCGGGCAGCGCCGGTGCTCCGCAGGGAAGTGTTCTGGCCAAGACCACCACGGGATTTTTGTACATCAACGAAGCTCCCACCGACACGATGGCGGCGCAGTCCATTTCGAGCACGGGTGGCAGCCAGCCGCACAACAATTTTCAGCCGTATCTTTGTGTCGACTTCATCATTTCGCTGTTCGGCATTTTTCCGTCGCCGACCTGAGCAGGAGCAAGGAATATGGATCCGTTTGTGGCCGAAATCCGCATCTTTCCCTTCAATTTCGCACCCAAAGGCTGGGCATTCTGCGATGGCCAGCTATTGCCGTTGTCGCAGAACACGGCGCTGTTTTCGTTGCTGGGAACTACCTACGGCGGAAACGGCAAGTCGAACTTCGCGCTTCCGGACATGCAGGGCAACGTGCCGATGCATCCCGGACAGGGTCCGGGCTTGTCTTTGCACGATCTTGGCGAGACCGGAGGATCACAGAGCGTAACCTTGCTGGAATCGGAGATTCCGGCCCACGTGCATGCCCTGCGCGGGGACAGAAACGTATCCGAGTCTCCAGATCCGACCGCCAATACGCTTGGGCGTGGGTCGAGCATCAACGCTTACCAGAACAACGTCAGTCAGAACCTGGTGCCGATGGCCGGGGAAGCGCTCGCTCCCTCCGGTGGCGACCAGCCCCACAACAACATGCAGCCGTACCTGACGTTTAATTTCTGCATTGCCTTGCAGGGCGTTTTTCCGCCACGTACCTGACATCGCGGCGCAATACCTTGAGCCAATTGAGAGGCGTTATGGACTCACAATCCGATCGAAACAAGTCGACACCGCAGTCCATATCGCGCCGCCGCATGCTCGTCGCCGCAGCGGCGGGCACCGGCCTGGCGCTGTTGCCCGGCGTTGCGGCGCTGGCCGCGAACGCGACGGCAGCGACGCAACTGGCACCGCGCATCGGCATGGGCTATTGCCGCACTCCCGATGCAGGCGCGGTCGCGGCGGCGCGATTGAGCGAGGCGTATCGCGTCACGCCCCGACGCGGTTCCTACGAATTGCGCATCGTCGGCGCCAACACCCGCGAGCCGCTGGCGATTGCCGCGCAGTACGCGGCCGATACCGAGCACTGTTTCTGGCAGGCGTGGAACGAATGCGGATTGTTGCAGTGCTCGCCGCTGAGCCGAATTCGCTGGTCCGCGAACGCGGCCAATCCGTTGCTGCTCAACATCCGGCTGGCCGCAAGCAGTGGCGTTGCGCAAGTCGCCGCACAAGCGGGCATCTATGCCTTGACCGTGGTGCCGGCGAAGCAAGCGCCACCGACCTGGCAGTCGCTTGCGCTGCGCGCTGAAACTGCCGATGGCGTCGCCATGCGCCTGGTCTCGCGCGCGAGCGGCCAGCAAGTCGATTTTCCCTACGCGCTGTTTGCCGTGCGCGCAGTGGATGAACCGCAGCGAATCTGACCGCGTCGCGTTGCGCAATCTCGTCGCACCCGGCGCCACCGTCGACGGCCTGAGTTTGCATGCGATCGCCGATGCGGATCTGGCGTTTGCATTCGATTTGTACGCGCAAGTGCGCGCCGCCGAACTCGCACCGGTACCATGGCCCGAAGCAGCAAAGCGCGCATTCCTGCTGGAACAGGCTTCACTGCAGCACCAGCACTATGTCGCCAATTATCCCGGCGCCGACCTGCTGCTGATCGAGGATGCCGGTGTCCCGATCGGCCGCGTATACGTGTATCGATCGCCCGGCGAGATTCGCCTGATGGACATCGCGCTGATCGCCGCGCGACGCAACGGCGGCATCGGCACGCGCTTGCTGTACGTTCTGATGCGCGAAGCGGCCGCTGCCGGCAGCAAGATTACGCTCCATGTCGAGCCCGACAATCCGGCACGGCGACTTTACCTGCGGCTCGGTTTTCACCTGCTTGAACAGCGCGGTGTTTACGACTTCCTCGGTTGGGAACCCGAAGCATCGCCGGCTAATTGACGATGAT
>DASSXQ010000027.1:0-3293 GCA_035703725.1 Rudaea sp.
GCGGCATGGTCAACGCGAGCGTCGGCAGCGTTGCCGTCGCCGGGCTCGACAACCGCAGCGACTATCGCGCCGTACGCGCCATGATTGGTCTGGTCCCGCAGGAATTGCACACCGATGCCTTTGAAAGCGTCCTGGCGACAATGCGATTCAGTCGCGGACTGTTTGGCAAAGCACCGAATCTGGCACATCTGGAAAAAGTGTTGCGCGATTTATCCCTGTGGGACAAGCGCAACTCCAAGATCATGACCTTGTCCGGCGGCATGAAAAGGCGCGTGTTGATTGCCAAGGCGCTGGCACATGAACCCGATATCCTGTTTCTGGACGAGCCGACTGCCGGCGTGGATGTCGAGTTGCGCCACGACATGTGGCAGATGGTGCGTCGCCTGCGCGAATCCGGCGTGACCATCATCCTTACCACGCACTACATCGAAGAAGCCGAAGACATGGCTGATCGCATTGGTGTTATCAACAATGGCGAATTGATCGTGGTGGAGGAAACAAGATTGCTGATGCAAAAACTCGGCAAGAAGCAGTTGACATTGACCTTGCAGAACCCGCTTGCCCGAATTCCCGAAGAATTGACCAGTCTGCCGTTGGAATTGGCCAGTGACGGCAACGCCTTGATTTACACCTTCGATACGCAAAGCGACGAGACGGGAATTGCGGAATTGTTGAAACGACTTGCGTCACGCGGCATCGACTTCAAGGATTTGCACTCGAGCGAAAGTTCGCTTGAAGATATCTTCGTCAGCCTGGTGAGGGCCAAAGCATGAGCATGGTCATGAACCTGCCGGCCGTACGCGCGATTTTTCGCTTCGAAATGGCACGCACTTTCCGCACGCTTACCCAGAGCATCGCTTCACCGGTATTGTCCACCTCGCTGTATTTCGTCGTATTCGGTGCCGCAATCGGCTCGCGCATGGGTCAGGTTGATGGCGTCAGCTACGGCGCATTCATCATTCCCGGCTTGCTCATGTTGTCGCTGCTCAACGAGAGCATTTCCAATGCCTCGTTCGGCATCTACATGCCGAAATGGGCCGGCACGATTTACGAACTGCTGTCCGCGCCGGTTTCGTTCGTGGAAGTGGTGCTCGGCTATGTCGGTGCAGCGGCGACGAAATCGGTAATTCTGGGTTTGTTGATCCTGATTACAGCGCGGATGTTCGTGCCGTATCACATTGCCCACCCGCTGTGGATGATCGGATTTCTTGCGCTCACGGCCATCACCTTCAGCTTGTTCGGATTCATCATCGGTCTGTGGGCAGACGATTTTCAGAAGCTGCAGGTGATTCCCTTGATGGTGGTGACTCCGCTGACATTTCTTGGCGGTGCCTTCTATTCAATCAACATGCTGCCGCCAATCTGGCAGAAGGTCACGCTGTTCAATCCGGTGGTCTATCTGATCAGCGGATTTCGCTGGAGCTTTTACGGCATATCCGACGTCAACGTGGTCGTCAGCTTCGGCATGACCGTTGCGTTCATGGCGATTTGTCTGGCGTTTACCTGGTGGGTGTTCCGCAGCGGCTACAAACTTCGCAGTTGAGCGTCGCGCGATGCAGGGACCCGGCGACAGGCTTCGCGTCCTGTCGCGCGCGAATCAGGCAAATGGGTCTTTGAGCGCGATCGTGTCGTCGCGATCGGCGCCCGTGGCAACCAGTGCGATATGCGTTTCCGCCAACTCTTCCACGGACCGCAGATATGCGCGTGCCGCCGGCGGCAGCTTGGAGAATTCGCGCACGCCGCTGGTGGATTCTTCCCAACCGGGGAACTCCAGATACACCGGTTTGCATTCGTCCCAACCGGCTGCATCCAGCGGCGCCAATTCGCGCCGTTTGCCGCGATATTCATAAGCGATGCAAACCTTGATCGACGGCAATCCGTCGAGCACATCGAGTTTCGTGATCGCCAGACCATTGATCCCGTTGATCTGCACCGCGCGCTTGAGAGCGACCAGATCAATCCAGCCGCAGCGGCGTGGACGACCCGTGGTCGCACCATACTCGTTACCGCGCTTGCGCAGCATTTCACCTGTTGCGTCATGCAGTTCCGTGGGGAAAGGTCCACCGCCCACGCGCGTTGCATAAGCCTTGCAAATGCCCAACACGTAGTCGATATCGCTTGCGCCGACGCCCGTCCCTGCGCAGGCGCCACCCACGGTGGTATTCGACGAAGTAACGAACGGATAGGTGCCGTGATCGATATCCAGCAACGCGCCCTGCGCGCCCTCAAAAAGTATACTTTCGCCATTGCGGCGCAAGTGTTGCAGGGTGGTCGCAACGTCATCGATCATCGGCTTGACGTAATCGCCAAAGGCCAATGCATCGTCGAGCACCTGCTGGTAATCGACTTCTTCGGCGTGCAACCAATTCTTGAGCACGAAGTTGTGATACTCCATGACGCTGCGCAACTTGTCCGGCAGTTCGTCCGGATACATCAAATCCGCCACGCGCACGCCACGCCGCGCCACCTTGTCTTCGTAAGCCGGCCCGATGCCGCGCCCGGTCGTGCCGATGGCATCCTTGCCGCTGGCTTTCTCGCGCGCCTGGTCCAGCGCAATGTGATAGGGCATGATCAACGGCGTCGCCGGGCTGATCTTCAAACGCGAGCGCACATCGATGCCTTGCTCCTCCAACTCCGCAATTTCTTTCTGCAACGCCGCGGGCGACAGCACCACACCGTTGCCAATCAGACACAACACGTTGTCACGCAAGATTCCCGATGGAATCAGATGCAGCACGGTCTTCTTGCCGCCAATGACGAGCGTGTGGCCGGCATTGTGCCCCCCCTGAAAACGCACCACGGCCCCGACGCGTTCAGTCAGCAAATCGACGATTTTGCCTTTGCCTTCGTCGCCCCACTGCGCACCCAAAATTACGACTGACTTGCCCATTGATGAATCCTGTTGGTCTGATTTATCGCATCGCCCAGGGGCAACGTCGGTGACTGGACCCGATCATCCTGATCTGCTCAAGTCCACCCGGCCCTCGGCTCCTGCCTCGGGTGCTCAGCAGCGCGAGACGCGCTTCAACGCATCTCGCGAAATCCCGCTTCGCCCCCACTGCGCACCCGAATTTACGACGGACTTGCCCATTGATGAATCCCGCATTATTCGCAAAATCAGGGCCCCTCTCCCAACGGGAAAGGGGTTGGGGTGAGGGCCGCAATTGTTCAACCCATTACGCAATACCGCAGCCCTGCAGCGCGCGCCCCGACCCGCCCTCATCCGTCGCTTCGCGCCACCTTCTCCCACGGGAGAAGGGCAAAACTCAATTGATCCGCCACAACTCAACCCA
>DASSXQ010000048.1:0-4433 GCA_035703725.1 Rudaea sp.
TGTGCCCTATTTCCAGATCGCACCGAAGGCGCTGAAGCTCGACGGATCCAATCGCACCCTGCTGTATGGTTATGGCGGTTTCGAGGTCTCGCTGCTGCCACATTACAGCGGCAGCGTTGGGCGAGCCTGGCTCGACCGCGGTGGCGTTTACGTGGTTGCCAATATTCGTGGCGGTGGCGAGTATGGGCCGAACTGGCACAAAGCCGCACTTAAAGCCAATCGTCCACGCGCCTATGAAGATTTTGCCGCCGTGGCCGAAGACCTGATCAAGCGCGGGGTCACCTCGCCGCAACATCTCGGCGCCGAAGGCGGCAGCAACGGCGGCTTGCTCATGGGCAACATGCTGACCGAATATCCGCAATTGTTTGGTGCCATCGCCTGCGAAGTGCCGTTGCTGGACATGAAGCGCTATTCCCACCTGTCGGCGGGCGCGTCGTGGATGGCCGAATACGGCAATCCCGATACCGGCGACTGGAAATTCATCAAGACGTTCTCGCCGTATCAACTTGTGCAGAAAGACAAGAAGTATCCTCCGGTACTTTTCTATACGACCACGAGCGATGATCGCGTTGGCCCGGTCCAGGCACGCAAGATGGCGGCAAAAATGCTTGGGATGGGCTACAAGGACGTATGGTTCTACGAAAATCTGGAAGGCGGTCACGGCGCCGGCGCAGACAACAAGCAGGCGTCGTACATGCACGCATTGGCCTACAGTTTTTTGTGGGACAAGCTCAAATAATCGCCACATTGCAGCAACAACCTTGCAGAAAGCCCCGCCACACGCGGGGCTTTTTTCTTCCGCTGGTCAGGGTGTTAGCATACAAGGGACATCATCAATTTCGGGGGATGCATGCGTACCTGGATACTCGCGGCACTGGCGCTTGCAGCAATCATTGTCGGCATTTGGCGAATCCCGCAGGGACTTGCCCCGATGCCCGCCGCATCGAACGATGGTCCGGGCGAAAGCGAAGACTTCTCGCAGCGCCGCACCGAATGGGTCAATCGCTTGCATCGGCACGCGCCGGACCTGGATTGGCGCGCGCAGGACGCCGCCACCCGTGCAAGTTTGAGTGCACAGCGTGTCGCGATGCGGCGATCAGGCAAATCGACGCAGGCACTCGCCAACGTTCCTGCCGGTGTCTGGCATGAACGCGGCGCGAATAATTGGGCCGGTCGCGTCTCCGATGTCGATTACGATGCGACCACCGACCGCCTCACCGTGTTCGCACATGGAGGACAATTGTGGCGCAGTCAGCGCAGCAGCCTGAACTGGCAGCCGCTGAACGACGACCGACATTTCGAACCCGGCGGCCGTATGCAGAATTTCCTGCGTTTGGCTGGTGCCGGCGCAACGCCGGAACGTTGGATAGCCGCCGACGATACCCAGCGTGGCTATTTCTATTCCGACAATCAGGGCGCAACCTGGACCCAGGCCAGCGGCTTCGCACCCGGGAACTGGTTTGAAACGACCGATCTCGTTGCCCGCGATGTTGGCAGCAATCAGGTCTACGCCATCGTCGGCGATTACAATTATTCGCACAGCGCTTACGAGGCACGATTGCTCGTTTCTGCGGATCGCGGCGCCAGCTATTCCGATCTCGGCTTTGTTGGCACGAAGGAACATACGGCTTTGTTCGCCCTGGGCCAAGGCAGCAATCTGGTTTATTTGCTGGTGGGCAACGTACTCAATCGGGTCAACACGAACAACACGCTGACCGCGATAGCCACCATCCCCGGCACACCGGCCCAGGCTGCCCGCGACAAGATCGGCCTGGCCGGCGGCATTGCCACGGGCACGCCGTACCTTTATGCGTTTTATGACAGCGCAACGACCTCCAATTCAACCGTGTTCCAATCGCTTGACGCCGGATCGACGTGGGCACAACGCGGCGCCGTGCCCGCAACGACCTACGTCCGCGTTGCGGTTGCCGCTTCCTACTCAAATCCAAATCTGGTTTTTTACGGTAGCGTGAATCTGTTTCGTTCCACCAACGGTGGTCAGACATTCACTGCCGTCAACAACTGGACTGAATACTACGGCAACGTCGCCAACAAACTGCACGCCGACATCAGCTTCATCGCGAGTTTTCCGGATTCGTCCAATCACGAAGTATTCTTTGCAGGCACCGACGGTGGTTTGTTTGAGTCGACCGACGGTCTGGCGACTGTGCACAACGACAATCTGCGCAGCATGCGTCAGGCGCAGTACTACGACAGTTACACCGGGCGCACACCACCGTACGCCATTTCGGTCGGCGCTCAGGATCAAGGCTATCAACGCGCTGCCAATCCGGCCAGTGGAACCGCCAGTTTCCGGCAAGTCATCAGCGGCGACTACGCGCACCTGACCAGCAGCAATGGTGGCGCCATGGTTTGGTCGAATTATCCCGGGTTTACCCAAGTCGATCCGGCGCCTGCGGCTGACGGCACGGTTTTGCCGGAATGGAGTTTCGGGGACGACGGCAATCTGCAAAACATGTTGTTCCTGCCAGCCTTGATGGCCGACCCCGGAAATCCCTACAGCGCGTGGCTGGCAGGCGGCGCGAGCACGGCCAACGTCAACCATGTCATCAAGCTGACCTGGAACGGCATCGTGCAGTACACGGGCCAGATTACCGCCAATGAAGGCACGTTTGATTTCGGTGGTCAGGTCACCGCGCTTGGCAATGACGGCGGCACATACTTCGCCATGGCCGACAATGCGTCGAACGCCACCAGCTTCTTCCGCAGCACCACGCCTGGCAGTACTTGGACAAAAACCGTTACGACGCTGCCACAAGGTCACTACTTCTATGGCAACGGCATCGCTGTGGATCCCGCTCGCGCGAACACAATCTATGTCTGCGGAAGTGGTTATTCGAATCCCGGCGTATATGTTTCCATCGATAACGGCACCAGTTTCAGCCAAATGAGCAATGGCTTGCCCAATACCATGGTGTACTCCCTGGCGATCTCGCCCGATGGCAGCAAACTGTTCGCCGCGACCGAAGTCGGCCCGTACTACTACGACCGCAGCAACGCAAATTGGGTCAACATCGGTACCGGTGCACCGGACAACACCTATTGGAACGTCGACTACGTTCCAGCCCTCAATGTCGCGCGGTTTTCGACTTACGGACGCGGTTTGTGGGATTACGATATGGGTGGCGGCGATCTGATTTTCCGCAGTGGTCTCGAATAGCGGCATCTTGGCTTCGCCAGCGTCCCTACTGGACTTGGACTTATTCATGTACAGGTAATAGCGATGCGCACGATCAATTTTTCCGACGCCCGCAGCAATCTCAAAGCCGTGCTTGATCGTGTGGTCGACGATGCCGATGTCACCATCATCACCCGTCGAGCAGGCCGGCGATGGTGAGAATCTGGATGCGCGGCAACGCCGCACCCGTCGCGGGCGAGGCGTAGAAGCCTTCCTTTACCGCTTCGGCGAGCATCGGTTTGCTCGGTTCGGCCAGCGTGACGAACAGGCCGATCTGCGCCTTCTCGCGCGCGACCACATGCGCGAGGTCGCGCACCATCGCCGCGTTGACGTTGTCGCAGCCTTTCAACGCAACGATAACACGTTGGCGCATGCGTTCAGCAAGCTTTTCGCGTATCCTTCGCGCCCTTCGCAATTGCTGGAACAAGTCATGGGTCTGGATCTCGTCAGCGCAGGCAACGATTTGCCGAACGACATCAACGTCGTCATTGAAATTCCGAAGGATGCCGAACCGGTCAAGTACGAAGTGGACAAGGCAACCGGAGCAATTTTCGTCGATCGCGTGCTGTCGACGCCAATGCGTTACCCGTGCAATTACGGCTACGTGCCGCATACGCTGTGCGGCGACGGCGATCCGGTCGATGTACTCGTGCTGATCCCGCTACCACTGCTGCCGGGCTCGGTTATCCGTTGTCGCCCGGTGGCGATGTTGCGCATGAGCGACGAAGCCGGGGAAGACACCAAGATCATTGCCGCGCCGGCACTCAAGGTGTTCAAGCACTACGACCACATGCACGATCTTGCCGATGTGCCGCAACACTGGTGTGAGCGCATTACCCATTTCTTCGAGCACTACAAGGATCTGGAAAAAGGCAAATGGGTAAAGGTGCAGGGTTGGTATGATGCTGCCGCCGCGCGCACGGAAATACTCGAATGCGTCGCCCGCTACGAGAATTGCCCGGAAAAGCCGAATTTTTGAACGGTCGAACCGACCCGAAGAATGTGGACGTGTGGCTGCATTTTCTGGTCGTTCCGAGGTAGAAAAGCAGATTCGAGTGATGCCCAAAAGGCTATTCACGAATTTGCATTGCCCAGTCCAACCTACCGTTCGCGTTGAGCGTAGCTCGCACCGCGAGCGGAGTCGAAACGCATCCCTACTTCGCAATTGCTTCTGCGCGACCGAGTTGCGAGCAAACGGGTACTAAACCGAGTCGGCGACCACTCGCGGTTCGCC
>DASSXQ010000050.1:0-4512 GCA_035703725.1 Rudaea sp.
AACCCGATCGCCACTGGCAGGTTTGAACTGCAACGGAACGATGCGGCCGTTGACCTTGGCACCGCGGCAGCGATGACCGACATCGGTATGCACGTGATAGGCAAAATCCAGCACCGTCGCACCGCGCGGCAAATCCATCACCCGCCCTTGCGGTGTCAGCAGATAGACACGATCTTCGAGGATATCGGTGCGAAACGCCGCCATGAGCTCGGCGTCGCCTTCGGCCTCGTCCTTGACCTCCAGCAACTGGCGCATCCAGGCAACCTTGCGCTCGAAATTCTGGTCGCCGCCGCCGCCTTCCTTGTAGCGCCAATGCGCCGCCACGCCTTGTTCGGCATGTGCGTGCATGTCATTGGTGCGAATTTGCACCTCGAGCGTTTTACCCTCCGGCCCCACCACCGCCGTATGCAACGATTGATACTGGTTGCCTTTGGGCCGGGCAATGTAATCGTCAAACTCGTCGGGTATCGGCGGCCACAAGGTATGCACGATACCCAGCGCCGCGTAACAGGCGGCGACATCTTTGACCAGCACGCGCAACGCGCGGATATCGTACAAATTGGAAAACTCGCCACCCTTGCGCTGCATCTTTTTCCAGATGGAATAGATGTGTTTGGGCCGCCCGGCAATGTCTGCATCGATGCCGGCTTCACTGAGTGCATCGCGCAACACGGCAATGGACTGCGCGATAAATCGTTCGCGATCCGCACGGCGTTCGTCGAGCAGGGTGGCGATACGTCGATAGGTGTCCGCGTGCAAATAGCGGAACGCAAGATCTTCGAGTTCCCACTTGAGTTGCCAGATGCCGAGCCGATTGGCCAGCGGCGCATGGATATCCGCACTGAGGCGAGCCAATTCACGACGTTGTTCCACCGGAGCCGACGCGGCAATGCGCAAACGCGCAAGTTGCCGCGCAAGCAGGATGAATACCACGCGCAAATCGCGAATGATCGCCAACAACAACCGGCGCAATCCTTCGGCGCTGCCACCGGCGTTGTGCGCCGCATGCAACGACCAGACTTTTTCCGCAGCCTGCTGGCCGTCCAGCAATTCGCCCAAATGCGGCGTGGATTTCACCAGATCGTCGACGTCGACCTTCAATCCACCTTGCTGCAACGCATGCACGATACACGCCGCGTACGTTTCCGAATCCACGCGCAGCGATTCGAGCAAATCCAGGGTCTCGAGCAGTTCGGGTTCAATTTGCAGCAACGCGCGCGAATTGACTGGCGTCGATGCAATCGCCTCGTTGACGCGCTGCGCCCACGGCGACCCGGCAGCAACAGCGACATGCTGCTGCAACCAGCTTGCAAGAGTAGGTTGCGTGGAATTGTCTGCGTTCACGCAGACTACTTTGACATGCGAGCGGTGTGGGAACAATCCACCGCTCGCGCAATGGCGAAGCGTTGTTGGCCTCTCGGACCGAATCCGGCCGGTCTGGATTCACCACGCCATCAAGGCGACACTTTGACCTCGATTGGACCGGAAACGCCACTTATCGATGGATTCGCCGAATCCGTGACGGTGATGGTGCGGTCCAATCCGACAGCAATGAGCGTTGAGGTGAATACACCGGTTCCAAACGTCAAATTCGAATTTGCAGGCAGCACAGCCAGACTGTCGGTGCTGGAAAAAATCACCGTACCTGCATAGTTCGTGTCCACATTGTTGAATGGATCGTACGCGGTAACACTCAAATTGAATGGCAGGGCTGTTATCACGCTCGCAGGTGCATTGACCACGAAATGATCTGCTCCGGCTGCACTCACCGAAATGGGCGCGGAGGTACCCGTTATCGACGCTGTCAACGTGTCAGTTGCGGTAATCTTGCGACTCCCCGCAGTAACCAATTTCGCGCTGAACGTACCGACTCCATTGGTAAGCGTTGCATTTGCCGGCAATGTGGCCCCCGTATCCGTGCTGGAAAATTGCACACTGCCAGAGTAGCTGCCCACCACATTGTCGCTCGCGTCCAACGCCTTTACCACGACGTTGTCCACCTGCACACCGGCCGTGGCAACGAGTGGCGCACTCACACTGAAATGCGTTGTCGTTGCCGCGCCCATCGTGAGCGTAAACGACTGCGTGCTCGTCAACTGTGGAGAGAAGCCTGTTGGTGTCGTGAATGTTGCGCTACAGGTGGCCGTGCCGGAAACGTACAGTCCACCACTGGGCACGAAGGAAAAATCCAGGGCAACCGAGCCGTTGTGCGGAACAATGGCAATGCCCGGCAACGGCCCGGCAAGAATGCCGTTCGGATCGCTGCATGATATGTTGCTTACGCTCATCGCATCGGCGGCACTGGTTCCGGGCAGCGTGATACCGCTGTTCGGATCGACGAAATAGGCCAGCGGATTGACATTGACCACGCCGCTTGAAGTGATGCTGCTGGTCGTCGTCAATTGTCCCTGAACGCCACCGTTGAGGAGATTCCCATCCTGATCACGAATTGTGCAACTTGTTGAAGTCGTATCGTTGTTGCACACAATGCTTCCGACGTTGAGCACCGGCTGATTGTTCGAGGTGACCACGGCGGACTTGTCGTCGAAACGATGAGGATAGGTGCCGAACGGCGGGAATATCGATGCAGTTGCGGGATAGGTGTCGCTTGACAACGTCCCCCAGTTGTCGACGGCGACTTCGGAGCCAGTCATCACAACTTGAAGGTAGACCGAGTTGGTATCGGTCTGGACGTCATTTGAATTGAGTTTGTAGACGGCATTCGCCGATCCACTGGTACCACAAGCCTGCAAAGCGCCCGGCTGAGGAGACGACAGTGGTGGGAGCACGCACCACACCGGCGTCGCTCCGCTGGACGTCGGGTCGAAAAATGCAAAATCGTACCCCAAATTCAGACGCCATCCGTCATTGCCGCCGGCATTGTGAATCTGAATGACGTAAACCAACTGATTTGGCAGAGGCGCGATTCCGCTGGGATGGGGCACACCCAAATTCTGCCCCTGACCCACGCCGGGGGATGGAGAAATAACCGTGGATACCGAAATCCAAGGCTCTGCGGCAGAGTGATCTTCGAAGGCGTTGGCAAAAATGCCTGACGGACCCGCCGCACGCGATTGGGGTCCGCCATGTACCGGATTGATCTGGTAGCACGTAACTTGTGGGCCATTGGAATTGCTGTAATAGCCGGCAACGCCCGCAGGCAAGGTACCGTCGTACATGACCGAACCAAGATCGACGATGCTGGGGCCGCCGCCATTGAATTCGAGCAGACTGCCCGTCGCGGCGTTGGTGAACGATGGCTCAATACGTTGTGCGCTGATTGCACCTGGAGCGCCGTCTGACCCAATTTCGTCGCAAACAATGGGAACGCCCACGCTCAGGCTGGCAACGTATGGCGAACCGGAAAGACTGGTGTCTTGCGCATAAGTAAACGTGTCGGCCGGAATTTGAAGGCCAATATCCGTCTGATAGCCGCTACAGGCGCCTCCGCTACTGCATGGCGCAAGCAAATCGAGGGTGAATGTCAGTGGATGACTGTCCGCGCTGGCCGAAGCGGCGAAACCGCAGCCGAAAACGGCCGCACACAAGGCAATACTTAACTGGCGCATTCTATCTCCGAACCCCGCAGTAATTCGTGCCCAGTCAAAAAGTTGGCAGACCGTGCACGAGAAGAAATCGATAGGTTATGATAAGTCCTTGATTCGTGAAAATTGTTAACGCCGGGTTAGACGGTAGCGAAATTCCGATCAAGCAGCCCGATTACCCGGCTTTTTGGCCTGCTGCGGCTCGCGCAGGTAAATTGGACCCATTCAGACAGGCCATATTATATATGTACAAGTGTATATTTGTCACCATTATGCTGATGTTCCTGGCCGGCATTTGTGCCCCCGCCAGTGCGTCCGGATTCTCTTCGCTGGAAGAACGCATGTCGCAGAGCGAATTCCGGGCTGCCGGCCTTGACAAGCTCAGCCCCGACGAACTCAAGGCGCTGGATGCCTGGTTGCGCGCCCACTACGCCACCGCGGCTACCCGATACATCAGCCCAAGCGGAAATCCCGTGTTCTATCCCAGGGACTCCGAACGTGAAGTCGTCGAAAGCAGCATCGATGGCAAATTCAACGGTTGGTACGGGCATACCACGTTTACTCTGGAAAACGGTCAGCAGTGGACCCAGGCCGAATCCGGCAGTCGTCAGCTTGGTCCCTATGACCATCCCAAGGTCAAGATCAAACCGATGATGCTCGGCAGTTGGCTGATGTACATCGAGAAGTGCGGCTGCAGCGTACGCGTCCAGCGAACAAAGTGAGTTCGGGATGAATGCATCCCGTGCAGGCCATGGATGGCCGATGACACGGGATCCAGAGCCACATGATTACATCACGTGAAGCCGATGGAGGCTGACGACACGTGATCCAAAGCGGTATGAACGCATCCCGTGCCGGCCGTCCAACGTCAGGCGATCCAGCTACGCAAGGTGGCAGTCGAAAATTGCAAAGCCGTGAATTTGCAGGGTTGGCTGAACCCCTCCCCGTGTCCCGTTACCGCACTTTC
>DASSXQ010000129.1:0-11979 GCA_035703725.1 Rudaea sp.
GGCAACCGTGTTCGGTGCCATTGTTGGAGGATTGCTGGGCAATCGTATCGGCAAGGGTGACGGTCGTAAGGCTGCAACCGCGGCCGGCGTGGCCGCTGGTGGCGTCATCGGCAACAATCTGGCGGCTGCTGAAGATGGCGACAATATTCCGCACTACACCACCCAGCGGCGTTGCCGCGAAATCAGCGCGCCAGTCCAGCGTCGCATCGTGGGCTACGATGTCGAGTACCGTTATCGCGGTGAGGTTTACACATCGCGGGTATCGCACGATCCGGGCAATCGACTACGCGTTCGGGTCAGTATCACGCCGGCAGAATAGACGGCCATTGCGTGCGGGACGGATTCCGTGCGAAGATGCTGCGCAATGCAAATCCACACCAGCCATTTCATCATCAAGACCAGCGCGCGTTTGGCCGCTGGCATGACTTCGCGCGCGCGCCGACCGGAAAGCCATCATCCGGCCGGTTAGTTGCTGAGCGTTGATTTCACGTCTCGACAAAAACCCGGCCATGTGCCGGGTTTTTTCGTTTCTCCCTGTCTGCATTCGATTGAAGAGCAAGTTGCATGATCCCGAAAAATTTCATCAGCACGCAGGATTGGAGTCGGGCCGAACTCGACGCGTTGCTCGCCAGTGCGCAGCGGTTCAAGCTCAACAAACATGGGCGCGAACTGGCCGGCAAGTCGATTGCGCTGTTGTTCTTCAATCCATCGATGCGCACGCGCACGAGTTTCGAGCTGGGCGCATTTCAATTGGGTGGCCATGCGATTGTGCTGCAACCCGGCAAAGACGCGTGGCCGATGGAGTTCGAGCTTGGCTCCGTGATGGACGGCGAGGCCGAGGAGCATGTTGCCGAAGTCGCGCGCGTGCTGTCGCGTTATGTCGATTTGATTGGCGTGCGTGCGTTTCCGAAATTCCAGGATTGGCATGTTGATCGCGAGGATGAGGTCATTCGTGCGTTCGCCCGGCATGCCGGCGTGCCCGTCATCAACATGGAAACGATTACCCATCCATGCCAGGAGCTGGCGCACATTCAGGCGTTGCAACAACACTTTGGCAGCGCCGATTTGCGCGGCAAGAAATATGTTCTGACATGGACCTATCATCCCAAACCACTCAATACCGCCGTCGCCAATTCGGCTTTGCAGATTGCCACACGTTTCGGCATGGATGTGACGTTGCTGTGTCCCACGCCCGACTACGTGCTCGACGAGCGCTACATGGAGTTCGGGCGCAAGAACGCGGCCGAGAATGGCGGATCGCTGCAAGTCAGTCACGATATTGCAGCCGGTTATCGCGGGGCGAATGTTGTCTACGCGAAAAGTTGGGGTGCGTTGCCGTACTTCGGGCGTTGGCATCAGGAATTGCCGATTCGGGAAATGCACCGGCACTTCATTGTCGATCAGGCCAAGATGGCGCTGACGGACAACGCGGTATTCAGCCACTGCCTGCCATTGCGCCGCAACGTCAAGGCCACCGATGCCGTGATGGATTCACCCGCCTGCATCGCCATCAACGAGGCGGAAAATCGCCTGCATGTGCAGAAGGCGGTGATGGTGGCGCTGGCTTTGCGAGGTGGCGGCGGACGGCCGACGGCGGAGGGCTGAACAGCACGCAACCTGCAGTCCTCGTCATTCAAGTCGCGCACTACAAATCCCATACAAATATTCAGGTAGCCCCAATGTCCCAGCAACCCTCCGCCCTCCGCCCTCAGCCCTCTGGTTCTGCCGGCCATTCGCCCGCGCCATCGGACATTGTCCTTGCCTTCTCCGGTGGCCTGGACACCAGTTTCTGTGTGCCATGGCTCAAGGAAAAAGGTTACAGCGTCCATACCGTCTTCGCCGATACCGGCGGCGTATCCGATGCACAACGCAACCAAATCGAGCAGCGCGCGGCGGAGCTGGGCGTGGCTTCGCATCGCACGGTGGATGCATCGCAAGCGATTTGGGATGAGTTCGTCAAGCCGCTGATCTGGTCGGGCGAGTTTTACCAGGAGCAGTATCCGCTGCTGGTATCGGATCGCTATGTGATCGTGCAAGAGTCGCTCAAACGCTGCGACGAACTGGGAACGCGCCTTTTTGCCCATGGGTGCACCGGCATGGGCAACGATCAGGTACGTTTTGATTTGAGCGTCAAGGCGCTTGGCGATTACGCGATTACTGCGCCAATCCGCGAGATCCAGCGCGAGCACGGCGCGGTGCGTGCCTGGGAACAGCAGTACCTGGAGCAACGCGGATTCAGCGTTCCAGGCAAGCAACAACATTACACGATCAATGAAAACCTGCTCGGTGTGACCCTGTCCGGCGGCGAGATCGATCGCTGGGACGCGCCGGGCGAGCAAGCACGCGGCACGTGCGCGTCACGTGAGCAATGGCCAACCATGCCGTTGCGCATGACGTTGACGTTTGCACAGGGCGAGGCTGTCGCCATTGATGGCCAGCGCTCGTCCGGCGCTGAAATCCTCAAACGTCTCAATCGCGATTTTGCGCAATACGGGATCGGGCGCGGAGTTTATACGGGCGACACCACCATCGGGCTCAAAGGTCGCATCGTGTTTGAGGCACCCGGACTGACTGCGCTCCACATTGCACATCGTGCACTGGAAGAGGCGGTGCTCACCAAACTGCAAAACCGGTTCAAGCCGGACGTGGGACGCAAGTGGGTAGAATTGGTCTACGAGGGATTTTTTCATGATCCGCTCAAGGCCGATCTTGAATCGTTTCTTGCGTCCAGTCAGCGTTGCGTCAACGGATCGGTCACGCTGGAAACGAGCGGCGGTGTGGTCACTGCCGTCGCCGTTGATTCGCCGCATATCCTCAACGCCAAGGGCGCTACCTATGCGCAAACTGCCGATTGGGGCGTGGCCGAAGCGGAGGGCTTTATCCGCCTGTACGGCATGAGTTCCAGCCTGTGGGCGCAAGCGAACCGGAGCGGTGGGCGATGAGTGCGCTGCTCGATGCCACCCTGGCGCATCTGCGCGTGTTGGTCGGATTCGACACGCGCAATCCGCCACGCGCTATCGGTACTGGCAGCATCATCAATTATCTGCGTACGCAGCTTGTCGGGTTCGACTGCGTGGTGACCGATCACGGTGCGGGTGCCGTGAGCTTGTTCGCACAACGTGGCAAACCACGCATCGTGTTCAACGTGCATGTGGATACCGTGCCATCGTCGCCTGGTTGGAGCGACGATCCGTTGCGCTTGCGGGTGACGACTGATCGCGCCATCGGACTCGGTGCTTGCGATATCAAGGGGGCCGCGGCCGCATTGCTGACCGCTGCGGCGCATACCCGCGGCGATGCGGCATTTTTGTTCACCAGCGACGAAGAGGCCAACGACGCACGCTGCATTGCGGCGTTTCTTGCACGGCGGTTGCCGTTCGCCGCGGCAATTGTGGCCGAGCCAACCGGTTGTGAGGCGGTGCTTGCGCATCGCGGTATCAGCTCGGCCATGCTGCGCTTCAAGGGCGAAGCTGGCCATGCGTCGGCCGAAAACGCCATCGCCGAAAACGCCTTGCATCAAGCCATGCGCTGGGGCGCGAGTGCGCTCGACTACGTGCAAGCGCAAGCGCATGAGCGGTTTGGCGGCCTGACCGGATTGCGCTTCAACATCGGTCGCGTCGAGGGTGGCATCAAGGCCAACATGATTGCGCCCTCGGCTGAAGTGCGCTTCGGCTTCCGTCCGCTGCCGTCGATGAACACGGACGTTTTGCTTGCCGGGTTTCGCGCTTGCGCGGCGAACGCGCCGCAAACGTTCGTGGAAACGTTTCGTGGCCCGTCATTGCCATCCGGCGATATTGCCAAGGCCGAGGCACGACGCTTGGCCGCGCGCGACCTTGCCGATGAGCTGGGTCTGCCGATTGGCAACGCGGTGGACTTCTGGACCGAAGCGTCGCTTTTTTCCGCTGCCGGGCTGACATCGTTTGTGTACGGACCCGGAGATATTGCGCAAGCGCATACGGCGGACGAATGGGTGGAACTTTCCCAATTGCAGCAAATTGCCGAAAGCTATATTGGAATCATCGACCGTGAATAGCGATATGCAAACGCGGCAGACCATCGTGCGTCTGCTTTCGAGCATGGGCAGCGCAAAAGAGATCGCGCAGTACCTGAAGCGATTTTCGCAACTCGATGCAAAACGATTCGCCGTCGTCAAGATTGGTGGGGCGGTACTGCGTGACGACCTGAACGCCTTGACCTCGTCGCTCGCATTTCTGCAGGAAGTGGGACTGACACCCATCGTGGTTCACGGTGCCGGCCCGCAACTTGATGCGGAATTGTCTGCAGCGGGCATGCAAAAGCAGGTCATCGATGGTTTGCGCGTCACACCACCCAATGCCCTGGCCATTGTGCGCCGGGTGTTTCTCAGCCAGAACCTGATGCTGGTCGCGGCATTGCGCGAGGCTGGTGCGCGTGCCACATCGATCATGTCCGGCGTATTCGAGGCGCGATTTCTGGATCGCGACAAATACGGACTGGTTGGGCAGATTGAAAACGTTCATCTGGAACCGATCGAGGCCAGCCTTCAAGCTGGCTCGATTCCGGTCATTGCCAGTCTTGGCGAGACGGCAGACGGGCAGATTCTCAACGTCAATGCAGATTTTTCCGCAAACGAATTGGTGCACGTGTTGCAGCCATACAAGATCGTGTTCCTGACCGAAACCGGCGGCTTGCTGGATGGCGCGGGCAATCTCATCGATTCGATCAACCTGTCCAGCGAGTACGAGCACCTGATGGCGCAACCGTGGCTGCATTCCGGCATGCGCCTGAAGATCGAGCAGATCAAACAATTGCTCGACCGCCTGCCGCCGACTTCGTCGGTATCGATCACGCGACCATCGGAACTGGCCAAGGAGCTGTTTACCCACAAAGGTTCGGGCACGCTCGTGCGGCTCGGAGAAAAAATCAATATCCATACCTCATGGGATCAACTCGATTGCACGCGATTGCGCACGCTGATCGAATCCGGCTTTCGACGCACATTGACCCCAAGCTATTTCGAGCATACGCACCTGCACCGCGCGTACGTCAGTGAAAACTATCGTGCCGCGGTCATCTTGACCCGTGAAGATGCGGGCATCTACCTGGACAAGTTTGCCGTGCTCGATGACGCGCAGGGCGAGGGACTTGGACGCGCCGTCTGGCAGGCCATGCGCGACGAAAATCCGCGCGTGTTCTGGCGTTCGCGACATGCGAATCTCGCCAACGATTTCTATTTCGCCGAGTGCGACGGCAGCTACCGGCTCAACGCATGGAAAGCATTCTGGTATGGCATCGAAAACTTCGACGACATTGCAGCTTGCGTCGCGCATTGTCGTGAACGCGTGGTGACCCTGGCTGATGCGCCAGTGGCACGGAACGTACTTGCCGAGGCGACGACATGACGATCAAGACCATCGGAATTGTTGGCGCACGCGGCCACACCGGCGCCGAGCTTGTCCGCCTGATCGCGCGCCATCCACGACTGCATCTGTCGTTCGTGTCGTCGCGCGAGTTGGTTGGAAAAAGCGTTGCCGATCATGTCGACGGGTTCGAAGCCGAACTGAGTTACGAAAACCTGGATGCCGCCGGCGTCGCCGCAAAAGATACAGATGCCGTGGTGCTTGCGTTGCCGAACGGCGCGGCGGCCCGTTATGTGGCGCAGATCGATGAAAGCAATCCACAATGCATTATCGTGGATTTGTCCGCCGACCATCGATTCGACAATGCCTGGTATTACGGCTTGCCCGAGCTGACCCGCGCACACGCTTGCGGCAAGCGTCGAATTGCCAATCCCGGTTGCTATGCGACAGCCATGCAACTGGCAATTGCACCACTCAAGGACCGGCTGGCCGCGCCGCCGGCATGTTTTGGCGTCTCCGGCTACTCGGGTGCGGGCACGACACCATCGGACCGCAACGACCCGGACAATTTGCGTGACAACCTTATCGCATACGCCTTGGTCGATCATCTGCACGAGCGTGAAGTCACGCGACATCTCGGTGTCCCCGTTGAATTCGTGCCGCACGTCGCTTCGCATTTTCGCGGCATCACGATGACGGTGAATCTGTGGCTCGACCGCGCCATGACGTCCGAGTCAATCAAGCGTCACTACCGCGAGTTCTATCGCAACGATGCGCTCGTGCATGTTGTCGAGGAGGCGCCGTGGGTCAGTCGCATTGCCGGTCGTGAGCATGTGGAAGTCGGTGGATTTGCCGTGGCGCCGGGGGGCAAGCGCGTGGTCGTGGTTGCCACGTTGGACAATCTGCTCAAAGGTGCGGCGACGCAGGCGCTGCAAAATCTGAATCTGGCATTGGGGTTTGCCGAACTCGAGGGCATTGTGCATGAGTGATTTGCTGTGGCAAAAACCGGAAACGCGGGTCGACGAACGCATCATGCGCTTTCTGGCGGGCGATGATGTACTGCTGGATCGCGAGTTCTTCCTTCACGATATCCGCGCAAGCAAGGCGCATGTCGAAGGGCTGGCGCGAATCGGGATTTTGCCGGATGACGATGCCGCTGCGCTCCAGCGCGAATTGGATGCGCTGCGAAGGGATTTCATCGACGGCAACTTTTTGCTGGATCAACGTTACGAAGACGGGCACTCGGCGATCGAGGCGCGACTGGTCGAACGCATCGGTGATATCGGCGCAAAAGTGCATACGGGGCGCAGCCGCAACGATCAGATTCTGGTGGCGACGCGTTTGTGGTTGAAGGAAAAACTCGGTGTGCTGGATGGCCTGTGTCGCGACGTCGCACAAGTGTGTCTGGATCGGGCCGAGCGTGAGGCGCTGCCGATGCCGGGCTACACGCATCTGCAACGCGCGGTGGTTTCGTCAACTGCGATGTGGTTCGCCGGATTCGCGGAAAGCTTCATCGACAATACACGACGTGCGCGCGATACGCTCGCGTGGATCGATGCCAATCCACTGGGCACCGTTGCCGGTTATGGCGTGAACCTGCCGCTCGACCGCGAGTTCTCCACGCGCGCGCTCGGGTTTTCGCGCATGCAGGTATCGCCGGTCTATGCGCAACTGTCTCGCGGCAAATTCGAGCTGGCAGCGCTGGAGACACTTGGCACGGCGTTGCTCGATCTGCGCCGACTGGCATGGGACGTGAGTTTGTTTACCACGCAGGAATTCGGCTTCGTGCACTTGCCGCCGGAATACACCACCGGTTCGTCGATCATGCCAAACAAGCGCAATCCCGATGTCATCGAATTGATGCGTGCCAGTTATGCCAGTGTCGCCGCTGCAAAGTGCGAAATTGAACAACTGTTGTCGCTGCCATCCGGCTATCAACGCGATCTGCAGTTTTGCAAGGGCAGTCTCGTACACGGATTCGGCCGTGGGCTGGCCGCGCTGGAGTTGTTGCCGAACCTGCTGCGGCGTTTGCAGTGGAACCCTGCGACGCTGCGCGCGGCAATTGAACCGGCGATGTACGCGACCGATATTGCGATCGAACAAGCCCGATCCGGCGTGCCGTTTCGTGAGGCCTACCGGCGCGCCGCGCAGGCCGAAGAAGCAGCGGGGCAGGGACGTACACCCGAAGCAAGTCTGGCAGCGCGCACATCACCCGGTGCCGCAGGCGACGCCCGGCTGGCCGAGCTGCGCGCTCGATTGCAAGCGCTGGCGTAAGCGATGTTGAACATCGCGACGACGCCAGCGCGCCATGCGAAAATCAATCGATTTTCGGCGCGATGGCTCCGAGCAACGGTTTGATCAGATCCAGCGGCAGCGGGAACACGATTGTCGAGGATTTGCCGTTGCTGGCCATGTCGGCCAAAGTTTGCAGATAGCGCAATTGCATGGCCTGCGGCTGTTGGGCCAGCATCTGCGCGGCATCGCGCAGTTTTTCGGCAGCCTGCATCTCGCCCTCGGCGTGAATCACCTTGGCGCGGCGTTCGCGTTCGGCCTCGGCTTGACGTGCGATGGCACGGACCATGGTCTCGTTGATATCGACATCCTTGATTTCAACGTTTGCAATCTTGATGCCCCACGGATCGGTGGCTTCATCAAGCGTCGTCTGCAAGGTGTGATTGATCGAATCACGTTGCGACAGAATTTCGTCAAGCTCGTGCTGGCCCAGCACCGAACGCAGGCGCGTTTGTGCAAGCTGGCTGGTTGCTTGCAGGAAGTTTTCGACCTGCAACACCGCCTTGTCCGAATCGACCACGCGGAAATAAACCACTGCGTTGACACGCACCGAAACGTTGTCACGCGAGATCACGTCTTGCGGTGGTACATCCATCACCGTGACACGCAAATCCACGCGGATCATGCGCTGGATTCCGGGGATCAGCAGCACCAGACCCGGGCCTTTCGTGCTGGTGTATCGACCCAGCGTCAACACGACACCACGCTGATACTCGGGCAGCACCTTGACCGCGGAAAAAAACAGGATTGCGATGAAAACAACGATGACAATGACGGCGGGCATGACGGTCTCCTTTGCGTAAATGCGTTATTCGGGTTTGACCCAGAGCAGCAATCCATCGCGGCGAGTCACCCGAATTCGAGTGCCTGTCGGCAATGCCATCGGGCTGCGCACCCGCCATTGTTCGCCGACGATCAGCGCTTGCGCTTCACCGTCTGCGTCAACAGGCTCAAGCAGTTTGCCCACGGCGTCGAATAGTTGCTGGTCGCCGCCGAAGTGGTGCGCCCGATGTGATCGCAGCACCAACCAAAGCACCAGCGCGAGCAGCGCGAAGGCGCAGAACGCCAAGCCGCCAATGACACCCATATTGATGGAATAGCCTGGAACATCCGTATTGAACAGCATGATCGACCCCAGTACGAATGAAATGATTCCACCGACGCCGAGTGCACCGTACGTTGTGGTGAGAACTTCGGCAATCAACATGCTCAGCCCGAGCGCCATCAACGCAAGGCCTGCGTAATTGACCGGCAGCAATTGCAGCGCATACAGACCAATCAGCAGACAAATGCCACCAGCAATGCCGGGCAGCATGGCACCCGGATGAAATGCTTCAAGCACAAGACCGTAGATGCCCGCGAGCAACAACAGATAAGCGATTGTGGGATTGGTAATGATGCCGAGAAAGCCACTGCGCCAATCGGGCTTGTAACTGCGTACGCTGGCACCGGCGACATGCAACTCGACGTCCCGACTTCCGACTCGAACCCGGCGACCATCGGCCTGGCGCAGCAAATCCGTCACATCACTGGCGATGAAGTCGATGACGTGATCGCGCAGCGCTTCGTCGGCAGTCAATGTTGCCGCACCGCGCACCGCCTGTTCGGCCCATTGCGCATCGCGTCCGCGCAATTGCGCAAGCGAACGAATGTAGGCAATGGCATCATTGAGCACCTTGTGCGATTCGGCATCGCCATTGCTGCGTTCGTCGGCGGTTTCAGGTTTGCCGGCGGCCGGCGTTGCAGACGGGTTATCGGTTTGCTTTTGATCGGCAGATGGTGTCGTCTTTGGCTTGTCGATACCCGCAGGTGAAGGAAAGGGTGTCGACCCGCCCAGGGCAACCGGTGTCGCCGCGCCCAGGTGCGTGGCCGGTGCCATTGCTGCAATTTGGGTGGCATACAGAATGTAGGTGCCGGCCGATGCCGCACGAGCGCCTTGCGGACCGACATAACCGAGGACCGGCAACGGCGAGGCAAGGATGGCGCTGATGATCTGGCGCATCGATTCGGAAAGACCGCCTGGCGTATCCAGCCGCAGCACTACCGCCACTGCGCCATCAGCTTGGGCATGCGCCAGTGCCTGATCGAAATATTCGGCGGCCGCCGGACCGATCGGCCCGTCCAGATCAATTTGCGCGACCACGGAGTCTGAGGCTCGTGCCGGCACGCACGTGAGCAACACACACGCCGCCAAAGCAAAAAACACGGCGGCAATTGGGGACGGACGTGCGGATCGACTCACTGCATCACCTCATCCATACGTTGGGCAGCATAACCGCGTTCGCTGCGAGCCGGGCCAGAGCAACAGTAACAAGGTATGGGCGAGATGCTTATACTTCAAGCATGGCGAACCTGCTGCTGAATCTTTATCAAGTACCCGACGACGAAGCTGACGAAGTACGTGCGCTGCTCAACGAGCACGCCATCGTGTTTTACGAAACCAGGCCCAATCGCTGGGGAATTTCCCATGGTGGAATCTGGATCACGCAAGATGCCCAGTTCGCGCAGGCTCGGCAACTGATGGCGCAGTATCAAGACATGCGCAGTCGGAATGCGCGTGAAGCGTACGCCGCTGCAAAGCGAGACGGCACCGCGCCCACGTTTTTGGCGTTGCTGCGCGATCAACCCATGCGCGTTTTCATTGTCGTCGTGGGTGTCGCGTTTGCACTGGCATTGATTGCCTTGCCGATTTTCTTTCTCGGTTCGTGATTGCCGGCGGGCGCCAATGCGTTTCTTGGCTCTGGCGTCGCAAGCACCGGCTAACGCATGATCCGATACAATGTAAGGCCTTGTGATTACTGGTTCGATACGCGCGATGCGAGCGGATACGGTACATGAACGCCACACGTTGACGGCAGGTAAAACTTGAGCGCACAACTTGAGGTTATTGCCGCCGACCGCGTGCTGGTAATTGCTCCGCATCCGGATGACGAGTCCATTGCCACTGGCGGACTGTTGCAGTTGGCACGCAATGCCGGCGCAAAATTGCGCGTGATTGTGCTGACCGACGGCGACAACAATCCCTGGCCGCAGCGCTGGATCGAGAAGCATTGGCATATCGATGCGCGCGATCGCGCCCGCTGGGGCGCGCGCAGGCGCGGCGAAGCCATGGACGCGATGCGCCGGATCGGCATCTCTGACGAACAAATGGTTTTTCTGGGCATGCCCGACTTGGGTCTGACCGATTTGCTGATGCATGAACGCAGGCGTCCGATCGAGTTGCTGCGCGACGAATTGGAGAAATTTGCACCAACCCTGCTGGTCATGCCGGCGCTGTCGGATCGACATCCTGATCATAGTGCGGCTCACATTCTTGTGCGTCTGACTTTTGCGCAGATCGGACATACACCGAATTTGTTTGGTTTCGCCGTCCATGGTGGCGGATCTGGCGAGCCGGAAGCAGTGGCCGTTTTGAGTGATCTCCAGCGCGACACCAAACGCGCCGCCATCCTCGCGCATGCCAGCCAAATGCGCCTGAGCCAACGTCGGTTCGAGCGATACGCCCGGAATGAAGAAACCTATTGGACTATTGCGACGCAACCGGTGCCTGATCCGCATCACCCGATTCAGACAACGAGCCAAGCCCGCGCATTGCAGGTGAAAATCATGGGTCGAGGGTGGCGCCGCAGTCTGCGTGGCCATGATTTGTTTATCGTGCTCGAGGGCAATGCTGGCCAGCACAGGCGCTGGCAGGTTCCATTGGGATTGCGCAAAAAGACAACGCCTGTTTATGACGCGGTCAGCGGCGTTCCGACAATGACGGCTGCCGTAACTGGCACCCGACGCAATCCGGAGTTGAACATTGCACTGCCGCGCGAATTCGATTTGCGCAATGGCTGGATCAAGATTGCCCGACCGCAACCGGATTTGTGGGTTCTGGATCGATGTGGCTGGCAGGTAATTGCGCCCGCGCCAACCAATACATCAACCGCGCAACAATCGACTTGCGAGTCCAATAGCTGAGTCACGAGCATCACGCAGAAGATCACGATCAAGAGCTACCGCCTTCCGTCTTCTTTCCTTCCCCCGCCTTGCGGGGGAAGAAAAGAAGGAATTTTCCTCGCCTTGCGGGGGAAGAAATGAAGGAATTTTCCTCGACTTGCGGGGGAAGAAAAGACGGAATTATCCCCGCCTTGCGCGGGAAGGGAACAAGGAATGATCTCCACTCGTGTTTGGCGTGAAGAAGGGAATTGGAACCACAGGCCATGGCCCCGCTTGCATTCCCGATGGAAAACAAAAACGCCCGCGTTGGCGGGCGTTAAAACGAAATGGTCGGGGAGACAGGATTTGAACCTGCGACTTCTACGTCCCGAACGTAGCGCTCTACCAGGCTGAGCTACACCCCGAT
>DASSXQ010000142.1:0-9784 GCA_035703725.1 Rudaea sp.
AGAAAGAATGTTCCCCGCCTTGCGGGGGAAGGGAAGAAAGAATGTTCCCCGCCTCGCGGGGGAAGGGAAGAAAGAATGATCCCCGCCTTGCGGGGGAAGGGAAACCGCCCGCCACGGCAGAAAAGTTGCCGCCGACTTGCAACCCCGTGAAAGCCGCACCCGAGAAAAACGTGGCCTCATACGAAAAGCGATGCAAACGGACAGAGTTGGCGCGATTGCTGCCGCTCACGCTCCAGCGCCGGTTCAAATACACCGGGGCTTATGCGATGCGGCGAGCGTGTTGGGTTCCTATGATGATCCAGGTCAAGGTCAGGCGGAGCGACAAGGCGCATTCTCTGCATCGGGTCGAGCTGGGTCGACGCTATCGCGGGAGCATGTCATCAGCATCTTCAAACGCATGATTGCCGATCGAAAACGGTGGCTGGACATGGCACTGCTGGCTTTCAGCGTGCTTGCGCTCGTGATCGGGCTGGTGCTGGCATGGGCGACGCATCCGTTTGCCGCACACGTGAGTTGGAGCGCCAGCGCGTTGTTGATGGCCGCCGTGCTGCTGGTCGATAGCACGATACGTCTGTGGCGACGCGAAGTGGGTGTGGATCTGATCGCGCTGCTCGCAATCGGTGGCGCGCTGGGGCTGGATCAGTCGCTGGTCGGTGCGGTCATCGCGGTGATGCTGGCCGGCGGCCGGGCTCTGGAAGAATATGCATCGCAGCGCGCGCAACAGGCGATGAGCCAATTGGTTCAGCGCGCGCCGACGTTCGCCTGGCGGCGCACGAATGACCAGCTTGAACGCATCGAAATCAGCGACGTCAATGTCGGCGACCGCTTGTTTGTGCGTTCCGGTGAAATCGTGCCCGTGGATGGCGAGGTCCTGGACGCCGTTGCGGTGCTGGACGAATCCTCCCTCACTGGCGAATCGCTACCGGTAACGCACGCGACGGGTGCGCGTATCCAGAGCGGTTGCGTGAATGCCGGTGCGCCATTCGATATGCGCACGTCGCATTCGTCCGCAAAAAGTACGTACGCCGGAATCATCCGCATGGTCGAGGCGGCGCAGCGTTCGCGCGCGCCGTTGACGCGACTGGCGGATCGCTACGCCTTGCTGTTCATTCCGCTCACGTTGATCGTCGCCGCTGGCGCATGGTGGTTCAGCGGCGACGTCGTGCGTGCGCTCGCCGTATTGGTTGTGGCGACGCCGTGTCCGTTGATTCTGGCTGCACCCGTGGCGATCGTGGCGGGGCTGTCGCGCTGCGCGCGACGCGGGATTCTGGTCAAGGGCGGTGCCGCCCTGGAAATGCTGGCCATTGCACGCGTATTGTTTTTCGACAAGACCGGAACCTTGACTGGCGGGCAGGCGCGATTGTTGGCAATCGAAACCGACGCAGGCATGGACGGCACTGAATTGTTGCGAATCGCGGCTTCATTGGCGCAAGCCTCCACACACGTCAGTTCGCAGAACCTCGTGCGCATCGCGCGCGAACGCAAGTTGAACCTGGACGCTCCGGTCGACATCATCGAAAACGCCGGTGCCGGATTGAGCGGCAGCGTCGCGGGCCAGCGCATTGCGCTGGGCGCGTACCCGTTCATCACGCAAAATGTGGCACCGGCCGAATGGGCGCCGCGATTGCTGCGCGAAATGGCCTATCAGGATGCCACGGGCAGCTTTGTTGCAATCGACGGCGTCATGGTTGGCGCGTTCAGCTTTGCCGACCAGCTGCGTGCCGACGCACCGCGCGCCGTGCGCAAATTGCGTCAGGCCGGCATCCGCCACATCGTGATGCTGACCGGAGACCGCGACGACCCGGCACAAGCCGTGGCCGCAGCCGTGGGTGCAGATGAAGTGCATTCGCGACTGCAGCCGCAGGACAAGCTCGCCTTGATCGTGCAGGCATCGGCCAAATCAGCCACGATCATGATTGGCGACGGCATCAACGACGCGCCTGCCCTTGCCGCGGCCTCGGTTGGCATTGCCATGGGTGCGGGCGGCGCCACCGCCGCGACTGAATCGGCCGACGTGGTGTTGTTGACCAATCGTCTGGATCGCATTCCCGAAGCGTTGCGCATTGCCCACCGCACGCGTCGCATTGCCGTGCAAAGCATCGTCGCCGGCATGGGCTTGTCGCTCGTGGCGATGCTTGCGGCTGCGGCCGGCCATTTGCCGCCGCTGGTCGGCGCCATCGTGCAAGAAGTTATCGATGTCGCTGTAATTCTCAATGCATTGCGCGCTTTATCCGGTGGGTTTGGCCGTGACGCCGAAGTTGCGGCACCGGGTCTGGATGCCGAAACCCTGGCGCAAATCCACCATCACCATGATGTGCTCGCGCCATTGCTGGCACATACGCACGATCTGGCACGGCGTCTGGACAAATTGTCGGTCGAAGACGCACGTGACGCGCTGACGCGCCTGCTGGTGCAAATGCATGAACATCTGGTCCCCCACGAACTCGACGATGAAGCACGCCTGTTTCCGAAGCTGGCACGCAAACTCGGTGGCGACGATCCTCTGGCTGCGCTGAGCCAGGGCCACCGCGAAATATTCCGGCTGGTGCGTCTGCTTGAACGCATGCGCGACGACATGGCCAATCCGGCTGCGCATGTGGCGCCATCGTTGCGCGATGTACAAGTCG
Organism: Rudaea sp.; assembly: GCA_035703725.1. Classification (GTDB taxonomy): domain Bacteria; phylum Pseudomonadota; class Gammaproteobacteria; order Xanthomonadales; family Rhodanobacteraceae; genus Rudaea. Next base: position 2,628 of record DASSXQ010000142.1, read on the forward strand.
CGCTGCATCGGCTGGATGTGGTTCTGGACATCCACTTTGCACAGGAAGAAGAGCTGTATCGAAACCTCGACGACGCCAAGCCTGCGTGAAATCCCATACCGCAGTGGCGCACGCGCGGCATGCCATCATCCTTGATGCGCAACCCGCGTTGGTCGACATCAGGCATTGCGCGCAAGCGACTTCGCCATGTCCGCGGTGCGCAAAATCCCCGATTGATCTGGATCAGGGTTGCATGGATCAATTGCCTTTATCCTGTGACCAACATCAACAACCTCTGCGCCGCCGCACGGATTCCATGAGTCAATTTTCATACGAGGAGTGTCACTCATGAAACACATCGCTTTGACGTTCACGCTGCTGGGCGCATGGATTGTCGTCCCCTGTGTTTTGGCTTCACCTCACGAAGCGCACACCCACGCCCATGCGACCGCAGTCGCGCCGATTCCCGCACAACGTTGGGTTACCGATGCGCCGCTGCGTGAGGGCATGCATCGAGTACATGCAGCACTGAACAACTTGCGCCTCTATGAGCGCGGCCAGCTTGGCGAAACCCAAGCGCTGGCCAGCGTTGCCGATATCAACGCGGCAGCCGCTTACATGTTTGCCAACTGCAAACTCGACCCCACCCCGGACACGGCATTGCACGGCATGCTTGCGCCATTGCTGGGCGCCGCGGCTCGGTTCAAGAACGATCCGAAGGACATGTCCGCGGTGGCAGCAATGCGCGATGCCGTTGCCGATTATCCGCGTTACTTCAACGATCCGGGATGGACTGCGCCGGACGCATCGGCCGAGCCGGCGCACGGTCATTGATGACGCAAAAATCGATGGTGCGACTTCAGACGGCAGGCCTGAATCGCGCCCCTTTTACTTCGGCGTGAAGCGGCGGGCTCAGGACGGGTAATTGCGCCAGTTGCCTGCGCCCGGACACCGATCAATTCGACCAATCAAACACGGGCGAACACGAGCGTGCCGTTGGTGCCGCCGAAGCCGAAGCTGTTGGACATCACGGTTTTCAGTTTCGCCGCGCGTGTCTCGCGCACGATCGGAAAGTCGGCAGCTTGCGGATCCAGATCGGTAATGTTGGCTGATCCGGCCATGAAGCCGTCGCGCAGCATGAGCAAGCTGTAAATCGCCTCGTGCACACTGGCCGCGCCGAGCGAATGGCCGGTCAATGCCTTGGTTGAAGACAACGGCGGCACGGCTTCGCCAAACGCCTCGCGCACTGCGCGCAATTCGACGATGTCGCCAGCCGGCGTGGCTGTGCCATGCGTATTGAGATAATCGATTGGCGCGTCCACGTCACGCATGGCCATGCGCATGCAGCGCACCGCTCCTTCGCCCGAAGGCGCAACCATGTCGGCTCCATCCGACGTTACCCCGTAGCCGACCAATTCGGCATGGATCGTTGCGCCACGTGCCTTGGCGTGCTCGAATTCCTCCAGCACCAACATGCCCCCGCCCGCGCCGATGACGAAACCGTCTCGATGCGTGTCGTACGGTCGCGATGCGCCGTGCGGATTGTCGTTGTGACTGCTGGCCAGCGCACCCATGGCGTCGAACTCGGCCGTCATGCCCCAGTGTTCTTCTTCACCACCGCCGGCAAACATGATGTCCTTCACCCCATGGCGAATCATGTCGGCAGCCGCGCCAATGCAGTGCGCAGACGTGGCGCAGGCTGCCGAGATCGAATAGCTCAGGCCGCGAATCCCGAACGCGGTCGCCAGGGTCGCCGATATCGTGGAGCACATCGTGCGCGGCACCATGAACGGACCAACCTTGCGAATTCCCTTGTCGCGCAACAAATCCGCCGTCTCGATTTGCCAACGTGCCGAACCGCCGCCGGAACCGGCAATCACGCCGCTGCGCGGATGCGTGATCTGTTCGATGGCCAAACCCGCGTCGGTGATTGCGTCGCGCATGGCAACGTAGGCATACGCCGCCGCATCGCCCATGAAGCGTTTCAGCTTGCGGTCGATGGCTGCATCCAGATCGATTTCCGGCACACCGGCAACCTGGCTGCGCAAGCCACGCGCCAAATATTCGGGGATGAAAGAAATGCCACTGCGCAAGCCGGACAAGGCGGTCGTCACGCTATCCAGTGCATTGCCAAGACACGACACGATACCCATGCCAGTCACCACGACACGACGCATATCAGAAACCCTCAATCGATTGGAACAAGCCAACGCGCATGTCGTTTGCGACATAGATCAACCGATCATCCACAAACGTCTTGCCATCGGCAATTACCAATTTCAACTTGCCGCGCATCACCCGACGAATGTCGATTTCGTAGCGCACCCGTTTTGCGTCCGGCAAGACCTGCCCGGTGAATTTGACCTGGCCCACACCCAGCGCACGCCCAAGTCCGGTCTCGCCAAGCCACGGCAGAAAAAACCCGGTGAGCTGCCACATTGCATCCAGCCCCAGGCAACCCGGCATCACCGGATCGCCTTCAAAGTGGCAATTGAAAAACCACAAGCCCGGATGGATATCCAGTTCCGCGCGAATCAATCCCTTGGAGTACGCACCGCCTTCTTCGGCAATATGCGTGATGCGATCAAACATCAACATCGGCGGCAATGGCAGGCGCGCATTGCCCGGACCGAACATCTGGCCATGCCCGCAAGCAAGCAGTTGCTCGTGATCAAGTGAGGAAGGTCGCGCCATGCGGGAGTTCCGTAGGGGAAAGCGTTGAACCAAACAAGTGAATGAAGCGGTCGCAGTGATCAACGTGCACTGCACGACAAACAATAACGATCAATCCGAATCCATGCCTGCAACCGATCAAATGGCATTCGCGATGCATGCCTGACTTGGCATTCTAGTGTACTGCGGCATCCTTGACGACCATTGCGTGAACGACCGGGGATCGCGGAAAAATGGCGTCGGCCAGCGGATTTGTCAGTCGTTCATCACCCGCGAGGCCAGTTCGTACAATCGCGGTTGATCGAGTATTTCAAGATCGCGGCCATCAATGCGCAGAATGCGCTGATCGCGAAAGCGCCCCAGAACCCGGCTGACGGTCTCGGTGGCCAGACGCAAATAATTGGCAATATCGTTGCGCGACATGCTCAGGCGAAACCGGGTGCCGGAGAATCTGCGCGCCGCATAACGCTCGCCCAGGTCCATCAGAAAAGCCGCCATGCGTTCGTCCGTCGTGTGATCGCCGGCCAACACCGACACCATGCCCAATTCCTTGCTGAGCATGCGGAACAAATGCTGCTGCACGCTCGGCATGCGCGCGGCCAGCGCACTCATGGCCGGAAACGAGAACCGGCAAAAGTAAGCGGCTTCCAGCGCGACCGCATCGCACGGATAGTGCTCGGGATAAATCGCGTTGAGGCCAATGACCTCGCCGGGAAGATAAAACCCGAGTACCTGTTCATGACCTTCACGATTGACCACGGCGGTCTTGACGGTACCGCCACGCACGGCATAGATGGCGCGAAATGGATCGCGCGTGCGGAATATGTGTTCACCGGCCTCGAACGGGCCGACGTGCTCAACCAGACAATGCAACTCCTGCAACTCGGGCTTGCCATAACCTGCCGCCAGACAGGCCCCGGCAAACGCGCACGTGGAGCAAAACGTGGAAGCCGTGCCATCGTCGGCAATTGGATTGGGCACGGACGGCAACCTGCCGGGATTGAGATTGACTGGGTCCATCGCTTCACTGCCACCAAGGCGGGAATGGAAACGCAGCGCAAGCTGCGATGCGATGGCGTCAAATCACCCTCGAATGGCGAACTTGCGTACCGCTGCGTGCATACGCATCGAAACACATCGCGATGTTGCGCAACAACAATCGGCCACGCGCTGTCACGGCGATTTTCTCGTTGTTCAATTCTACCAGACCATCGTCCTTGAGCGGCTCCAGCAGCGTCAATGAATCGGCAAAATAGACCGGAAATTTCAGCCGATGTCGTTGTGCGAAACCGCGGATGTCCAGTTTTCCGTGGCACATCAACTCGCCGATCAATTCACGTCGGATCAAATCATCCTCGTTGAGTACGACGCCGCGCGCCACGGGCAGACTGCCGTTGTCCAGTGCGGCGTAATAACCGGGCAGCTCGCGCGCATTCTGACTGTAACTGTTGCCAATGCGACTGATCGCGCTCACCCCCAGGCCCACAATGTCGCATTGGCCAAACGTCGAGTAACCCTGAAAGTTTCGCTGCAACGATCCGTCGCGTTGCGCCTTGGCCAGCTCGTCGTCGACGCGCGCGAAGTGATCCATGCCGATGTAGACATAACCTGCCGCGCCGAGCATTTCCAATGCGCGGCCAAGCAATTGCAGACGCGTGGCGGCATCCGGCAGGAAATGCGCGTCAAGTTGCTTTTGCGCCTTGAACAATTGCGGCAGGTGCGCATAGCCGTAAGCCGCAATACGATCCGGACATAGCCCCGCAACCTGTTCCAACGTGCGTGAAAAACCGTCGATCGTCTGCTTGGGCAAACCGTAAATCAAATCAACACTGACCGAACGAAAACCCGATTCACGCGCCGCATCGATAACTTCGCGCGTTTGTTCGATGCTCTGGATGCGGTTCACGGCTTGCTGGACTTGCGGATCAAAGTCCTGGATGCCGACCGACATCCGATTGAAGCCCAGGGCACCCAGCGCGTGAATATAGGCTGCATCGGCGTAACGTGGATCGATTTCGATGCCGAATTCGCGCGTTGGTGTTCGCGCAAAGGCAAAGTGCCGCTCCAGCGAATCCATCAGCTCCGACATTTGCCGCGCATCGAGAAAATTCGGTGTACCGCCGCCAAAGTGCAACTGCACCACCTGACGGTCACGATCGAACATGCCCGCAACCATCTCGATTTCACGGTACAGGCTTGCCAGATAGCGTTCGGCCAGACGCACATCGCGAGTGATGATCCGGTTGCAGCCACAGTAAAAACACGGGCTCATGCAAAATGGCACATGCACATACAACGACAGCGGACGTGGAATCGGCTCGTCGTTGGAATCCGCCGCGCAATCGCGCAATTGTGCTTCGCCAAATCCGGCGTGAAAGCTCGTTGCTGCCGGATAGCTGGTATAGCGCGGACCGGTCGTGTCATAACGCGCAATCAGGGCGGCGTCGAATTCGGCGGCGGTGGCGTGATTTTTCATGCAACGCAGTCTGTCCCGGCCCTCGACAGCCTGCATTGATCCAGGTCAAACCCGTCGCTGAAACCGTTTTCGTGGCTGGACCAGACGCCGATCAATCAGTCGTGGGGGTTTGCAGATCCATCAGCGCACGCTCGACACCGAATACATGCGGATCATCGGCATCCAGAGCGCGCAGGGCGTCGGCCAGGTGGACGAGATAGTCGCGATTGGACCCGCTGGGACCGTGCGAATCGGCAATGCGCCGTGCGATTTCAGCTTCGCTGGCTGGGCCGAGGAACGCCGCATTTTCAGCGGTTGCGATGTACACCAATCCGTTGACTTCGCGACCGTCATCAAGGGAAATTCGTGTAGTCATGCGCAGATAGCCATTCTTTTCACGCACGTCCAGATGCGCAAATGTTTCCGGCGTCACCAGATAAGCCATTCCGACGCAAACCGCATCCGCTGCCGCGATCAAGGTGACGACCCGACCCGGCGCCCGTGGCGTGCCGCGATGATCGTGCGAGCCTTGCCAAAACCGCCGCACCCAGCCTCGTATGCGCGCAGGATGACGCTCCAGATAGGCGAAATCGGCCTTGTAAATCAGCGAGCCGTAGCCGAACAGCCACGCCGGCGCATGCCCTTCCCGATCCGTCATGCGGCGGTTGATGGCAGTCGTGTCGGCAACCAATTTCATCGTGCGCAAGCATAGCCGGGATGGAAAACCATGCAAGGTTGGGGCACACAGACGGTTTGAAACTCGCCCTACACGAGGCGACAGGTTACGCAGTACCATCGGCTGCAAACCATTGCGCAGCGTGGGAGGAAGCATGGCAACCGGGAAGAAAGCCAAGAGCGCCGCGACCGTCGCGAAGACACCCAAGCGTGCAAACGCCAGCACGCGCACAACGCTGAAAATCAAGGCGACGGGAACGACTCCGGCAGCGACGTCCACCACTACGCCGCTACCGTATTGGGTCGTGTACATCCATGGCATCGGCAAACAGGAAGCGCCGGCCGCACTCAAAGCCAACTGGGATATGGCGCTTTTCGGTCAGACCATGACCGGGACCGCCATGGCCTACTGGGCAGACATTCGCCATCCGCAGAAAACCGGTGCCGTCGGCGTGCAATCGCTGGCTCGGTCCGACAAGGCTCTGGCGAGCGACCAGGCGCAGCAATTCATGGCCGCGCTGCAAGACAAGGTTCGGCCGCGCGCGGACGTGGTTCACCCGAGTGGCGAGTATCGCGGCGAAGTGTTCGGACTATTCCCCGGGATTGGCGACGCGCTGTTCAAATGGCTGAGCAAAGACTTCATCAAGGACACCGCAGCGTACTTCTTCGATCCGGTACAGAAGAAGGCGATGCAGCAACGCCTGATCGACGTTCTCGATCAATGTGCAGACAAACCCGTGGTGCTGGTGGCCCATTCGCAAGGCACGATAATCGCCTACGATGTTTTGCGAAAGCTCAATGGTCGCGCACCCTCCGGGCAAAAATTGCAGATTCCGTTGTTTGTCACGATGGGTTCGCCGCTGGGAATTGACGAGGTGCAACGCAAACTCACGCAACCGTTGCAGGTACCCGGCGGCGTTGCGGCCTGGGCAAACTTTGCGGATTTGCTCGATCCCGTCGCGCTCGACAAGCGGCTCGCCGGGGAATTTCGCGGCGAGGTCGGGATTCACGACACGTTGGTACATAACCCGGTGTTCGGCAATCCGCATTCGGCAGTCGGCTACCTGTCGACGGCGCCCGTGCGCAGCAGCGTGTACGGCGTACTCGGATGGAACCAGATGCGCTTTGGCGCGCGGGTGCGCAAGGATGTTCTCGCCGATCTCGTGCAATCCATTGGCGCGCACGAACTCGATGACAGTCCGGTTGCGCCGGAACGCCATTGCGTGCTGTTCGAGTTGCGCGACGTGGCGGCATTTGGTGAATCGGCGCGCGACGGAATGCACACCAACGCGAAGTTGAAAAGCCTCGATCAACATCGCGACATGGTCGTCGCGTGGCTGGAACACAATGTTCAAGACCGCGAAGCCGCGCGCAT
>DASSXQ010000164.1:0-4973 GCA_035703725.1 Rudaea sp.
CGGCGGTCTCAACTCCGAAGTGCAACACCTGAGCCAGTGAGTCGATCAGATGCCGTAGCATCGTGCGATTTCACTTGGCGGTGGAGTTGCACAAATGAACTATCGGCATCTGACCGAAACGGCACGTTACCAGATTCAAACGCTTTCGCGTGAGGGCGTGAGCATGCGTGGTATCGGCAAGCGCTTGGGCTATAGCACAAGCACGATCAGTCGCGAGATGCGGCGCAATGGCGACAGTAATGGCTATTACGCCCAGGCCGCCGAACGACGGGCGCGCCAACGGTGCCAGCAGGCATCGTCGCGGCCTCGAATTCCGGCAACGACATGGGCAGTGGTGGCGCAGTGCTTGCGCGAGGATCACAGCCCGGAACAAATCACGGGGCGGCTGCGCAAACTGGGTCAACCCAGCGTGAGTCACGAGCGGATTTACCAGTACATTATGGCCGACCAAAAGGCGGGCGGCGATCTATGGAAACATCGCCGTCACGGTAGACCGCGCAAGCGCCGTATGCCGCGGCGTGCAACACGATTTCGCGATGGCCGACCGCTGAGCCAACGCAGTGCATGCGCGGCAGGTCGCACTACGTTGGGCCATTGGGAAGGCGACACGATGCTCGGACGCACCCGTACGCGTTTGCTGACGCTGGTCGAACGCAAGACGCGCTTTTGCGTGATACGACGCAGCCGCGACGGTTGTGCCAAGACGGTTCTGGCGCAGACGCTGCGGGGTTTGCATCCCTGGCAAGACGCCGTTGCCGGTTGTGTGAAAAGCATCGCCTGGGACAACGGCTCGGAGTTCGCCGAACACGCGGTGCTTGATCTGGCGCTGGGATGTACCAGCTATTTCGCGCGACCTTACGCAAGCTGGGAACGCGGCACGAACGAAAACTGCAACGGCCTGATCCGACAGTACGCACCCAAGCGCAGCGACTTGGGCAAACTCAACGATGCGGCAGTGCTGAAAATCGCCGACACGCTAAATGATCGGCCACGCAAAGTGTTAGGATTCTGCACGCCACGCGAGGCGTTGGAGGCATCTCTCGCTGGCTTGAAAAAGCGATCAGAATACAAACGCAAGCAACAAGCCAAAGCGCTACGCGTAGCCAAGGCTGAGTTGTATACTATTTACCCTGTTGCGCTTCAGAGTTGAACTCGCGATCCATCAATCGGGCACGGCATCGATAAGGCAAAAGGCAAGACCTGACCCCCTCACCTCCGAGCGCATCAAATGCAGCGTCAGGCACCTTGGTGAGGATCAAAGACCAAAAGGGTCAAGACCAAAAGGGTCAGTGTCATTGATTTGGTGGAGAACGTCGTCAAACTCACGATTTCGCGACTGCCGTGATGCCGCGATCCAAGCGAACCGCCAGTTCGAACACAAGTTCCAGCCCGGACCGGCGCGCCGGGTTCTGGCAGTCGGTCGGCGGCCTGCAGGGCCACGATAAAATCAACGGCGTCGCACATCGCGGCAAAAGCGTACAGCGCCGCTCGATGGGGACCAACGGCCCGAGACACTGGCCAAACCAGCACCCGTCGCGTACGAGGGATGAAAGGCGTGGCATGGACGAGGCACTTTTTTCTGCAACCCCCGGGGAAATCGATAGAAATCGATAGGGTCAGAATCGATAGGGTCAGTGTCATTGATTTCGAGCTTCTCTGAACACAGCCGACTTCCTGTCCCCGCCTCGACCCAAAGCCACTGGTCGGCGTCCGGTCTTGGCTTCAATTTGCGCCTTGAACCGATCATCACCAAGCGCCCATGCCTTGTTCGTCGCTTCCCGTATCATCGCGATATCCCGCTCCGGCATCCTGCCGCGAAACAGCGCGCGGTAAGCGCGTCGGCGCTCTGCGTCGGTCTTGGCGAGCTTTTGATACAACGGATGAGACGTCAACAACTGGATGGGCTTGCCCAGGGCATTGCCCTGATAGCTGGACCAGGGATAATCCGCCGCGTGGGACACCATGCCTGCCCGCACCCACAAGTTCCGCAGCTAATCGTATAAGTCATTGATTTGCCGGTCATGCGATAGGCAAAAATGACACAACAGCGGTGTCAGGCCGGGGTTTTGATGTTGAGCGCCTCGAACAGTTCCTGTTGCTGAGGGGATGTTTTGCCGATGCCGGTCAGATTGTTGAGATCATTCACAGAGTTCGACCTTGGAACCCATGGCCTCAAGCCCCGCCACAATTTGATCAATGATCAGAGCTTTGTCCGGGATTGAAGATTCTTTGATCTCGACGGAACTAACGAAACAGACCAAGGTGCTACAAAACACTCCAACGTCTCGACCAAAATCGACTTCCACGATGGCGCTCATTGGCCCCTTCAACCATTCCACATGTTCACGATCAATGACACGAACGACTGCACCAGAATCGTCTTGGGCTTGCTGCGGAGCAACCTTATGAAACATTTAGTTGCCTCCCGTGATCACATTTGTCACTTTAGGATTTTCCAGCAATTCTGGATACTCCACTGCATTGAACGTGCGGTTTGGTCGCGCCCCTTTTACAAACCCGACAACTGTTCCTGACGCTCCTTCAGCGTATCTTTGCGATAGTCGCCCCCAAATCAGTGTCGCTTGTCCCGGCGAAAGCGGGCTGGATGGACCAAATAGCATTCTGTTATCTAACCAACTCCCACCTGGCGTTTGCTCTAACGTAGTCCAGCCGTTATTCCTTGCAAATTGCTCGGCTCGTACTCGATTCCCTGGTCCAGAATAGAACGTTGCAGTGTTTGGGAGTGTGTCAACATCTGCCTTTTCAACCGCGGCACGATAAAAGTCGAACACTGCCTTGTTCGCACGTTTAGGATGCAGATCGAAGTTCGACGATCTCCGAGCCGCCTCACTCTCCTGCAAGTTCGTCAGTACCCTCTCGCGAACACTTGTGGCATCTGCCACTGACGGACTCACCGGTACCGCATCAGCACCGCTGCCAGCAGCATCCTCAACAATGCGTCGAGCGCCACCTACGGCATTCTTCGTTTGCTGTGCGACATTGCGGGCTTGAGTAGCCGCGTCGCTGGCTACTTGTCGTGCCGCATTGCCCGCTTCCTCGACAGTCATGCCAGCGGCACGCGATGGCGCGACAACACTACTGACTACTGAGCTGACTTCGCTGATCGCTTCATTATCACCTGCGCGCGCACGTACAACCGCCTCCGCACTCTTGTTGTACAGCGTTTCGACCCCGCCATTGCGCAAGAACGTATAGGTCTGCTGAGTGGCTTCAACGGTGCCCTGCAATTCCTTAGCCGGACCTTCGCCATATTTCGGCAAATAGCCAAACGCAGCAGGAACACTGGTGCTGGCCACGACTACGCCGTTTGCAGCAAAGTTGACCGTGCGCAGTGCGCCTTCTGTCAACCCGAGCAGGCCCCTTCCGATGCCGACCCCGCCGCTGATAAGGTGCCCCAACGTGTTGTTGGATTGTTCGTGCGCAAGTTGACCCAGCCACTTGTTCCACGTAGAGATTTCATTCGCGCCATTCGCTAGCGTTTCGATCTTACCCGTTGGATCCACATACACCGTCGGATTCGCATACGCATACAAATACCGATGCAAACTCGGCGGATTCATCGCCTTGCCTTGCTCTGGGTCTTCCGTCGTGAAGCGCGCAATCCGCGGATCGTAGTAGCGCGCCTTGGCGTAGTAGAGGCCGGATTCGCTGTCTTTGATGTAGCCGGTGAAGCTGATGTCCTGGTTGTCGGTGGCGATGAGGGGTGCGGTGGTGCCGTCGGTTTCGGGGGTGGTGACGGCGCCGCCGATGCCTTGTTGGGCGACGATTTCGCCCCAGGCGTCGAATTTTGTGCGGCTGTCGACGGCGCCTTGTTGGGTCAGGGTGGCGATCGGGGTGTTGAGTGCGTCGGACAGGTATTGGCGCTGGTTTGGCGTGCTGCCGGCTTCGGTGCGGCTGAGCAGTTGCGTGGCGCTGTAGTGGTAGGCCACGGTGGTGTTGCCGATGGCGTTGGTTTCGGCGAGCAGGGATTGCTGGTCGTACTGGTAGCGTGTTTCGGCGCTGCCCTGGTGTTTGGCGATGCGCAGGCCGTCGGCGTTGTAGTCGAACGTGAGCGGCAGTTGCGCGGGCATGGCCAGATCGAGCAGGCGATCGTGGGCGTCGTAGGTGAAGGTGCGCGTGCCGGCCGGGTCGGTTTGCGTGGCGGTATTGCCGTCGGCGTCCCAGGTCAGATCGACGTGCAGGCTCGTGGCGGCGTCGTCGCGCGACGTGAGCTGTTCGCGCGCGTTGTAGACGAGCGTGCTGTCGCCGATCAGGGTGTTGGCGGCGTTGTGGATTTTCTCGCCGGTGCGGTTGCCGACCGGGTCGAGGGTGTAATCGGTGGTGCGGTCCGGAGTGACGACTTGTGTCAGGCGATCGGAGGCATCGTAGCTGTAACCGGTGGTTTGTTCGACGTCGCCCGTGACGGCACCGTTGGTTTGCTTTTGCTCGATGCGATTGCCGTTCAGATCGTAGCGATAGGTGCTCTGCGCCAGTTCGGTGCCGGCCTTGGCGTGGACGATGGAAGCGATGCGACCGGCTTCGTCGTACTCGGTGGTGGTGGTGCTGGCGTCGGGGCGGGTCAGCACATGGACGCGGCCACTCGGATAGTGGTCGATCGTGGTCGTGCCCTGCCCGATCACGGTCAGTGCGATATTGTGGTTCAGCGCGTCATAAGCCCAAGTCGTGTCCTGGCCATCGGAATCGGTGAGTACGGTGCGATTGCCGACGGCGTCGTATTGGTAAATCAGGCTTTTGCCGTGTTCGTCGATCACGTGATCGGGCCGATCGAACGCGTCGTAGTGGTTGCTGGTTGCGCGCGTGCTGCTGTCGCCCAGGGTTTCGTCGATGCCGGTGACGTTGCCGTTGCCGTCGTGGTGCCAAGTGGTGCTGGCGATTTCCGACGCAGCCGGGGACGAGACGGATTCGCTGGTGGTGCGGTTCAGCGCATCGACAGTGTAAGTAAGCGTCTTGCC
>DASSXQ010000127.1:0-6357 GCA_035703725.1 Rudaea sp.
GAACCGATCGAAGTTCCTTGCCTGTGGACGGACGAGTTCGGCACGCCGCAAGTCCAATCCTGCGCCGACGATGCCGCGTTCGCCGACGGTCATCGCCGCTTCGTCGAAAAGCGCGTGGCAAAATTGGAACAGGCCGAACCCTTGCGACGCGCCGAATTGCTGTTGCTGCCAATCAAGGCACGGCAAAAAAGCGACATTCGCAAGACATTTGCCGAACAAGTGCGCGACGCTTGCCTGCGCTTGCATCGTGAACATGCCGAGATTGATCCGACGTCCGGCAAGCGCGTCAGTTTTGGCATAGTGCGCATGGCCAACATCGATCCCCTCTTCGACGTGGCGCACGCGCTGCATCGACTTGGCGCGCCGGAGAATACGCGCATCCACTTGTGCGTCTATCACGCACGCTTTCCCCTGGCACAGCGCTCGGCCATCGAATTCATGCTCGACACCGCGCTGAATCGCCGCGACCCGCAAGCGGTGTGGCGCCATTCGGCGGTACGCGCGATGCTGGACGCGCATCGCGAACGCGATCACCTGTGCGTGGTGCTCGCATCGCCCGTTTGCGAAGTCGGCCGCGACTGGGACGCCGATTGGGCCGTGGCAGAACCGTCTTCGATGCGCGCGCTGATCCAGCTTGCCGGCCGCGTGCAGCGTCATCGCCGCAAACCACCGAAGTCGCCCAATGTCCTCGTGTTCGATACCAACCTCAAAGCGCTGGAAGAACCCGGCGGGCAAAAGGCGGCCTTTGTGCGACCCGGATTCGAGAAACAAAGCATGGATGGCCGTTTCCTCCTCGCCTCGCACCACTTGAGCATGCTGTGGCCGGAAGCCGAGCGTCAACGCATCGATGCCACTTCCCGCATCCAGCCGCGGCCGCTCGGCGAACGGCAGCCGCGCCACAGTTGGGTCGATCTGGAACAGGCACGCATCGAAGCCAGCATGTTGCCGCTGCAACCGGTACCACCTTCAACATCGCGCCGCGCAGCCGTTGCCACATCCGGGCTGGATCGCGATCAAGTCGCGCCGTCGTGGCAATTCCCGCAGGCCGCGCTCACCGGCGTGTTGCCGCAACAACAGCCATTTCGCGACGACGGCCGACCCGAGACCACGTTGGTATGGCTGCCCGTTGAGGACGAGGAAGAATCCAAGCCGCACCGCGTCGAAGAAGATGCACGCAAGCGCGGACAGAAACTCTACGTTCGTGCCGACGAAATGCTCCATCGTGTTGCGTTGGTGCCGGCGAGCGGAATCTATCCGTGGGCAGCGTTCGACCTGACGGCATTGCTCACGGAACAAGCCGAGTCGCTGAACCGCCCACTTGACGATATCGCCCGTTCGTTCTCTGTGCTCGAAGTACCGCGTAGCGACAACGGTCAAGGCTGGCGCTGGCATCCGTGGCTGGGCTTCACGCCGCAGCGTTGAGAAATCGCCTCAATGCCAAGGATTGATCAGGGAAATGGCGCAATGATCAAAATGCCGAGTGTTGCGGGTCGCGAGCGACGCACCATGCAAACGTGCGATGCCGGCAATCATCATGTCCGCCTGATCGGCCACGCGGCCTTGCGCGCGAAGCCCGGCGGCAATCTCTGCGTAGGCGTCTGCGGCGGCGCTGTCGTAGGGAAGAATGCGCCCATCCAGACGCTGGTCGAGGATGCGTACCAACCCCTGCATCAACATTTCCTTGCGCCGGCCATCGGACATGCAATGCACGCCGAACAGCAGTTCGCCACGCGTGATTGCAGTGGTAAACAGTACGTCGCTCGTTTGTTGATCCATCCACGCCATGACGCGGGCATCCGGTGCCGGCCTGAACAGCTCCGAGATGACATTGGTATCCAATACGATCATCGAGGGAATTCGTCAGCGGAAATCCGGCGGTTCACGCATCGGGGTGCGTTCGGGAAGTTCCATCTCAACGCCGCCAAACGGTTCGACCAAGGCGCGAATGTCTTCCAGAAGCGAACGTCCGGTTGGCGGCTCGGCTTTTAGAACGCTGCGCAGAATGCTGCGCGCTTCTTCTTCCATCGATTGCCCATGCCGTGCCGCGCGCACGCGCAGGCGGACTTTCAAGTCGTCATCGAGATTGCGGATAGTCATGGTGGCCATGGAGAAGACCTTCAGAAGCGAATGCATTGATTGCATTGTACGCATTATTGGAGATTAAAAATGCGACAACTGCCTATGCGGCAGTGAAATTACGGCATAAAACGACCGCACCATTTCTCTGAGCTGCCTTTTCGGCAAATAAATGCATTAAACTACCGCTCCATTGGACAACAATGTATCATGAATCCAGAGTAATGGAAAGCGACATGGTGTCTCTGCCTATGAGACAACCTCCGCTTAGAAATTGCAGAAGCCAAACAGGAGGGAAGAGATGCCGAAACTCACAGACAGGGGTAAAGCCTTTCGCGAAGCCATCGCCAAGTTCATCGAAGCCCGGCGCGAAGCCAAACCGAAAGGCAAGAAGGGCGATGCCGATTCGGCATCGAAATACGAGTACGCCACATGGTTGGCGGATGCCGCGCGTCGCGCGCACAACCTGCAAGTCGTAACACATCCGATCAAGTTCGCGCATAGCGGCATCAAGGGCGCAAGTAGCGCCCATGCGGGTGCGATCAAGCTTGCCACTCATGGCGAAATCGGAACGCATAGCCTTGCAGCTCTCATGGAAGATTTCGCGATCAGCGACGCGAAGCACCTCGATGTGTACTCGCTTTTGAAAGAGCCCGTTGAAGGAAAGCGTCTGCTGGACTGGCTCCGTGAAGATGACCCCGATCTTGCAAGCGCATTGAACGACGATTCTGTAATGGCGGCGGCCTTGGTGGACTCTTTCAAGCAAGTATTCCAGTCAGATGACAAAGTAACGTCCAACACTCTGGCAAAGCAGATCTACTGGCTGAAGAACGACCAGGATCCGTCTGAGGACGAGCATTATCATCTTCTGCAACCCATGTTCTCGAGTAGTTTGGAGCATGTGATCCACGAAGACATTCGCGCTTCCAGAGAAGCATCCTTCGCAGCTCGCGGCACGAGTAAGCAAAAACCGAGCTACGCGGATCATTCAACTTACCTTGGGCTGGTAGCGCGACCGATTGGGGGCAAGAATGCGCAAAATGTAAGCCCCCTCAATAAGGCGCGCGGTGGCGTGAACTACCTGCTGGCTTCGTTGCCGCCACCGGCATGGAAACCGCGCGATGTCGTGAATCTGCTCAAACTCGATTCGGTATTCGACGAAAAGCGCGGTGCGTTCTTCGTCTTCGGTGAAGTTCGCCAACTTATTCGTGAGCTTGCGAACTTCCTCAAGGCCAACCCGGATCAAAACAAGGAAACCCGCGACCGGGTAGCGAGTTTCTTGCAAGACATTACCGAAGCACTGTCTTCGTTCGGCGCGAACGTGCGCGGGGGTGGCGGCGCCGGCTGGACCCGGAGCGCCGACTGCCAGCTGCTTCTGTGCGAGCAGCTCTGGCTCGATCCCGAGCGTACCGAACTGCCGGAACGCGACGATGCCGGGCACCCGCATTTGCGCGAAGACGACCTCGCCTTCAACGATGCCTACGCACGCGGTGACTGGGCCGACGAAGTAGCCACCCGCTTCGGCCTCTGGCTCAATGGCCAGTTGCGCAAACGCAGCGACAAACTGGCCATGCTGGGTGAAGCGGAGATGCGCCACTTTGCCAGTAAAGCCATTCTCGAAGTGGCCTGGCCCATCCCGCTGCAACGCCACGCCAAGGCAGCTGTCGCATGAGCGCCTGCCCACGCTTCAACCACCTGCTGGTGCTGCCGCATTTGCGCGTGCAGAACGCCAATGCGGTATCCAGCCCGCTCACCCACGGCTTTCCGTCGATGACGGCCTTCATCGGTCTGATGTGGGCGCTGGAACGCAAGGCACGCCAAGCCGGCATCGCGCTGGAGTTCAATGCGGTCGGCGTGGTGTGCCACGATCATCAGGAGCAAGTCACGGAAGGCGGCTTCGTCAAATCGTTTCGGCTCACCCGCAATCCGGTCGAGAAGGACGGCAGCACTGCCGCCATTGTCGAAGAAGGCCGCATCCATCTTGATCTGAGCCTGGTGCTGGCCATCCATGCCGAACAGTGGGATGCCGATGCCAGGCCGCGCGATCTGCAAGCCATCGTTGACTTGGTGCAGGGTATGCGCATTGCTGGCGGCACGCAGTTGCCAACCGCGCAAGCGCCAACCTCGCGCCATCATCCGTGGTTGGCCAACTTCACCGGCGACAGCGACGACCAAGCCGGGGAGTTCCGCAAACTTCGCGCCCGCCTGCTGCCAGGCTCAGCGTTGGTGGCCCGCGATGACCTGATCGGTGAACGCCTGGATGACGTACCCAAACAGTCGCCGCAAGCCTCTCGCCTCGACGCGTGGCTTTCGCTCTCGCGCATCAACTGGCATTACGACGCGGAAGCTGCCAACGGCAAGGGCGCATGGCAAAGCGACCGCAAGAGAGGCAGTGGCTGGATCGTGCCGATTCCAGTGGGCTACGGCGCACTCGGCGACTTGCACGCTGCCGGCAGTGTGGCCAACGCCCGCGATTCCACGACGCCATTTCGCTTCGTCGAAAGCCTGTATTCCATGGGCGAATGGATAGGCCCGCACCGCCTGCATGCACCGCAAGACTTGCTCTGGTACGCAGACAGCCGGCCCAACGAAGGGCTGTACCGCTGCCGCAACGACTATCGCCCGGCCGATAACAACATTGGCCCGAACTTCATCAACGCTTGAATCCCGTCACGACAAGGAAAATCATCATGCCCAACGAACTCAAAACCGCTTCCGTCCTCGCCTTCGAGCGCAAGCTCGACCCTTCCGATGCGCTGCTCTTTGCCGGCGATTGGTCGGCGCGCAACGATGCTGCAAAGTGGACACCTGTAACACTGCGCGAGAAATCCGTACGCGGCACCATTTCCAATCGACTCAAAACCAAGGACCAGGATCCTGCCAAACTTGACGCTGCCATCGAAAACCCCAATTTACAAACAGTCGATGTCGCCACGCTGCCTGCCGATGCCGACACGCTGAAGGTGCAATTCACCTTGCGCGCATTGGGCGGCACCGGCCAGCCTTCGGCCTGCAACGATGCAGCATATCGAAACAAACTGAAAACCACTGTCGGCAGTTACGTCCAGCAATATGGCTTTGGTGAATTAGCGCGCCGTTATGCCGCGAACCTCGCCAACGGCCGCTTCCTTTGGCGTAACCGCATCGGCGCCGAACAGGTGGAGGTGGCCATCGCTCACTTGAGGAACGACAAGGCCGTCGCGGAATGGAAGTTCGATGCATTGGCCCACTCGATGCCAGAACTGAAAGCATCACCCAGCGATGCCAAGGCACTGGGCGAACTGGCGGACATCATCGCTGCCGGTTTGGCAGGCAGCTCACATGTGCTGCTGCAAGTGACTGCCTTCGTACGTATCGGTGCAGGGCAGGAAGTGTTTCCGTCGCAAGAGCTGATCCTCAACCGCGAGCGTGGCGACAAGAGCAAGACGTTGTATGAAGTTGATGGCATTGCCGCGATCCATTCACAAAAAATCGGCAATGCCCTGCGCACCATCGACACGTGGTATCCCGAAGCGACAAACAATGGCCCTATCGCCGTCGAACCCTACGGCTCCGTCACCACGCAGGGCAAAGCGTATCGGCAACCGAAGGAAAAAATGGATTTCTATACCCTGCTCGACAACTGGATCATCAAGGACAAAACCCCCGACGCGGAGCAACAGCACTTTGTCGTCGCTACCTTGATTCGTGGCGGCGTGTTTGGCGAAGCGGGCTGACCGTCATGACCACGCACTACGTCGATATCAGAGTCGTCCCCGATCCAGAATCCAGTGCGTCGCAATTGTTGGGAGCGTTGTACGACCGACTGCACCTTGCCCTCGTGCAGCAACGGCTGAACAGCATCGGCGTCAGCTTCCCCGGCTACAGCATCAACCCACGCTCCCTCGGTAACGTGCTGCGGCTGCATGCAAGCGACGACACCCTACGGATCTTTCTGCAAACCGACTGGCTCAAGGGTATGCGCGGCCACATCCGCATGACCGAGATCGCATACGTTCCATCGAACGCGCAGCACAGAACCGTGCAACGAAAACAGTTCAAGACCAGTGCCGAACGACTGCGTCGCCGACGGATGCGTCGCAAAGGCGAAACGGAAGAACAGGTGAAAGCAGCGATTCCCTCCACCATGGAACGCACGCCCAATCTGCCTTATCTGCATGTGCGCAGTCGAAGTACTGGTCAGTCGTTTTGCTTGTTCATTGCACTCGGCCCACTATCCGCGAATGCGATGCTTGGCGACTTCAACAGCTATGGTCTAGGTGAAACCGCCACCATCCCTTG
>DASSXQ010000071.1:0-12401 GCA_035703725.1 Rudaea sp.
AGCGGCAGTAACGGCAATTCACTGAAGTCGCTGCCGGATTTGTTTTCGTTGTCGCTCATTGCCGGATTTTCCATCAATTGTTCCCGTGAAATTTGAATTGGGCCGGTACATGTTGCAGGTTGACCCGACGCCCTTGATTCGTCAAGTGAGGACGTCGCGCGCAATTGCAAGCCCGCGTTCGGCGAAAAGCGAGTGATTGCCGTCGACTTGATCCAGGACAACAGCTACGTCGGGAAGCCGCGAGAGGATTTTATTGGGGTGCCAGACGAATGGCCTGCGAAGCCCGGCAAATGAACCTTTGCCTGAAACGGTTGCGGCCGACAATTATTCGGCAGAAGCTGCCCGTGACTGCATGCCGCGATAAATCAGGTACGGCTCGGCCTGACCATTGATTACTGCATCATCAACGACAACCTTGCTGACATGCTCCAGCGAGGGCAACTCGTACATCGTGTCGAGCAATACCTGCTCGAGGATCGTGCGCAAGCCGCGTGCGCCGGTTCGCCTTTTCAATGCCTTGGCCGCAACCGCAGCCAGGGCTTCAGTGCGAAATTCCAGTTCCACGCCTTCAATATCGAACATGCGCTTGAACTGCTTGATGATCGCATTTTTCGGCTCGGTCAGAATCTGGATCAATGCGGCCGCATCGAGTTCTTCGAGTGTGGCAACCACGGGCAGACGCCCGACAAACTCGGGAATCAGGCCAAACTTGACCAGATCCTCGGGTTCGACGTCTGCCAGAACCTTGCCGACATTCGCATGCTTAGTCTTGCTGCGAATCTCTGCCGCAAATCCGATTCCCGTCGACTCGGACCGTTGCTGGATGATCTTCTCGAGTCCGGAAAAAGCTCCGCCGCAAATGAACAGTACGTTCTTGGTATCGACCTGCAGGAATTCCTGTTGCGGATGCTTGCGCCCACCTTGCGGAGGCACGCTGGCAAGGGTTCCCTCGATCAGCTTGAGCAGCGCCTGTTGCACGCCTTCACCGGAAACGTCGCGGGTGATTGACGGGTTTTCACTCTTGCGGGAAATTTTGTCAATCTCGTCTATGTAGACAATGCCGGACTGGGCTTTCTCCACATCGTAGTCGCATTTTTGCAGCAACTTCTGAATGATGTTCTCGACATCTTCGCCGACATATCCGGCTTCGGTGAGCGAGGTCGCGTCAGCGATCGTGAACGGCACATTGAGCAGGCGCGCCAGCGTCTCGGCCAGCAACGTCTTGCCGGAGCCTGTCGGTCCGATCAGCAGAATATTGGACTTGGCCAGTTCCACGTCTTCCTGGCGGGTACGCGCTTCCAGACGCTTGTAGTGGTTGTAGACAGCCACGGCGAGGGTCTTCTTTGCGCGCGATTGGCCAATGACGTACTGGTCCAGCACGTCCATGATCTCTTTCGGCTTGGGCAAGTGGTTGCGCGCGCCCGCATTCTTTTCTTCGAGCTCTTCACGGATGATGTCGTTGCACAGTTCGACGCATTCGTCGCAAATGTACACACTCGGACCCGCAATAAGCTTGCGTACCTCGTGCTGACTCTTGCCGCAGAACGAGCAGTACAGAATCTTGCTACCGTCGCCCGATCGGCTTTGCCGGTCGTCAGTCATGCGTGGCCCCGAAAACTATGTTGGAATGGAGATGTGGCGGAGAATACCACACAGCGCCCTGCATCCGGCAGCAACGGCCGGCGCAAGCACCCGACGGTACCAAATGGCTGACGAATCAGGAGGTTTTGACCGTTTCGCTGGGGCGTTGCTCAAGCACAGAGTCTACCAATCCGTAGGCATGCGCCTCCGCCGCGCTCATGAAGTGGTCGCGATCAACATCGCGCTCGATTTGTTCGAGCGACTTGCCAGTGTGGTGCGCCAGCATTTCGTTGAGTCGTGTCTTGATTCCGAGGATTTCCTTGGCGTGGATGGCAATGTCGGATGCTTGCCCCGAAAATCCCGCTGATGGCTGATGGATCATGACCCTGGAATTGGGCAGCGCATAACGCTTGCCCTTGGCGCCGGCAGCAAGCAGAAACGAACCCATGCTGGCGGCCTGGCCAACGCAAATCGTGCTGACATCGGAACGAATGAATTGCATCGTGTCGTAGATCGCCAGGCCCGCGGTGACCGACCCGCCGGGACTGTTGATGTACAGGTTGATGTCCTTGTCCGGGTTGTCCGACTCGAGAAACAACAATTGCGCCACGATGACGTTGGCCATGTAGTCGTCTACCGGGCCAACCATGAAAACGACCCGCTCCTTGAGCAGGCGCGAGTAGATGTCGTACGCACGCTCGCCACGGGAGGTCTGTTCGACCACCATTGGCACAAGGTTCAAACCGCGAATTTCATGGCTCATCGTTCGGTCTCCGTCGCGCACCGGTCAAGCCGGACGCATCGCTTCAGTAAAACTCAACTTTTGTTCGCTGGTGTGGGCGTGATCGGCAATCCATTCGGCAACCTGATCTTCCATCACGCGATTTTGCAAGCTTCCCATGAGTTGGGGATCGCGTTGATACAGTTCAACTACCTGCGCCGGGTCTTCGTATGTGGTCGCGATACTGGCCAGCGTTTCGGCAACGCGCCGACTGTCCGGGCGAATATCATTCTGGCGCGCCAATTCCCCGATCAGGACACCCGCCATCACCCGTCGGCGAGCCATTTCCTGGAAATCGGCTTGCTCGGCCGAAAATGTCTGCCCTTGTTGCTGGGCCTGCATCTGCGCCTGCCGGTGCAGTGCCCGCGCCTCAGCCTCGATCATGCCTTGCGGCAATTCGATATCCGGATAGGCATCCAGCAATTTCTGCACGACCTCATTCTTCAGGCGGTTGGCCAGCATGCCGCGCAACTCGCGCTCAAGGTTGGCGCGAACTTCGGTGCGAAATTTTTCGATGCCACCGCCGTCAATGCCGAAACTGGCAACAAACGCGTCATCCACTTCCGGCAGCCTGGATTCCTGCACGCGCACGATCTTGCACACCACATCAGCCTGCTTGCCGGCCAATTCGGCAATGCGAAAATCGGCCGGAAATTCAATATTCGTGTCAAATTCGTCACCACTGGCATGACCCACCAGCTTGTCTTCCAGAGCCTTGGACATCGCCGCGGAGCCGATAATCGTGCCGACACGTTCACGTCCGTCGTGAGGATAAGCAAGGCCGTCGCCCTTGGCCGCAAACTCGAACAGCACCATGTCCGCGTCCACGGCGCCACGATCTACCGGCGTCCATGTGCGACGCTGTTGCTGCAGCGTATCGATCATTTCGTCAATATCCTTGTCGGCCACTTCAGCACTGGTTTTGACGATATCCAGTGCGGCGACGTCAATTTGCCCGACTTCCGGAAATACCTCGAATGTCGCGGTGTATTCGATTTGACCGTCAACCGGTTCACCGCTGGTGGAAATCGCGGGAGTCACGGCGGGACGAAGTTTCTGCTCATCGATTGCCTGTTGAAAACTGGTACGCACCAGCTCCGACATGGTTTCGCCGCGAATTTGCGCGCCGAACCGTTGCTCGATGACCTTGGTGGGGACCTTGCCCGGGCGAAACCCCTTCAGGCGCACATTACGACTGGCTTCGGCAAGACGCGTCTTGACCGTGGATTCGTAGCTGTCCGCGGGCAGGCGAACGGTCAGTTTGCGTTCTAGCTTGCCCACGTTTTCAACCGAAACTTGCATGCTTTTATTCCTCGAATTCAGCGCGCGGCGCATTGCTGCAGCCGGCCATTCTACACAATGTTGTCGCTTTCACGTTCTGGTGCGAAAGGAGAGACTCGAACTCTCACGGGTTACCCCGCTGGAACCTAAATCCAGTGCGTCTACCAATTCCGCCACTCTCGCCTTGATGGATTTTCTGCGAAGTCGTGTGCGTCACGCTCGCCGAGTGCAACCGAGCACTCCCGACAGGGGCGCGCGTTTGCGCAAGGTTGGAACACGCGCGAGTCAAAAAGTTGGTGGGCCGTCTAGGACTCGAACCTAGAACCAACAGATTAAGAGTCTGCTGCTCTACCAATTGAGCTAACGGCCCTGAAAATCGACTTGAACCTTCGTCACACCTCGACACAAGCGCAGTGCTGGTCCGAAACCCTGGTCGCGGAATGCGGCAACTGCAATGTCGCGTCAAAGTATAGCGAAATTGGGGTGGACGATGGGACTCGAACCCACGACATCCGGAATCACAATCCGGGACTCTAACCAGCTGAGCTACGCCCACCATTGTTTGATTTTGAAGGCGACACCGTTACACCTGCCAAGCGCGCGGTAAAAAACCCTCGCTTTCGATGTGCAGTCGATCCGGCCTCGCCCCTTCTTACATTCTCTCCTGCTTCTGCAACGTGCAATCCTGGCGCGCCCGACAGGACTCGAACCTGCAACCGCCGGCTTAGAAGGCCGATGCTCTATCCGGTTGAGCTACAGGCGCATCGCTCAAGTTTACCAGAGTGGTGAAAAGACCGGCGCGATGTTTGGACCCACCGCTTGCAAACAAAATCCGCAAACTTCGCCTTTTGTATCATTGGTCGGGGTAGAGGGATTCGAACTCTCGACTTCCAGCTCCCAAAGCTGGCGCTCTACCAAGCTGAGCTATACCCCGACTGTCAATGAATCCGAACCGCGCACGTTCACCGTTCGATCCGACTCGTCGCGCAGAATCGGTTGCACTTGTTTCCTCAAAATAAAAAAGGGTGCCGAAGCACCCTCGCACAACTGGCGCGCCCGGAGAGATTCGAACTCCCGACCACCAAGTTCGTAGCCTGGTACTCTATCCAGCTGAGCTACGGGCGCGAAGAAGCGGAATTATTCCGTCATACGACAATTTCGTCAAGCAAAAAACTGGCGGAGAGAGAGGGATTCGAACCCTCGAGAAGGCTATAAACCCTCTACTCCCTTAGCAGGGGAGCCCCTTCAGCCACTCGGGCATCTCTCCGGTTTCGCTATTGCATCCCGACAGCATCCCTGACGATGCGACTGCACTCGATTGTTCTCGTGTGCACCGTGCAGGATTTCTGCGGGACGCGAAGGATAGCGACTCGTTTCGCGCCGGTAAAGCACGAATCACGAATTTTCCCGCGCAAGACCGTCGAAATATCTGTTATCCGGCAATTGGCGAACTTCGCACACGCAGAATAATGGCGGCATCAATCGATTCGCCCACGGCAATATGCGCGCTTCACGAATCCCGGCGACAAAAAATCCGAGCCAATCGCTTTCGCATCAACCACGAAATCGTTCAGTCGGTCGAAGGCGGCACTGCCCCATCCGGGACTTCATGCTCGCGCTTGATACGCTGATAGATTTCCTCTCGATGCACCGCTACCTCTTTCGGTGCATTGATGCCGATTCGCACTTGATTACCCTTGACGCCCAGGACGGTCACACTAACCGAATCCCCGATCATCAGTGTCTCACCCACGCGGCGCGTCAAAATCAACATAACTATCTCCTTCGGCTTGTCGTCGCCTCCTGACGAAGATCGCAAACTGCCTGAGGCAATCACGTCACATCTGCATCTGGAAACGTTTGACCGCGAATCGTGCAACTGATTCAACGGCTCCCCCTACGGCACTAACGTCTTGTATTTATTACGATCGACGCGATTGGTCGCCCACCCACATCCGCGGGTCAAGCGTGAAGAATATTATTCTACCGCCCTGCGTCGCGCAATTCAGGTTCACCAACTTTACGCCTTGTGCGCAAATTTGCGTCTGACGAAAGTCACAACACACGCGATTCAACCCATTTGACCGTTCCTTGCAGGATCGTTGCCAATTGCGCCGAATCTTCTCCACCGCCCTGGGCCATATCAGCACGCCCACCGCCCTTGCCGCCAATTTGCCGCGCAACGTCGGCAACCAGATCGCCTGCCTTGATTGAGGTCAACGCTTTGCCATGGACACCGGCAACCAGCGCGACCTTGCCATCGCTGGCGCCGGCCAGCAGGATCACGCAATCGCCGAGTTTCTGCTTGAAACGATCAACGCTGTCGCGCAACGCTTTTGCGTCTGCGCCGTCCATTCGCGCTGCGATGACCTTGATTCCTTTCACGTCAACGGCATTTGCGGCCAGATCGCCCGCAGCCATGCTCGTCGCTCGGGTTTTGAGCGCATCGACTTCGCGTTCGAGCTTTTTTTGCCTGTCGAACAATTGCCGCAATTTTTCGACGATATCGCCGCCACTGGCCGAGAGCAGCTTGCTCACCTGCCCAAGTTGCAGTTCTTCGCGCCGGATATAGTCGATCGCACACGCGCCGGTTACCGCTTCGATACGCCGAATTCCGGCAGCAACGCCGCTCTCGCTCATGATCTTGAACATGCCGATGTCGCCAGTTCGACTTACGTGGGTGCCGCCGCACAATTCAGTGGAGAAATCACCCATTTTCAACACGCGAACCTGGTCACCGTATTTCTCGCCAAAAAGCGCCATCGCACCAAAATCGATTGCGTCCTTGTATGCCATTTCGTGAACTTGGGCATCCACGTTGAGGCGCACCTGCGCATTGACGATGTCTTCAATGCGCTGCAGTTGTTCCACCGTCACCGGCGAGAAATGGGAAAAATCGAAGCGCAGGCGATCCGGCGCTACCAACGATCCCTTCTGCGTCACATGCTCGCCCAGAACCAAGCGCAACGCGGCGTGCAGCAGGTGTGTCGCCGAATGATTGAGCACGATGGCCTGGCGTCGCGATGCATCGATCGATCCGTTCAACGCAGCGTTGACGTGCAGTGTTTTTCCCTGCCAATGGCCAAGATGGCCGTGAAACGCACCGGCCAGTTTGATCGTATCGGTCACCGTGAAGCGGCCATCGTTATTGCTCAATTCGCCAGTGTCGCCAACCTGACCACCCGACTCCGCGTAAAACGGGGTCGCGTCGAGAATCACCATTGCCTCGTCGCCATCGTTGAGCTGGTCCGCACTTGCGCCATCGCGCACCATGCCGATGACGTGCAGCGCATCGGCATCGTGCGTGCCGTAACCCAGAAACCGGGTTGGTTGCAGGCGCTGAACCAGATCGGCGGACAGCGAAGCACGCGTTTCAAATCGGCTCGACGCACGCGCGCGTACGCGTTGACTGTTCATTGCCGCCTCGAAACCGTGCATGTCCACGGACAGTCCGCGTTCACGTGCAATGTCCGCCGTCAGATCGACCGGAAACCCGAACGTGTCGTACAGACGAAAGGCATCATCGCCTGCAATGATCTTTTGTGTGCGAGCAGCAATATCGTCGAACACTTTCATGCCGTGCTCGAGCGTTTCGCCAAACCGTTGCTCCTCGGCTTGCAGCGCTGTTTCGACCATTGCACTTTTTGCCGCCAGTTCCGGATAAGCATCACCCATCTCGTCGACAAGCGTTCCGACCAGGTTGTGGAAAAACGGCTCGCGTTGACCGAGCATGTAGCCGTGACGCAACGCGCGACGAATGATCCTGCGCAACACATAGCCGCGCCCTTCGTTTGATGGCAACACGCCATCGACGATGAGGAAACTGCATGCGCGAATGTGGTCGGCAATCACACGCAAGGACTTGTTTTCAAGGTCGTCGGTATTCGTCAGCCGCGCGGCGACCTTGATCAGACGCTGGAACAAATCGATTTCGTAATTCGAATGCACGTGCTGGAGTACGGCTGCCAGTCGCTCCAGACCCATCCCGGTATCCACGCACGGCGCGGGCAATGGACTGAGCGAACCATCGCTGCCACGGTCAAACTGCATGAACACCAGATTCCAGATTTCAATATAGCGATCACCGTCCTCATCCGGCGACCCGGGCGGGCCGCCCGAAATTTCAGGACCGTGGTCGTAGAAGATTTCCGTGCACGGACCGCACGGACCCGTATCGGCCATCTGCCAGAAATTGTCGCTGGCGTAGGGCGCACCCTTGTTGTCGCCAATGCGCACAATGCGTTCGGGCGGCAACCCGATCATTTTGTGCCACAGTTCATAGGCTTCGTCGTCATCGTGATAGACCGTGACCAACAGTCGATCCTTTGCCAATCCGAATACCTCGGTCAGCAACTCCCAGGCCCAACTGATCGCCTCACGTTTGAAATAGTCGCCAAACGACCAATTACCAAGCATCTCGAAAAACGTGTGATGGCGAGCGGTATAACCGACCGAATCCAGATCATTGTGTTTGCCTCCGGCACGCAGACAGCGTTGCACATCGGCTGCGCGCACATACGGCAATTTCTCGCTGCCGAGAAACACATTCTTGAATTGCACCATACCCGAATTGGTGAACAGCAAAGTCGGGTCGTTGGCCGGGACCAGCGGTGCCGACGGCACGATGGTGTGGCCCTTTTGCTTGAAGAAGTCGAGAAAGGTTTGGCGGATTTCGGCGCTGGTCTTCATTGATTGGTCGGAAGTTGTGATTGCAGGTACGCCAAGGTTGGCGGCTGACAACCGAGCAATCAATTCAACTCGCCGGCCGAAGCACCCACCCCTTGCGCGCGGGTTATGGATTGTACTGTGGCGGCATCGAAGCCGCGACGCAAGAGAAATGCCACGCGTTTGCGCAACTGCGCGTAGCTCGATGCCGGATTGTCACCAAATCGACGCTGCAACTGACGCAAAATCAGCACGGGCCAATCCGGTTGTGCAGCTTCGATCAATGCGTTTGCCGCCTCTTCGCCGATGGCGTGGGTTTTCAACTCCGCGACAATCCAGCGCGGCCCATAGCCGGATTCGATGCGCGAACGCACCAACATTTCCCCGAATCGCGCATCGCTCTGGAAGTCCTTCGCCTGCAGGCGTTCCAGTGCCTCGGCACTTTCGTCATCGTCGAATCCGCGCTGCGCCAGCTTGGACTTGAGTTCCCGGGCCGAATGCTCACGCCGAACGAGCAATGCCAGCGCCTTGTCGTAGGCACAGGGATTGCTCGCGTTGTCCGATGGTTTCTGCGCCATGCCCTGGAAAGTTCAAACGGTCCGTTGCGCCAAACCCGATCCCCTGATCAGGTTTGATTGCCTCATTCCCGCCGTGTGGCGAGATTGCCTGAAATCAGCTTATGCTTCTTCGAGTTCAGCGCTGGCGGCTTTGATTTCCGCACCCTTGGAAACTCCCAGCAGGGCGCGCAACTTGTCTTCGATTTCCTGCGCCACAGCCGGATTGTCTTTCAGGTATTGCCGCGAATTGTCCTTGCCCTGTCCGATGCGTTCCCCGCCATAGCTGTACCATGCGCCGGATTTTTCGACGATCTTGTTTTCCGATCCCATGTCGATCAATTCACTCTCGCGGGAAATTCCTTCGCCGTAGAGAATTTCCGTGACGATTTTCTTGAATGGCGGTGCCAGCTTGTTCTTGACCACCTTGATCCGCGTCTGGTTGCCAATGATTTCTTCGCCCTTCTTCACCGCACCAATGCGGCGGATATCCAGTCGCACCGACGCGTAGAACTTCAGCGCATTGCCACCCGTTGTGACCTCGGGGCTTTGTCCGGGCATCATCATGCCGATCTTCATGCGCAACTGGTTGATGAAGATCACCATCGTGTTGGAACGCTTGATGTTGCCGGTGAGTTTGCGCAATGCCTGCGACATCAATCGCGCCTGCAAACCAGGCAATTGATCGCCCATTTCGCCTTCGATCTCCGCACGTGGCGTCAACGCCGCCACCGAGTCGATGACAACCACATCCACGGCGCTGGATCGCACCAGCATGTCTGCAATCTCCAGCGCCTGCTCGCCGGTATCCGGCTGAGAAAGCAACAAGTCTTCGACCTTGACTCCAAGCTTTTCCGCATAACTGGGATCCAGCGCATGCTCGGCATCGATAAACGCGCACGTACCACCGAGCTTCTGCGCCTGAGCAATGACATGCAACGTCAACGTGGTTTTGCCGGAGGATTCCGGACCATAAATCTCCACGACACGTCCGCGTGGCAAGCCGCCAATTCCCAACGCGATATCCAGCGCCAGCGATCCGGTGGGAATCGTGTCGATTGCGTCGGAGGGCCGATCGCCCATGCGCATCACCGCACCCTTGCCGAACTGCTTTTCGATCTGACCCAACGCTGCGGTCAGCGCCTTGCGCTTGTTGTCGTCCATTGCAAAATCCTCATTAGTATTCGGGTGAAGTCAAGTGTGCAGTGTCCGAATCTCACTGGCTGCGATCACGGCCGTCTTTCCGGCGCAGGATTCCGGGTGCTGCGGACCGTAGACTATCGTCGCTGCCGATTACAGAATCGTTTTCCCGCCCGGACAATCTGCCGGAACGATGAGTGCCCAGTATCCCACAGCGATTACACGACCGCATGCGCCCAATTGCGCGTCATGTTGTAAGAATTTTCTGAACGCCACGCAACGCGGCTGCCACCGTTTGGCGTCGCACTGCGTCGCGATCACCGTCGAAATGGAACAACTGCGATTGTGCGTAACCACCGCGTTGCTTCCAGCCAATCCAGACCGTGCCAACGGGTTTGCCTGGCAATCCGCCGCTTGGGCCGGCAATCCCGGTTACCGCCACGGCAAGTGTCGCTCCGTAACGCGCCAGCGCACCGGAAACCATTTCGATCGCCGTTTCCCGACTGACCGCGCCTTGTTGCTCCAGCGTTTCCGGACGCACGCCAAGCAAAGCCTCCTTGGCTTCGTAACTGTAAGCCACCACGCCACACTCGAACCACGACGATGAACCGGAAATATCGGTCATCATCTTCGCAATCCAGCCGCCCGTGCACGATTCCGCCGTGACCAGCGTCGCGCCATTGGCGAGCAGACGCTGCGCGACGTCTTCGGCCAATGCCGTCAAATCCGCATCGTTCCAGGCATTCGTATTGGCTTTCGATTCCATCATGCCTCCGCAAGCAGACTGACTGCCGCACCGCGACATTCTACTTTGACTGACGTTACGGACAACCATGTGATCGCGTTAAACCAGTGTACTGTTTTGATCTTGACAACCCATTCAGCGAGTCGCTGCGCACTTGGCTGCGAGACGCATTCGCGCGGCAAGGGTGGTTTCCCTGGCTGCTCACTGCGCCTTGTCCTGACCAGTCCGCCGGGTTTTGAATGAGCCGGCAAGAGTGAAGCAGTACACTAGCCAACCTCGTTCTCGATACAAGACTGGATGGCCACGCCCGACCTCGCCCAGCACACGCCGCTGATGCGCCAGTACCTGTCGATCAAGGCGCAATACCCGGATACGCTGGTGTTTTTCCGCATGGGCGACTTTTACGAGTTGTTCTATGACGACGCGCGCAAGGCTGCGAGGCTGCTCGACATCACCTTGACGCAGCGCGGCGCTTCGGCCGGCGCGCCGATTCCCATGGCGGGGGTGCCCTATCACGCGGTTGAAGGTTACCTGGCCAAGTTGATCCGGCTTGGCGAGTCGATCGCGATTTGCGAGCAACTTGGCGATCCGGCACAAGCCAAGGGTCTGGTCGAGCGCAAAGTGGTGCGCGTGATAACGCCGGGAACCGTAACCGACGATGCGCTGCTCGAACAGCGTCGCGATAACCTGCTGCTGGCGATTTGCGTTGGCAAGGAAACATCGACGGCTTGCTACGGCTTGGCTTGGGTGGATTTGGCAAGTGGCCGCTTCCTGCTCAGCGAAGCATCGAACGCGGACGCGCTGGCGGCGGAGATCGCGCGGCTGGCACCGGCCGAAACACTGGTGAGCGAAGATGTGGCGTGGCCGATTTTTGTTGCACAGTTGCCGGGTTTGCGCAAACGCCTGCCATGGCAATTCGACACGCAAACCGCGCAACGCGAGTTGTGCCAGTTTTTCGGCACGCGTGATCTGACCGGCTTTGGCTGTCAGGAAATGCCGTTGGCGATTGCCGCAGCCGGTTGCTTGCTGGGCTACGTGAACGAAACCCAGAAATCGCAGTTGCCGCATTTGAGTGGGTTGGCTGTCGAAAACGCCAGCGACACGGTGATGCTGGATGCTTCGACACGCCGCAATCTCGAACTGGATACGCATCCCGGTGGGCGCAGCGAGCACACCTTGCTCGGACTGCTCGACAAGACCATCACGCCAATGGGTGCGCGCAGTCTGCGCCGCTGGTTGCACCGGCCATTGCGCGATCAGACCGTTTTGCTCCAGCGTTATCAGGCCATCGACAGCTTGATCGAACACCGTCGCTATTTGCCCTTGCGCGAGGTCTTGCGTGGCATTGGCGATCTGGAACGCATTCTGGCTCGTGTGGCACTGCGCTCGGCACGACCGCGCGACTTGTCCACGCTGCGCGACGGCTTGCTGGCAACACCCGCCATCGCCGCTGCGCTGGTTCCGGCGCACGCAAATGAGCAAGCGATCGCTGTTGGCGATACGCTTCAATGCGATAGCCCATTGTTGAATGATTTGCTTGATCGCCTCGGTGAGCATGGCGAAACCGCGCAATATCTGCAAAACGCACTGCCGGATCAACCACCAGCGCTGCTACGCGATGGCGGTGCGATCCGCGACGGCTTCGATGCTCAAC
>DASSXQ010000246.1:0-19481 GCA_035703725.1 Rudaea sp.
GGCGCAAACAGTTACGGTCTACATTCCAATCAGCTACGGTAATGCGAAGGATATCGCCGACTTGCTTACACAGAAATCGAAACAAGCCACTGCGGGTGGCGGCAGTAGTGGGCAGCAAACTGGAGGATTTCTGTCGCCGCGTGGTCAGGTCAGTTACGACGAACGCACCAACACCTTGTTGGTCGTCGATACACCTGAAAAGGTCGAGGAAGTCCGCAAGCTCATCGCAGAACTGGACAAGCCGGTACGTCAGGTGTTGATCGAGGCACGCGTAGTCGTGGCAACCGACAACTTCGCCCGCGAATTGGGCGCCAAGTTCGGAATCAGCGGCGGCTATCAGAAAAACAACACGATCGTATCCACATCAGGGTCTTTGGATGCCGCCGATCAAATGGCAAATATTGCCTTGCGCAATCGTTTCCAGGGCTTTGGTGGCTTGCCAATTTCGTCTCCCGGATCGAACGGACAGGGTATTCTGGTGCCGAATATCGGCAATCGGCTGAACGTAAACCTGCCGGCTTCAACCCCTTCGGGAAGCTTCGGGTTGGCGATTCTCGGCGCCGACTATTTGCTTGATCTTGAGCTTTCTGCGGCGCAGACCGAAGGACGCAGTGAACTGATTTCCAGCCCACGCGTTATTACCGCCAACCAGAAAGAAGCCGACATCAAGCAAGGTCAGGAAATCGGCTACGTTACCTTCACCGGTGGCTCTGCGGGTGGTGGCGCTGCGACGGCGACCGTACAGTTCAAGGAAGCGGTACTGGAACTCAAGGTCACGCCCACCATTACAGCAGATAACCGTGTGTTCCTGACTCTGGATGTCAAGAAAGATGCGATAAATTCCCTGGTGCCGAATCCAGGTGGTGGCTTCGTGCCGCAGTTGGACAAGCGCGAGATCAACACCTCGGTGCTGGTCGACAATGGCCAGACGGTGGTTCTGGGCGGCGTTTACGAGTTCGACAAATCAACCGATATCACCAAGGTTCCATTCCTTGGCGATATTCCCGGACTGGGCGCCCTGTTCCGTGATACCAAGAAGAAAAACCAAAAGGCGGAGTTGCTGATTTTTGTAACGCCACGAATCTTGAATGAAAACATGCAATGATCGCGTTGCCCATTCTTACCCGGAAAAATGGCAATGAAGATACTTGCCGGAGACACGAGTCCATGAAATCGCGAGCTTGGAGATTTGACATGAAGGCCCTGTGCAAAACTTTCGTTTTACTGCTTGCGAGCATCGTGTTGGCGAGCTGCGGTGGTGGTGGCGGCGGAAACAACTCTGCATTCGGGGGCGCGCCGGTATTGTCGGTTACGATCACTCCCGCATCATCTACCATCAGCACCAATTCATTCACCACCTTGATTGTCACCGTCAAGAATCCCGATGGCACGCCTGCTCAAGACGGCGCGGGTGTCAACGCAACCTTGAGTCCGGCCACGATCGGCACACTAAGCGGTGCAGCCGGAAGCTCGGGGACAACAGCCACCAATGTCCTAAGTGGTGGTACTGCGAGCTTCACGTTCAATAGCTCCAATCAGGCAGGAACCGCGCATATCATCGCTTCGGTCACGATTGTGACGACGGGCAGCGTGACCGGCACGGTGACCTATACCGGCAGCACGAATGTCACGGTAAATGCAGGCAACACACAGGATGCGCGCTTGCAACTCAGTGCAACATCGACGACGTTGCCGCTGAATCCCTACAACAGCAGCGCATATCCCTTCCCGGGCAACTACATTGGTTCGCCTTTCATTTCCGAAGTCACCATTACCTGGCGTCATACCAATGGTCAATTGGTCTCGGGCACTACACCGGTAAACGTTTCGATCAATCCTGTTACCGTCGCCGGGTTTTCGACGCTTGATGATCCGACAACCAAATGGGACGGTCTGCAAAAAAATCCGCCAACCGCGGAAGGTAACGAGTTCCTGACCATCTTGGGCAGCGGTCCGGTAAATGTGACGGGTGGCAACGGCACGGTTTTCGTGCATTCGTTTGACACTCCCGGCACAACCACGCTCAGCGTGACGGCAGTCGATCCGGACAATGGCCAAACGATCAGTTCGCAATTGACCTTCACCGTTGCCGGTTCGGCAGCTTCCAACCTGCCTTCATCAATATCGGCAACTCCTGATGGTGGTGTATATGTTTCCGGCTCTGGTGGGCCCCAGAGTACACAAATTCGTGCAGTCGTGACCAATGGAAACGGTGTAGGTGTGGCCGATCCGGGTGGTTTTGACAATGTCCAGTTCGAGATTGTCGGACCCGCAGGCAACGACGCCCGACTCACCGGTATTGATGCGTCCGGACACACGGTTACCGGCGGCAAAATCGCAACGGTAACCCACAATGGTATTGCCGGAGTCACTTTCCAGGCGGGAACACAGCAGGGTCCCGTGCAAGTGAAGGCGACGGCAGACCGCGGCGACAATAATGTGGACAACCAGATTCAGGATGCCGTCAGTGCAACAGCGACCGTTGTCGTATCCGATGGCAAGCTTGACAGCATCACGATCAATTCTCCCGATACGGATAGTGTGAACGCAACGGGCGTGTCTGCAAACGCTACCGAAGATCCGCCTGGATCAGGAAACTATCAATTGACGATCAGTGCGACGGGTGTGGATCGTCAGGGTAACGCCGTATTGCCTGGCACGCAGATTGCTTTCGGTGCGATCGACTCACCTCAGTTGCCGGTTGCCGGAAGCTCGCCGCAGGCGTGGTTCCAGATTTCCGGGACACGCGGCGATCCGCAGGAAGGCGGTAATTTGTTCACTGCAACCGATGGTCATTTCGTCAGCAGTTCCGGCAGCAGTGCCGGACCAGGCGACACCTTGCTCGTGATAGGCAAGCAGAGTCAGGGTGCGCCGGCGGGAAATGATGATTTGGAAAGCGCTGCGAAAATCACGCGCATCAATACCGCTACCAGTTTGAATGTCGCTACCCCTTTCAATTTGAATGACAGGAGTGGCGTAAGCGTGGACAACCACGATGTATTGCCCTACATCATTGGTCGCGCCGAATTCACCAGTATCGGATCTCCGGGCTACACTGATTCGACGTCTGCCAACCCGCTGACTGGTACCGCAACGACGACGTTGAATTATTCGGCCTCGCAGATTGGCAAAGCTGTCGCGATTTGGGCCCAGGGTACGGGAACTGACGTCAATACAAGTCCCGGTCGAACGGATCTGATCACCGACGTGCGCACCATCGTTTTGCCCGGAAGCGCAGTCGGCGCCATTTTGACGGCTTCACCCGACCCCATTCTTGGCAATACCCAGCAAGCTGAAACCGTTTGCTACTACGATGGCAATAACCGTCCAATTCCGAACTACGCAATCAGTTTCGCCTTCACCTTTAACGGGGTGGGAGCTGGTTCTGCAGATGGGGTAAGCAATTCCGGCAAATTCAAGCATTTGACCGGTAGCGATGGTTGTGTGACGGTCAATGTGATTACGGCCAGCGTTCCCCCAACCGGTGCAACCACGCCACCATTTGTAACGTTCAGTGTTGGGCCGATCAATTCGAGCGGCACCAGTGGTGGTTCACCCGTAACGGTTGATGTACCGATTGTCGTGAATGCTGCCCAATTGCAAGTGAGTTGTCCGGCGGGCACCGATGATGCAACGGGGACGGTAACCAACTACTCGGTCACGTTGCGTCTGCTTGACGGCACAGGTAACGGGATAGCTGGTGAATCGATTACCGGGCAGTGCGTGTCGGCTGATGGTAGTGTAAATATCACGCAACAACCGGGTGTTACCGATGCGGCTGGGAGCACTACAGCCATTATTTCGACCCCGAAACCGCCAACCAGCTCGGGCACCTGTACATTCCAAAGTTCAACATTCTCGAATCTGGTTGCAACCGTGAATATTGGTGGAAGTGGGTCGAGTTCATGTAGTGGCGGGTTCAGTCCGCAACCGCATTGACGTAACCCATAAGTCGAAATCAAGGGCCGCAGCAATGCGGCCCTTCTTTTTTCGCCCCAGCCTGTTAGCATCGCGGCAACGCCTGCCATGGCGCTGGGGATTGCGAAAATGGCTTCCGCGTACCGGATTGAATTGGCACGAAACCAGGTGCTGTTTTGCGAAGGCGATGCGCCCACGACGGCTTTCCTGATTGAGTCAGGCTCCTTGCGCATTACCGCGCAGCACGAAAATGGACCGATGGTACTCGGCGAGCTGGGTCCCGGCGCACTTGTCGGGGAAATGGCGGTTCTTGATGACTCGCCACGCAGTGCGACAGTGACGGCGCTGGAAGCTTGCGTACTCACGCCCATCGATCGAACTCAATTTGCCGAACGCCTGGCTGCTGCCGATCCGGTTGTGCGTGCCTTGTTGCTTAGTCAGTTGTCGCGTTACCGCAGAGCACTGGCGAAATTCACCGGGCACGCAGGTGATCACTTGCCGGGCGAAAGTGTGGATTCGGTATTCGCACTGGACAAGATCCGACTGGAAAGCCAGTTGCGCAGTGCGCTCGAACGTCACGAACTGGAAATCTGCTTGCAACCGATCCAGGAAATCGCCACCGGTCGTCTCGCCGGCTACGAAGCCCTGACACGCTGGACGCACCCGGAACGCGGAATCGTGTCGCCGATGGATTTCATCACCCTGGCAGAAGAAACCTCGTTGATTGTTCCGGTTGGCAACTACGTGCTTGGCGAGGTCTGCGTGGCCCTCAAGCGCCTTGAGCAAGCCAGTCCCGAGTACCGCCCGTTCATCGCGCTCAACGTTTCCGGACGTCAGCTTGAAGATGAAAGATTCGTGCAACGCGTGCTCGCACAATTGCATGCGCATGGAGTTGCCCCGCAGCAGCTCAAGCTGGAAATCACGGAAAGCCTGATCCTTGATTACGCCAAAGTTGCCGCGCTGGTCGATGCCAGTCATCGTGCCGGCATGCTGGTAGCGTTGGACGATTTTGGTACGGGCTATTCGAATCTCGGGCATTTGCACAAACTGAAATTCGATACGCTCAAGCTCGATCAAGGTTTCGTTCGGCAGCTTGACGACCCGCGTTGTCTGGCCATCGTGCGTGCCGTGGTCGGGATGGCTGAGGCACTGGGTTGTGACATGGTTGCAGAGGGCGTGGAATCTGCCGCGCAAATGCAACAACTCGGTGCGCTCGGCTGCCAATTTGCCCAAGGCTATCTGATCGGAAAGCCGCAGAACGTCGATATCGCGTTGAGTGAGCTTCGGACCAGAGTGTAGTTTCCGCAGCAGTTCACGAAACCTTCGTCTCGTGTCGCTGTCGTAACAGCGCACGATGCCGATGCGCGTGCGATCATTGTCTTCCACCAACGAAGTTGATCATGGATATGCCAGATAACCACCCCGGCAGCGCCATTGCCGCCGCTTTCGCCACTCTGCGTGCAGAGCTCTCCGGTTGCATCATCGGTCAGTCTGCACTCGTGGATCGCCTGTTGATCGCATTATTGGCCGACGGACACTTGCTCGTTGAAGGCGCGCCTGGGCTGGCCAAGACAACGGCGATCAAGGAATTGGCGGCACGCATCGAAGCCGACTTCCATCGCGTGCAATTCACTCCCGATTTGCTGCCGGCGGACTTGACCGGCACGGAAATATTCCGACCCCAGCAGGCCAGCTTCGAATTCCAGCGTGGTCCAATCTTCCATAATCTCTTGTTGGCCGATGAGGTCAATCGTGCCCCCGCCAAAGTGCAGTCGGCCTTGCTCGAAGCAATGGGTGAACGTCAGGTTACGGTAGGACGCACGACTTATCCGCTGCCACCGTTGTTTCTGGTCATGGCCACGCAAAACCCGATCGAGCAGGAAGGCACCTATCCGTTGCCCGAAGCGCAACTGGATCGCTTCCTGATGCACGTGCGAATCGATTACCCGGATGGTGCGGCCGAAGCAGCAATTCTCAAACTGGCGCGGGACCGTGCGCGTACCGCGTTGCACGCAGAAATCGCGCCGCAGCGCTGCCTGATCCAAACGCAAATCTTTGCCGCACGCGAAGAAATCCTGAATCTGTATCTGGCACCGGCATTGGAGGAATATCTGGTTCAACTCACGCTCGCCACCCGATCTCCCAAAGCCTATGGTGATGACCTTGCTCGCTGGATCAGCTACGGCGCAAGTCCGCGCGGAACCATTGCGCTGGATCGATGCTCACGCGCCCATGCGTGGT
Source organism: Rudaea sp. (assembly GCA_035703725.1). GTDB lineage: Bacteria > Pseudomonadota > Gammaproteobacteria > Xanthomonadales > Rhodanobacteraceae > Rudaea. The sequence continues at coordinate 6,160 of DASSXQ010000246.1, forward strand.
TGAACGGACGCGATTTTGTTGCCCCCGAAGATGTGCATGCCGTAGCACCGGACGTCATGCGGCATCGTGTTTTGCTGTCTTACGAAGCCGAAGCCGAAGGCGTGACCTCGGATGCAATCATCGATCGGCTGATCGAGCGTGTTGCGTTGCCTTGAGCACACTGCCAACGGCGCAACAAATCCAGCGACCGCCGCATCGCGATATGCGTCCCATGCAACTACCCATCAATCAACTTTTGATTCATGTCTCCAAGCGCAAAACTTCAAAGGACAAACGCCCCCGGCATTGATGTCGAACTGGCCGAACTGATTGCCATGCGTCAGCGCGCAACTCGGCTTGCGCGCCCGCCGCAACGCGTCAGCGGTGGACGCGCCGCGACGCATGAATCGCGCTTGCGCGGTCGCGGCGTGGATTACGTCGAATCGCGCAACTATCAGCCCGGCGATGATATTCGCCAGATGGACTGGCGCGTCACCGCACGAACCGGGCGCCCGCACACAAAATTGTTTCAGGAAGAACGCGAGCAAAACACGTTTCTGCTTGTTGATTTCAATCCAAGCATGCGCTTTGGAACGCGCAAACGCTTCAAATCGGTACAAGCCGCACGCAGCGCGGCGATGCTGGCGTGGGCCGCGGTCCTTGGCGGTGATCGCGTGGGGGCGTTGGGCTTCGGACCCAATCTGAACGCCGAAGTCAAACCCGGTGGCGGCGCGCGCGGCGCGTTGCGCGTACTGCGCACATTGGCGCAATGGGATGCCATTGCGCGTGGCGACGAACAACCGGTACCGCTGTCGCAAGGTTTGCAGCGAGCGCATCGATTGGCGCGTCCTGGTTGCCGTGTTGTCTTGCTGACGGATGGATTCAGTGCCGATCCACAAGCCCAGTCATCCCTATCGATGCTCGCCGCCCACTGTGACGTCGCGGTCGTTGTCATCAGTGATCCGCTGGAGCTGGCAGCTCCACCGCCTGCGCGCTATGCCCTGCACAGCGATTCGGGGCTGACGACGCTGGACTTTGCGGCCGCAAAGACGCGCCAGCAATGGACCCAATTATTTTCGGGTCGGCGTCAATGCCTGATTGAAATGCTGAAAAAGTGCGGGTTGCGCTGGACTCCATTGGAAACCCCGGACGAGCCTGACGCTGCGCTCGCACGGTTGCTCGGCCTCGGGCGAAAGGGTCGTGTTGCCACGGTGAAGCTGGCATGACTCCGAGCGCGGGACCACAGATACGCGATATCCATGTGCCACCCGATCCAGGTTGGTGGCCACCGGCGCCGGGTTGGTGGATCCTGGCGTGTCTTGGCGTGCTGTGTCTTGTGTGGGTGCTTCTGAAGGTACGTCGTACGCGTAAAGTTCGTCGGCAACGCCGTGCCATACTTTCGGAACTTGATCGATGCATCAGCAATACCCGTGGCGACCCTGCTGCGCTGGCCGGTGCGCTATCGCAATACCTGCGGCGTATTGCGCGCACCGAGGAGCCGGCAGCGGCAGCATGGCAAGGCGAGCGTTGGCTGGAATATCTGGACAGGCGCTCTGACAGCAAGGAATTCCAATCCGGAATTGGCCGCGTGCTTCTGGATGCGCCGTATCGTCCCGGCGCCGAGTACGACACGTCCGCCTTGATCGCGCTGGTGCGGCGCTGGACTCGGCGATCCCTGGATGCCGGGGTGGCCAATGCTTGAGTGGGCCTGGCCATGGATGTTTCTCGCGTTGCCGGTGCCGTGGCTGGTTGCGCGCGGGTTGCCGGCTGCGCGCATGCCGGTCGGCTCGGCTTTGCGTGTGCCATTCGCCTTGCCGGGAATGCAAGCTGCCAATGGCGCCACGCCCGTTCCGCGCTGGCGCAGCGTTTTGGCAATACTGGCATGGACCTTGTTGCTCACCGCGGCGGCGCGGCCGCAGTGGCTTGGTGACGCGCAAGAGTTGCCGCGCAGCGGGCGCGATCTGCTGCTCGCGGTGGATGCGTCCGGCAGCATGAGTACGCAGGACATGGAGATTGGCGGTACACCGGTCAGTCGTTACGCTGCGGTCAAGGCAATCGCCGGAGATTTCATCGAGCGACGCAGTGGTGATCGTATTGGTTTGATCGTGTTTGGATCGCAGGCCTACATGCTCACGCCACTCACGTTCGACCGCGCCACGGTGCTCAAGCAACTCGATGGCTCTGCCGTTGGACTGCCCGGGCGGGAAACCGCAATTGGCGATGCCGTTGGTCTGGCGGTAAAGCGCTTGCGAGACCGACCGTCGAATGAGCGCGTGTTGATTCTGCTTACCGATGGCGTGAACAGTGCCGGTACGCTTGATCCGCATGAAGCCGTCAAGCTGGCCACGGCCGAACGTGTGAAAATCTATACCATCGGCATTGGTGCCGATGCGATGGAGGTTGGCGGATTTTTCGGTAGCCGCATCGTCAACCCGTCGGCGCAGCTTGACGCGCAACTGCTGACCGAAATGGCGGAAAAAACCGGCGGAAAATTCTTCCGTGCGCGCAACACCGCGCAATTGGCGCAAATCTACCAGGACATCGACAAGCTGGAGCCCACGAATACGCCACAGCAACGCTATCGGCCCATTGATGAATTGTTCTTCTGGCCGTTGTCGTTGGCCTTGCTCATTGCGCCATGGACTGCGCTGTCGACAACGCGACTGCCGCGACTGTGGGCGGCGAGGTCTGCGCCGTGAACACGCTGATTGCAAATTTCCATTTCTTGCGTCCGTGGTGGCTGCTGGCACTGACTGCACTGCCACTGCTGTGGTTGGCATTCGCTCGACGTGGTACGGATGCCGGCTCGTGGCGCGCTGCCGTCGATGCGCATCTGTTGCCGCATCTGCTGATTGACGAAAATGATGGCGCGCGTGTGCATGCGCCGCTCTGGTTGATTTCCGCCGGCTGGATCGTGGCCTGTCTGGCGTTGTCCGGTCCGGCGTGGGAGCGCGTGCCGCAACCGCTGTACCAGAATCGTGCCGCGCGGGTGATTGCGCTGGACTTGAGTTCCAGCATGTCCGCCAACGATATCAAGCCGAGCCGCTTCCAGCGCGCGCGCTTCAAGATCGAAGACATCCTCAAGCGCAGCCAGGACATGCAGACAGCGTTGATTGCATATGCTGGCGCTGCCTTTGTCGTCGCGCCGCTTACCGACGATACCAACACGGTCAACAACCTTGTCGATGCGCTGGATCCCGACATCATGCCGGTTGATGGCAACGACACCGGCAGCGCCATCGACTTGGGCGTGAACCTGATTCGCCAGGCCGGTCTGAGTGGTGGGCAAATCATTCTGCTCACCGACGCGGCGGGCAGCAATGCCATCACGGCCGCGCAACGTGCGCGCAGTCGTGGCGTGAGCGTATCGATCATTGGCGTCGGCAGCGCACAAGGTGCGCCCGTCGCATTGGCGCAAGGTGGTTTTCTGAAAAATGCCAAAGGCGACATCGAATTGCCGAAACTTGATGCCGGCACACTGAGGGCGCTCGCCCAGGCCGGTGGCGGAAGTTACGCTACGGTCAGTACGGACGAGAGTGATCTTGAACGCGTACTCGCAACCGCGCAGTCCCACGCTGCGGATCATGCCATGCAAACGCAACAAACCACCTCGCGCTTCCTTGATCGTGGGCCATGGCTGTTGCTGTTGCTACTGCCGCTGGCCGCGTTCGGGTTTCGGCGTGGCTGGTTGATGTTGTTGCCGCTGGTCTTGATTGTCCACGCGCAACCCGCGGCGGCATTTTCGTGGAGTGATTTGTGGCTGCGCACGGATCAGCGCGCACGTGCCGCGCTGGATGCCGGGGATGCGCGTACCGCGCAAGCGCTTGCGCACGACCCGGATTTGCGCGGAGCGGCAGCCTACCGCAGCGGTGATTTCAAGGCGGCCACGCAGGACTTTTCCCGCTCCGATTCTGCCGACGCGCAGTACAACCGGGGCAATGCCCTGGCCAAACAAGGTCAATACGAAAAAGCCATTGCTGCGTACGACGCAGCATTGCAGCGCGAGCACGACATGGCCGACGCGCTGGCGAACAAGAAAGCCGTCGAAGACTGGCTCAAACAGCAGAAAAACAAGCAGCAACAAGACAAACAAAATAGCCGGAACGACAAGAAGGACTCGCAAGACAACCAATCCCGGTCAGCTGATTCGGGAAACTCCGGTGAGAAATCCGGGGATCAGAAACCATCCGACAGCCAGCAGCAAGGCAAAAAAAGTCAGCAGCAACCCGCACAAAACGAGCAGCAGAAAGACGACAAGCACGACGATTCAAAACCCGGCAATCCCGACGACGCTGGCGATCAGCAAAATGCGCAGGCGCAAGCCAGGCAACACGAGGCTGAGCAACAAGCCAAGCAACAATTCAGCAAAAGCATGGATCAGGCGCTGAAACAGGACGATCAGGAAAAATCGCAGGCGCCAAAACCGGTTCGACTCGGTGCGCGCGAGACCAACAAGCCGCCGGATGAGCACCAGCAGGCCATCGAACAATGGTTGCAGCGCGTTCCGGACGATCCGGGCGGATTGTTGCGGCGCAAGTTTCAACTTGAATATCAGCAGCGCCGGAATGGCGGCGCTGTACCCGGAAACGATGATCAATGAGCATGAGTCTGAAAAACCGAATTGCGTTGCTCGGCCTTGTTGCCCTGTGGTTTGCCGCGAGTGCGCATGCAGTGGAAGTGCGCGCGTGGCTGGATCGCGGCACCATGCAAATGGGCGAAACGGTGACCTTGAATGTCGATGTCAATGGCGATACCAGCGCGGCCAAACCCGACTTCAGCGCTTTGACTTCGGATTTCGATTTGCTCGGTACGCAGAGTTCAACGTCGGTCAACATGGTCAACGGCCAGACCACGTCCAAGTTGCTCTGGGCCGTTGCCCTGCAGCCCAAACATGCCGGTACATTGACCATCCCTGCATTGAACGTTGCCGGTCAAACCACGCAACCGATCAGCCTGATCGTGCAACCGGCCGCTGCGGGTAGTGCGGGCAAGGCCGGGGACGATGTCTATATCGAAACCACGGTTGAACCGCATTCGCCGTACGTGCAGCAACAAGTACGCCTGACCGTGAAATTGTTTTATGCGGTGAATCTGGTCGATGGCAATCTTGACGATCCGCAGTCGAAAGGCCTGGTCGTGCGCAAACTCGGCCAGGACAGCCACTACCGCGCTCAGATCGGTAGTCGTCAATATGTCGTCTTCGAGCGCCACTACGCATTGTTGCCGGAAGCCAGCGGCAAGCAGGTGCTCGCGCCAATCGCGTTTCGCGGTCATGCAATGGACCCCAACAACGCCAACAGTTTCTTCGGCCGTGGACGCAGTGTTGCAGCGCATTCGGATCCCATCACGCTCGACGTGCGCCCGCGACCGGCAAATTCGGGTACTGACACCTGGTTGCCGGCGCGCGCGGTCACGCTGACGGCTGATGGTGTCGATGCCAACACGGTGGCGCGGGTTGGTGACCCCATCACCTTGACCTTGCATCTCAAGGCGCAAGGACTTGGCTTCGAGCAATTGCCCGAGTTGAAACTGCCGGCAATTGATGGTGCGGATATTTACCCCGATAAGCCGACGACGCAGAACCGCGATGATGGCCAATGGCTGTACGGTGAGCGCGAACGCAAATTTGCGATTGTGCCGAATCGAGCCGGTTCGTTGATCTTGCCGGCGATCAGCGTGGCGTGGTGGGATACGGCGCACGATCAGCCGGAAACTGCGCAAATTGCATCTGTCACGATTCATGTTGCCGCCGCACCCGGATCGAACCGTTCGCCGTCGATGCCACCCATTGACGTCACGTCGCCGCCGGTCACTGCAGCTCCCGCAATTGCGCCGAGCGCGACAACGATCACTCAAGGCGGCGAGGCGCAACTTCAGTTGTGGCGATCACTGGCATTTGTTGCGTTGTTGCTGTGGGCGGCAACCGTGATTGCGTGGATCGTTTGGGTGTTGGCGCTGCGGCGGCGTCAACATGCGCTGCAACCACAGGCAGATGCGATTATCGATACGCGAGCCGCGCAAGCAGCGTTGCGCGATGCTTGCCAACGCGATGATGGCGCTGCAATCACCCGCGCATTGCTGTCGTGGGCGCGTTTGACCCATCCGCGTTTGCACAATCTTGCCGGCCTGGCCGGCTTGCTGGGTGACCCAAACCAAATTGCCACGATCAAACAACTGGAACGATCTTGCTATTCCAGCGCCGCGTCAGCCGGCGTTGCCGCGGAAGTCGCGAAAGCGTTTCGAGATGGACTGCATTTCGCAAATTCCGAATCGGCCGCACCAGGCGAGCCATCACTTCCACCGTTGTATCCGTTCAGCGTGCGCACGTCGTCGACGCCTGCCAGATAGTAGAAATTGGGTTGCTGAACCGGATCGTCCATCCGTTTCGGCGGATTGGCATCGATATTGCTGGTCTGGGCTCGATACCTGTTGGAAATGACAGGTTGAAAAAAATCCGTGATGCTGTTCACAAAAGACGAAATGCGAGCATTGGCGGCAGATGTTGCTGCAGGCTGACAGCCGTCTGCATGCGAATACATCAAAGGTTACATCGTCAACGACAGAGGGGACTTCATGAATAGCAAGCGCGCACGCCCGCGCCTTGGGGCACGACGAATATTGTCAGTATTGAGCGCTTTTGCGTTGTTCGGGCTTACCACTTTGCCTTGGTCTGACTCGAGTGCGCAGACGACCGCGCCGACGATCGATTTTCACGTCATCAGTGCCGCCGGCAAGACGCTGCACAACAGCTGCTATCACTTGTCCGGCACGGTTGGTCAGGCGGCGCCCGGTTACTCCAGTGCCAGCAGTGGCGACTATTGGCTTGACGCCGGTTTCTGGGCCACTGCGGCAACACAAAGCCCGGATCAAATCTTCTTTCACGGTTTCGAGGAATGCTGAACATGAAACGCAAACAACTTTGTGTATTGGTCGCGACGGCTTTGTTGTCGTTCTCGGCACTGGATATATCGGCACAGGCGGTTACACCGCAATCCACCGCATTCACCTACCAGGGCCAGCTCAATGCCGGCGGCGCATTGAGCACGGGAATTTATCAGTTTACTTTCACCTTGTATGACGCGGTTACCGGCGGCAACGTGGTCGGAATGCCAATCCAGCAGTCCATTCAGGTCGTGAGTGGATTGTTCACGACAGACCTGGATTTCGGTCAAATTTTCGACGGACAACAACGCTGGCTGGAAATCAAGGTCGGCACTTCGATCGGCAATGAGCAAGTTCTGTCGGATCGTCAGCCAATCAATACCGTACCGGTTGCCCAATTCGCACTGAACTCCCCGGCCGGTGCCATGGGTCCGATCGGCCCAACGGGCCCGACGGGGGCTACCGGCACTCAGGGTCCGAAAGGCGATACCGGTGCGACCGGTGCGCAGGGCGCTACAGGAATTCAGGGTCCGACCGGACCGACCGGTTTGCAAGGTGAAGCAGGTCCCACCGGTGCGACAGGATTGCAGGGCGCGAAAGGCGACACGGGTGCAACGGGCCCACAAGGCGCTACCGGAATTCAGGGGCCGACCGGATTGCAGGGTGAAGCAGGCGCTACGGGTGCAACTGGGTCGCAGGGCGCCAAAGGCGACATGGGTGCAACGGGCCCACAAGGCGAGACTGGTAGCCAGGGTCCGAAGGGTGATACGGGCGCGACCGGTGCGCAGGGCGCTACAGGAATTCAGGGACCGACCGGTTTGCAAGGTGAAGTGGGCCCCACCGGAGCCACGGGTTTGCAAGGGTTGAAAGGCGATACGGGTGCAATGGGCCCACAAGGCGCGACGGGCATTCAGGGTCCGAAAGGCGATACGGGAGCGGCAGGCCCACAGGGTTCGACCGGCGCAACCGGATTGCAAGGCGAAGTGGGTGCAACAGGCGCTACCGGTTTGCAGGGCGCGAAAGGCGACACGGGCGCAACGGGTGCCCAGGGCGCGACGGGTATTCAGGGACCGAAAGGGGATGCCGGGGCGACCGGTGCGCAGGGTCCGACTGGGATTCAAGGCGCGGCCGGCGCGACCGGTTTGCAAGGCGAAGTTGGCCCAACAGGAGCGACGGGTTTGCAAGGTGAAGCAGGTCCGACCGGTGCGACAGGATTGCAGGGCGCGAAAGGCGACACGGGTGCAACTGGCCCACAGGGCGAGACCGGTATTCAGGGTCCGAAGGGTGATACCGGAGCGACCGGTGCGCAGGGCCCGACTGGCGCAAAGGGATTACAAGGCCCGAAAGGCGACACGGGCGCAAATGGCACGCCGGGCGCGACCGGCATTCAAGGTCCGACCGGAGTGACGGGGGCGCAAGGACCAAAAGGCGACAAGGGTGCGACTGGCGCACAGGGCTTGACCGGGGTTCAGGGAGCAACCGGCCCGGCGGGTCCGACTGGACCGGCGGGACCGACTGGCGCAACGGGCGCCACGGGTGCGACGGCAGGCAGCACCGTGGTTGTGAAAACAGTCACCGGGCCCATTTGCGCAGGTTTTTCTACCTGTCCGATCGTGACGGTCACTTGCGATGCCGGCAGTCACGTTGTGGGAGGCGGTGGCGAAAACGCGGGTCAAAATGGGGGCGCAAGCTACCTCGTTGCCAGCTATCCAAATGCCGACGGTACTGCATGGAATATTGTTTACGGCGCCCTTGGCGGACAAATGACACCAAAAGGCTATGCGCTTTGCGTGCAATAGCACAAGGATGACATCGAGAAAATTGGTGGCGTTGAAAAGCTCAAGCCATCGGGCTTGCTGAATCCGATGTGCTGCTGATCCTCCGGCGTGAATTCGCCGGGGGATTTTTTTTCGCGACATTCTGCGCGGATTCGGCGAAAATGATGATGTGGTGCCGTCCGGCCCGCAGTCCCAATACCGAGATTATCCATGCCGAGCCATAGACAACTCGCCAACGCCATTCGTGCTCTCTCGATGGATGCCGTGCAGAAAGCCAATTCGGGTCATCCCGGCATGCCAATGGGCATGGCCGACATTGCCGAAGTGTTGTGGAACGATTTTCATCGCCACAATCCGGCCAACCCGCACTGGTTCAATCGTGATCGCTTCGTATTGTCCAATGGACACGGTTCGATGTTGCAGTATGCGCTGCTGCATTTGAGTGGCTACGATTTGCCGATCAGTGAGCTGGAAAATTTCCGCCAGTTGCACTCGAAAACAGCGGGGCACCCGGAGGCCGCCGATACGCCGGGAGTTGAGACCACCACCGGCCCGCTCGGGCAGGGGATTGCCAACGCCGTCGGTTTTGCGCTGGCCGAAAAAGTGCTGGCCGAACGCTTCAATCGTCCAGGCCTGGATATCGTGGATCATCGCACCGTGGTTTTTTGCGGCGATGGCTGTCTGATGGAAGGCATCTCGCAGGAAGCCATTTCATTGGCCGGCACATGGCAGTTGGGCAAACTGATACTCGTATACGACGACAACAATATTTCCATCGATGGCGAAGTACCGGGCTGGTTTACCGACGATACCGGCAAGCGCTTCGAAGCCTGCAATTGGCACGTGATCCGCGATGTGGATGGACACGATGCAGAAAAGGTTCAGGCCGCATTGCAGGCCGCCATCGACGCAAGCGATCGGCCCACGCTGGTGATGTGTAAAACCATCATCGGATTTGGCGCCCCGGACAAGCAGGGCAAGGAAAGCAGTCACGGCTCGCCTCTGGGCAAGGACGAGGTTGCTGCCGCACGGAAAGCCTTGGGCTGGGAATATCCGCCGTTCGAGATTCCTGCCGACATCTACGCCGCGTACGACGCCAGGAAGACTGGCGAAAAACGCGAGGCAGACTGGAACGTGCTGTTTGACCGCTACGCCAAAACACACCCGGATCTGGCGGCCGAATTCAAACGCCGCATGGCGCGCGAGTTGCCGCACGACTGGGACACGCAGGCACAAGCGGTTATCGCCAAAACCCAGGCTGATGGAGCGCAAGTCGCCTCACGCAAAGCATCGCAAATGGCACTCGATGCATTCGGTCCCTTGTTGCCCGAACTGATTGGTGGATCGGCCGATCTGGCGGGCTCGAACCTGACCATCTGGAAAGGCTCGCACAATATTCTCGACGGTGCTGCCGACGCGAACTACATCCACTACGGCGTGCGCGAATTTGGCATGACTGCGATTGGCACGGGCCTGGCACTGCATGGCGGATTCATTCCGTATGACGCCACGTTCCTCGTGTTTTCCGATTACGCACGCAATGCCGTGCGCATGAGTGCGCTGATTCCCGCGCATTCAATCCACGTCTACACCCACGATTCAATCGGGCTTGGCGAAGACGGGCCAACGCATCAACCCGTCGAACATCTGGCAAGTCTGCGCCTGATTCCGAAAAACCACGTGTGGCGCCCGTGCGATGCGGTGGAAAGTGCCGTCGCGTGGAAAGTGGCGATCGAATGCAAGCAAGGACCATCGTGTCTGGTGTTCTCGCGCCAGACGCTCGCGCACCAGGTGCGCACGCCCGAGCAAGTCGGTTTGATTGAACTGGGCGGCTATGTGCTGGCCGACCCGGATGATGGAAAATTCGACGTGATCCTGATTGCGACCGGCTCCGAAGTCGGCCTGGCGATGGATGCCATGCGTGCGCTGGCCAAAGACGGCGTGGCAGCACGTGTGGTTTCAATGCCGTGCACGAACCTGTTTGACCGACAGCCGCACGACTATCGCGAAAGCGTATTGCCAAACGCGTGCCGCAAACGTGTGGCGATAGAAGCCGGCGTTACCGATTTCTGGCGCAAATACGTCGGTCTCGACGGTCGCGTTATCGGTATCGACCGCTTTGGCGCTTCTGCCCCGGCCGAAGTTTTGTTCCCGTACTTCGGGTTTACCGTCGATGCTGTCGTCGGTGCCGTGAAGTCGATGGCTTGACGCTACCCACGACCTTGCCTTGCTTTCCCCCGCTTGGCGGGGGAAGTTACCGACGGCGAAGGTGGTGTTCTTGATCCGAGTTCCAATCGCGGGATTGGCGTTTGCCTGGTGCTCGTCATTGCAGCGAGGGCTGCAGTGTGGAGGCAGGATGCCGGAACGAACATTCGCGTCGTGAATGGCGCGAAGGGCATGCCGCAGGAATCGGCATGTCATCGTGTTCTTCGCAACCATGGGAAGCCGCAAAGTCACTCGATTCCGCTGGGCGCAGCCGTACCTGTGCCGAGGGTGTCGGCAAGCGTGGCAATCCAGGCTGAATGGATGCCATTCCCGCAAGCGACGCGCAACGCGTGCTGCCACCCGAATTGCATCGTGCTTGACACCCATCGATGACAGGCGTAATTGGCAATTTTGATTACAACTGCAAATGGTGGATTGAATGTCGATCAGCCAAGCCGAGAGCGTGATCATGGATGTGCTTTGGCAAAGCCACCCGCGCGGCGCGGAGGAAATGTGTGCGGCGCTGGCAAAAAGCAGTGATTGGCACGAGCCCACGGTCAAGACGACGCCATGCTCCAAACCCGACTGGCCGGAATCGGCCCGCCCATTGGCTGCCATTGGCAAGCCATTCATCCACTGAAGGAACGACTTGCCATGTTGAAACAACCATTACCAGGTCGCGTCCGCGGCACACTCGGAATCGTGCTCGCCGCCACGCTGATTGGTGGCGGAACCTATGCCGCGTGGGCTGCACAGCCGGCTCGGCATGTTGCACCATCGGCGACCGGCACCAGTGAAATTCAATCGGAATTCAGGTTGACCATTGACGGTGAAGTCGTCATCGACACGCATGACTCTGTAAATTCGCGCAAGCACTCGCCCTGGAAGGCAGAGTACAGCATGAGCGCAGGTGTCCTGAAAGACGAAATAATGCATCCTCGGTACAAATCCGGTGAGACATATATGATGAGTGCCACCAAAGGTACTCAACGGTGGCTGTTGGAAACGACCGTAACCGCAAATACTGCGGACACAGCCCGATTCCAAGCCAAAATTAGTCATAACGGCAAAATCGTAAGCACGCCCTCGCTTGTGGCACGTTATGGCCAACCCGCCGCGATACAAGTCGGCGAAGATCACGCCTTGAGTGACGCCGGATTCAAGGGCGTGCGTTTGGACTTCACTTTGTCGCGCATTGCGTCAACGAGTGCCGCGCAAGCCGTGGCAAAGTCACCGGATCATCCGGCCGGCTAGCGCAACATTTCTGCGCTCGCCTATCCGGAGAAAATTCCAGCCACCAGTGCTTGCGTGGCACTGGTGACATTGAAGACCGCTGCAACGGGTGCCATCACGGATCTGGCTGCGTTGACGATGCACGGCGATTTGGAACGGCACACGTGTCGAAGTTGGGCGGGGCGCACGGCTTCATCGATCAAGTCCAATCACTGGACCTTCGAGCCAGCCACGGTCAATGGCAAGCCGGTCCCGAGCGCAGTCATTGTCCCGGTGGTTCTCACGGCACATGCCAACGACTCGCTCGACAGCTCATCCATTCCGAATGGCGCGCTTCATGTCGTTCGCGTATCGCCGTCCGAACCGCCGAGTGCGGGCAATGTCCCGGCATTGGAAAACGTCGAATTCCGGCGTATGCATCCGCCAAGACATTCGGCGGCGAAGCTCAAGGCGAAGCAGCATGGCAAAGTCGTGCCGAAGGTGTTCGTGGATGCACGCGGTAATCCAAAAGAGGCGACGGTGTAGCACACCGACCCGACTGATTTGTCCCCGGCATTTGGCAACGCGTCAATTGCCGCCGACATGGACTGGACGTTTCATCCGGCGCGCAACGGCAAGAGCATCGATGGCCGGGTGTTCGTGCCGTTTACCGACACACCCACGCATCAGTGAGGTTCGATTCGCAAACTGCGTGCGGATGCGACTGCCGACTGCGCATTGCCAGGCTTCGTGGAACAGAAAATACCGGCGGACTTGCGCAATCAACGTGACGTGCTTTCGCTCTCAACCTTCAGCGGCAAGCACAGGAAGATCCTTCCCCGCGCATCGGCTGGCGGCAGGCGCCCGGCGCGAATATTGACTTGCAGCGCGGGATACAAAAGTCGCGGTACGGCCAGCGTGGCGTCACGCGCTGTGCGCAGCGTCACGTAGTCGGCTTCGCTGGTGTCGGCGCGCAACTGCACGTTTTCCGCTTTCTGCGCGGCAATCGTGGTCTCGGACTGCGGCGGCGAATCGTCGGCCGGATAATCGTGGCACAGACATACGCGGGTTGTGTCGGGTAGTTGATACAGACGCTGGATCGAGCGGTACAACGTCGCTGCGTCGCCACCCGGAAAATCGCAACGCGCAGTGCCGAGGTCGGGCGCGAACAAGGTGTCGCCGATGAAAGCGGCGTCGCCGACGACATAGGTCAGGCCGTCGCGGGTGTGGCCGGGCGTCGCGATCGCGCGCACGCGCAACGAGCCG
>DASSXQ010000311.1:0-6942 GCA_035703725.1 Rudaea sp.
CAACCTGATTGCAGGTCTTCTTGCTTACGCCGCAAGGCTGGCTTTGGCTTTCTCCGCAAGCACACCAAACGCCTTGATGTCATGCACGGCGATATCGGCCAGAACCTTTCGATCCACGGTCACGCCGGCTTTTCTCAAACCGTTCATCAGGCGACTGTAGGACAGATCGTACATGCGCGCGGCAGCGTTGATGCGCACGATCCACAGACTGCGGAACTGACGCTTCTTCTGCTTGCGACCAATGTAGGAATATTGCAGAGCTTTCGTCACCGCCTGTTTGGCGACGCGGAAAACCTTGCGACGCGCGTTGTAGTAACCCTTCGCGCGGGAAATGATTTTCTTGTGACGGCGACGCGCAGTCACACCACGTTTTACTCGTGCCATGGCTCGGTCTCCTTAAATGTAGGGCAGCATGCGCGCAATGCGACCGGAGTCTTCTTTGCGCACGATGTTGGGACCACGAAGACCGCGCTTACGCTTGGTGCTCTTTTTGGTCAGGATATGGCTTCTGAATGCATGGCCGGCCTTGAATTTGCCGGATGCCGTTTTCCGGAACCGCTTGGCAGCAGCCCGGTTGGTCTTGATCTTGGGCATGACCCAACTCCTTATAGTTTGTTTTTGTACTGTCCGAGCGGCGGCATGAACCGCACTTTCCATCCTGCTCAAACTCAGCTTGTAGGCTCGCGCGAACGCGAGCGGGTCCGGTGAAATCAGCCCTCTGCCCCAAGCTTGCTTGGGGAAAAGGTTGGGTGAGGGGATGCGCTTGGCGATAACCAATTGTGCCGGTTAGCCGAACGCTTGCCCCTTCAGTCGTTGCTCTCTCCTCCATCGCAAGCGATGGGTGAGAGAGCTAACGTTTGGTGTCGCGCGCATTGCGCACAACTTACTTTTTCTTTGGCGCAATCATCATGACCATCTGGCGACCTTCGAAGCGCGGAAAGCTTTCGATGACCGCTTCGTCAATCACATCGGCCTGGATGCGTTTGACCATGGCTTCGCCCAATTCCGTGTGTGCCATTTCGCGACCCTTGAATCGCACCACGATTTTTACCTTGTCGCCAACATCAAGAAAGCGCCGAAGATTACGCATTTTCACGTTGTAATCGCCGTCTTCAGTCGATGGCCGGAATTTCAATTCCTTGATTTCGACTTGCTTGCTCTTGCGCTTGGCGGCATGCGCCTTTTTTTGCTGGTCGAACTTGAATCGTCCGAAATCCATGATCCGGCAAACCGGAGGCTCGGCATTCGGCTGGATTTCGACCAGATCCAGACCCGCCTCTGCCGCCAGACTCAATGCCTCTTCGCGTGAAAGCACACCGGCCTGCTCTCCATTTGCGTCGATCACGCGAACTTGCGGGACGCGGATCTCCGAGTTCTTCCGATTAATTTTGTGCGTAGCGATATCTCAATCCTCTAGGGTCTCGGCATTCGCCATCGTCCTGATAGCGCAGGTCAAAAAGCGTATATCCGTGCACGCTGTACATTTTTGCCAGCGTCCTTGACGGCGACGATCAAAAAGCGTGCATCCATGCATGCGGTGTGCTTTTGCCGCCTTCCCTGCCGGCGAAGATCAAAAAGCGTGCATCCATGCACGCACTTTTTAATTGGATAGTTATATCTTTGCTTCATTCTGCAGGTGTTCGGCAAATGCACTCGGGGTCATTTGCCCCAGATCCTCCCCGGATCGTGCACGCACGGAAACAAGCCCGTTTTCCTTCTCGCGATCACCAATCACCAGAAGGTACGGGACTTTCTGCAACGTATGCTCGCGTATTTTATATCCGATTTTCTCATTGCGCAAATCTTTTTGTACCCGGAATCCTTGTTTTACAAGGGTTTGGGCCGTTTGCTCGGCATAATCGGCCTGAGCGTCAGTGATATTCATCACCACGGCCTGGACCGGGGCCAGCCAGACCGGGAACAGACCGGCGTGATGTTCGATCAGGATGCCGATAAATCGCTCCATCGAGCCAACGATGGCCCGATGTAACATGACCGGATACTGGCGCTGGCTGTTTTCATCAATATATTCGGCACCCAAGCGCTCGGGCATCATGAAGTCCACCTGCATGGTACCCACTTGCCAGTCGCGGCCAATCGAGTCGCGCATGTGGTATTCGATCTTGGGCCCGTAGAATACGCCTTCACCCGGCAATTCCTCCCATTCGACCTTGCTGGCCCGCAACGCGGCCCGCAATGCTTCCTCGGCCCGATCCCAGGTCTCATCGGTACCCAGACGCTGCTCCGGACGCAGCGCAATCTTTACCTCGATCTTGTCGAATCCGAAATCGGCATACACCTGCATTGCCTGTGCGTGGAATGCCGTCACTTCCGATTCAATTTGCTCGGGCGTGCAAAAGATGTGGCCATCGTCCTGGGTAAATCCGCGCACGCGCATGAGGCCGTGCAACGCGCCAGACGGCTCGTTGCGGTGACAACCGCCAAACTCGCCAAAACGAATTGGCAATTCGCGATAGCTGTGCAGGCCGGTATTGAATATCTGGATGTGTCCCGGACAGTTCATCGGCTTGAGCGCATAGGTATGCTTCTCCGACTCCGTGAAAAACATGTTTTCCTTGTAGTTGTCCCAATGCCCGGACTTTTTCCACAACGACACATCAAGCACCTGCGGACCACGTACTTCCTGATAGCCGCTGCGCCGGTACACACCGCGCATGTATTGCTCCACCACCTGCCAGATCGTCCAGCCATGTGGGTGCCAGAACACCATGCCGGGGCCTTCTTCCTGCAGGTGGAACAGGCCCATCGCCTTGCCGATCTTGCGGTGATCGCGCTTTTCCGCCTCTTCGAGCTGCGTCAGGTGTGCCTTGAGGTCCTTCTCGTTCACCCAAGCGGTGCCATACACGCGCTGCAGCATTTCGTTATCCGAATTGCCACGCCAGTAGGCACCGGCAATCTTCATCAACTTGAACGCCTTGAGCTTGTTGGTGTTGGGCACGTGCGGACCACGACAAAGGTCGATGAAATCGCCTTGGGCATACAGCGACAATTCCTCATTTGCCGGAATCGATTCGATGATTTGCGCCTTGTACTCTTCGCTCTTGTCGCGAAAAAACTTCACGGCAGCGTCGCGCGACATCACCGAGCGCGTCACCGGCAATCCATCGGCGGCAATCTTTCTCATTTCCGCCTCGATTTTCTCCAGATCGTCCGGCGTGAACGAAGTCTTGCGGGCAAAGTCGTAGTAAAAGCCGTTTTCGATGACCGGCCCGATGGTTACCTGGGTATCGGGAAACAATCGCTGCGTCGCCTGAGCGAGCAAATGCGCGGTCGAGTGACGAATAATCTCAAGAGCTTCCGGGCTTTTCTCGGTAACGATGGCGACATTCGCGTCGCGCTCGATGCAAAAACTGGTGTCGACCAGTTGACCATCCACTTTTCCGGCCAACGCCGCCTTGGCCAGGCCCGCGCCAATCGAGGCGGCAACGTCCTGCACCGACACGGCATTTTCGAACTGGCGCTGGCTGCCATCGGGGAGTGTGATATTGATCATGACGATTCTCTTGATGAAGTGTGCGGCCACGCACGACCGCTTTTTTGGTATTGATCATCAGGGACGACGACAAACATGTCGCCCCAATAAAAAAGGGCGCCGCGCGCCCTTTGCAAAAACATCTGCATATGTCGGCAACGCGCTCCCGAAGCACCCGGCCGAATCGGCCGGACCTTCAGTCAGGAATTTTGCATCCTTCGCGTTGACATGTCGCACACTCGATCCGCGTTTTGCCGCGGCCACCTGCGTTGAGAGGGGATGATTTTCGCACGCACGCACGCCGCTTTCAATCGCAGCGCGACGTTATCGCCAGAAATCGATACCATCGGACACCCTTGAATCGAGGTACGGGCGCATGTCTCAGGGAACTCATGAATTTGTCGACGACCCGCGCAATCGCGACATCAAGATCTACGTCAACGGCGAATTGAAAACGCGTGCCGAGGCGACCGTGTCGGTTTTTGATTCGGGATTTATCCTCGGCGACGGTGTCTGGGAAGGTCTGCGCGTAGCGGGTGGCCGTCTGGCCTTTCTGGACCAGCATCTGGATCGATTGTACGAAGGCGCGAAAGCGATCGACATGGATATCGGGCTGTCGCGCGAGGATCTGACGCGGGCCATTTACCGCACGCTCGATGCCAATGCGATGAGCGAGCACGCGCATATTCGGCTGATGGTCACGCGGGGCGTCAAACACACGCCGTATCAAGACCCGCGAATGACCATCGGCGCGGCGACAATTGTCATCATCCCCGAATACAAGAATCCCAAACCGGAGACTCTCGAACGCGGCATCCGTCTGTTTACGGTTCATGTGCGCCGTGGCGCGCCGGACGTGCTCGACCCGAAGCTCAACAGCCACAGCAAACTCAACTGCATCACCGCTTGCATTCAGGCCACCAAGGCGGGAGCCGACGAAGCCTTGATGCTCGATCCACAGGGTTTCGTTGCAACCTGCAACTCGACCCATTTCTTCATCGTACGCAAGGGTGAAGTGTGGACGTCCACCGGGATGTACTGCCTCGGCGGCATCACCCGCGCAAACGTATTGCGCATCTGCCGGGAGAATAGTATTCCTGCGTTGGAGAAGAGTTTCAGCTTGACTGATGTTTACGGCGCGGATGAGGCATTCGTCACCGGCACATTCGCCGGCGTCGCGCCCGTGACCGAAATCGACGGGCGAAAAATCAGCGCAGGCCGCGGCCCCATGGTCGAGCGCCTGCAAAACCGGTATCGCGATTTGATCGTGCGGGATGTCGCATCGCGCCAGCGACCCGATTGACGCAGCGATGACCGAACCGATTCGAATCGCCATGTGGTCAGGCCCGCGGAATATTTCCACGGCAATGATGCGTGCGTTCGAGAACCGCGAGGATTGCGCCGTCGTCGACGAGCCGTACTACGCGTACTACCTTGCCGTAACTGGCCTGGATCATCCGGGCCGCGAACAAATCATTGCGCATGGCGAGACCGATTGGCGCAAGGTCACGCAGATGTTGCTCGGACCGGTGTCCGGCAACAAAGCGGTTTTCTATCAAAAGCACATGACCCATCACATGCTGGCGGGAATGGACCATGATTGGTTCGGTCAGGTTCGCCACGCGTTTCTGATTCGCGACCCGCGTGAAGTGCTGGCGTCGTACCTCAAAAGCCGCGCCCAGGCCACGGCAGCGGATATCGGCATCCTGCAGCAAGCGGATTTGTACGATGAAATCGCGCAGCAAACCGGAAGCGTGCCGCCGGTGATCGATGCTGACGATTTTCTAAAAGCACCCGAAGCGCATTTGCGTGCACTGTGCGAAATTCTGCAATTGGACTTCAGTGATCGGATGCTGCACTGGCCCGCGGGATCACGCGAAAGCGATGGCATTTGGGCACCCTACTGGTACGACGCCGTACGCAAATCCACCGGATTCGAACCGTGGCATGCGCACGCGCAAGCCGTGCCCGATTCTTACCACGATGTAATCCATGCATGCAGGCCCGCGTACGAGCGATTGCATGCCCAGCGGTTACGGCCCATCTGATTTCCTCCAAGTGCACGGCAGCCATGCATTCAATTTCGTTGAAGTCCGGGCGCTGAGGACCGAGGGCTGAAAAAAGCCCACTCGTCATTCCTGCGAAAGCGCGAACCCGGTTTCCATTTTTGTCTCGTGTGTACCGCACTCAAGAACAATCGCTGGATTCCAGCTTCCGCTGGAATGACAGACATGGCCATGACTTTTCGCCCGTTGGCACACACCAACGACCGGACTATGCTCGCAGCTTCGTTCCGCGTGCCATCACTTCCGGGGTAATACATGCAAAATCGAACGGTTTGTCTGCTCGTCGCCTTGTTGACGATGTTCCTTGTCGACCAGGCGTGTGCCAACAATCCGTATGCGCGCGATCCGCAGCAGCCAAGCGATCAGGCGTATACGGCGCTGATCGCCAAGTACACCACCGACAAGCAATTCAACTCGGTCTTGACCGATTATCTGCCGGCGTCCACGAATGTTCCGACGCCGCAAAAGGTCCTTGGCGATATCGCTGGCGCCCCCGACTACCTGCCCTACTCCAAAGACGTTTATCGTTACTTTGATCTGCTTGCTGCGGCCACGCCGCGGGTGAAGGTATTTCGCATCGGCAAGACCGAGGAAGGTCGCGACATGATTGCCGTGGCGGTTGCCGATGCGTCACTGATCGCCAACCTCAAAGCCAACGACGCACGTCTGGCGCAATTGGCCGATCCGCGCTTGATCAAAATGGACGACGCCAAGGCCGATGCGCTGATTGCGCAATCAACACCGGTTTATTACATCACCGGCACAATTCATTCGGTCGAAACCGGCGCGCCGACCGCGCTGATGGAATTGGCCTATCGTCTGGCCGTGGACGATGCACCGTACATTCGCAAGATTCGCTCGCACGTCATCACCTTGATCACACCTATCGTTGAAGTGGACGGGCGCGACCGCATGGTGGATATCGATCGCTGGCATCACGCGCATCCAGACGAAAACTATCCGCCGCTGATGTACTGGGGCCACTACGTCGCGCACGACAACAACCGCGACGCAATGGGGCTGACGCTGAACCTGACGCGTAATGTGCTCAATACATATCTGGGCTGGCACGCACAAGTGCTGCACGACTTGCACGAGTCGGTGCCGTTTCTGTACGACAACACGGTCGGCGATGGCCCATACAATTCCTGGATCGACCCAATACTTGTCAACGAATGGCAGATGCTTGGCTGGGACAACGTGCAACAAATGACCAAGCTCGGCATGCCGGGCGTGTTCACCCACGGCGAATTCGATACATGGAGTCCTGGCTACCTGATGTTCATGGCAGCCATGCACAACGGCATCAGTCGCCTGTATGAAACCTTCGGCAACGGCGTCTCGGATACGCAAGAACGAATCTTGACCCCCGATGAATATGCG
>DASSXQ010000014.1:0-6065 GCA_035703725.1 Rudaea sp.
TGATCATGTCCGCTTCGTCGGCGAAATCCAGATTGACCTGCACAGTGCAGGTGCGCGTCATCATGTCCAGACCCAGGCTGCCGACTTTGGGCATGTAGCGCCGCATGATCGCGTAGCGGCCTTTGGGCATCCACGGCATCTCATCGCGTTTCCATTTGGGCTGAAAGCCCATGCCGAGAAAGCCCAGTCCCAGCTCGTCAGCCACGGCGCGGACTTCCTTGAGATGGCAACTGACTTCGCAGCACGTGTCATGCACGGTCGCCACCTGGCCACCGGACAACTCAAGCTGCCCAGCCGGCTCCAACGTGATCGATCCGCCATCGCGCGCCAAAGCAATGACGTTGCCGTCCTCGCCAATCGGGGTCCAGCCAAATCGGGTCATGCCATTGAGCAATGCGCGAATACCGCGATCGCCGGCATATTCGGGGGGGCGCAAATCATCCAGACGAAAGCCGAATTTCTCGTGTTCGGTGCCGATCTTCCATTGCGCGCGCGGGCGCCCACCCGTGGCGATGGAATCAACCAACTGATCGCGCCGCGTGATTACGGTTTCTTCGACGGCACTGGGTGCGGACATGGTGTTCTCACGCTGAACGGGGAAACAATGTGGGGACGGTTAGCCCCGATCAAAAGTACCGCGGCATGGCTCATTTGCAAAAATGGCGCGGTATCAGCCAACATCGTCGACCACTTCCAACGGCGGCTGTTCGTCGAGCATTTTGGCAAGTATGCGCCGCGCGTCATCCAACCCGGTCTTGGCCAGAGAGGAAAATAACTGCGCGCTTGCCGGCCATCCCCGCGTGACGCACTCACGCCGCACCTGGGCGAGCGTGCGCGCCGCTTCGCCGCGACCGAGTTTGTCGGCCTTGGTCAACAAGACATGACAAGGCAGACCGATATCGCGGCAATAGTCAAGCATCTGACAGTCGAATTCCTTGAGCGTATGCCGGCTGTCAATGATCAGCACCACGCCACGCAAGGATTCGCGTTCGCGCAAATACTCGTCGATCGCGTGGCGCCATTGTTCGCGCATGGCCTCGGGAACCTTGGCGTAACCGTACCCTGGCAGATCAACCAGCCGACGCTCCTCAGCCACTGCGAAGACGTTGAGCAATTGGGTGCGACCGGGAGTTTTTGAGGTTCGTGCAAGCCCTTTCTGGTCGCATATCGTATTGAGTGCGCTGGATTTGCCGGCGTTTGAGCGGCCGGCAAATGCAATCTCCGCCCCACTATCGGGTGGGAGTTTGCGTAGATTTGGCGCACTCAGCAGAAACTGTGCGTGACGAAAAGAATTGCTCGACATGGTGATTCCTGTTTGACCGTCCCCGAAGCGACTGGGATAATTCCGCGATTGTGCCGGTTTCCGCCTTGTTGCGTTTTGGCGACGCCGGTTTCGCTGTCCTTCGGAGTGAAGTGTATGAGTTTTCGGCATGTGATTGCTGTGGCCGCGCTGCTTGGCGCAGGCTCGATCCAGGCGGCCCCTACCGCGCCTGCCCCAACAACGCCACCCGCGACAACTGCGCCGGCGGTCACGGCTGCGCCAGCGTCAGCGGCAATCGCTGATGCGGCCGACGTGGCGCTCAAGCCAGGCGACGCCACGGCTGGACAAACCAAGTCCGGGACCTGCGCGGCCTGCCACGGAATCGATGGCAATTCGGTGTCGGCACAATATCCGAAACTTGCCGGTCAGCACGCAAGCTATATCGCCCAGCAACTGGCGTTGATCAAGAGCGGCAAACGTCCGAGCCCGATCATGATGGGCTTTGCCGTGAGCCTGAGTCCACAGGACATGGCCGACATCGGTGCCTATTTCGCCAGCAAGAAATCGTTACCGGGCGTGGCCGATTCCAAGCTTGTCGCCCAGGGCGAGGCTCTGTATCGCGGCGGCAACAAATCCGAACAGGTGCCGGCATGCATGGCCTGTCATGGTCCGGATGGTCGCGGCAACCCGGGCGCGAAGTATCCGCAACTGGCCGGGCAACATGCCGATTATGTCGCGCTCAAACTCAAGGATTGGCATGACGGCAAAACCTGGGGCGATGATGCTCACGCGCAGATCATGGCGTTGGTTGCCAAAGGACTGACCGATAGCGACATCGCTGCCGTATCGTCTTACATCGAAGGACTGTATGCCGTCGATGGCTCGGCCAATTCGACCGCCGCCAAATAAGTTGCATGGCGGTCAATCCGGCCGCCGTCATCCCGATTCGAGGAATACGCCCATGTCGCCACATCGTTTGTGCTCCATCGTCGCGATTGCCCTGCTCGGCATGTTCGCCAGCACGGTTTCGCAGGCACAACCCACCACGGCAACCACTTGGCAAGCCGGCACCAATTATTTCGTGATCGACCCGCCGCAACCCACCCGCAGCGGCGACAAGATCGAAGTCACCGAGATATTTTCATACGGATGTCCGGCCTGCAATGCGTCGTACCCGTTCGTCGACGCGATGAAGAAGGCACTGCCTGCAAACGCCGTGATGGATTACGTGCCTGCCTCGTTCAATCCATCCGAGAACTGGGTCGTGTTCCAGCGCGCGTACTACACGGCCAAGGCATTGGGTATTGCGGAAGAATCCCATCACGCAATGTTTGACGCGATCTGGAAAACACACGATCTGGCGATTTACGACCCCGTCACGAACCGGATCAAGCAGAAACTTCCTACCATCGAAGACGTTGCGAAATTCTACGCAAAATTCGGTGTGAAGCCCGCCACGTTCGTTGCGACCGCCAACTCGTTTGCCATCAATACGCGGATGAAGCAGGCCGACGCATACATCAAGGCCTGTGGCGTGGAACAAACACCCACCATCATCGTGAACGGAAAATACCGTCTTACCACACCATCGGCCGGAGGCAGTTGGGCCAAGGCGCAGGAGTTGGTGCTGTACTTGATTAACAAGGAATCGACCGCAAATTAGGAACTTATCGGTTGAGGTGCCATCCAAGTCGTGCCTCGCTTCGCCACACTGGAGATCAAGATGCTCAAACACCTCGCCATCCTGTTGACTGGACTGGTCGCCGTCTCTGCCTGCAGCGCCAATACCAGCCCACCGCCTGCGTCGAGCCCCCCGGTGGCCAAGCACAATTGGGTGGAAGGCAAGGACTATCATCTGATCACGCCGCCGCAGCCGACATCCGGCGACAAGGTTGTGGTTACCGAGGTATTTTCCTACGCATGCCCGCATTGCGCGCACTTCCAGCCGTATGCCGATGAACTCAAGAGCAAACTGCCGGCCGGCGTTGAATTCAAGTTGTTGCCGGCCGTATTCAACTCGCAATGGGAACCGTTCGCACGCGCGTTCTACACCGCAAAATCCATGGGCATTCTGGGCAAGACCCATCAGGCGTTGTTCGATGCGCTGCATCGCGATCACCTGCCGTTGCGCAGCATCGAAGACCTGGCCAACCTGTTTTACAGCAACTACGGCGTCAATCCGGGCGAATTTCTGTCGACGGCAAGTTCTTTCGTCATTGACGGGGAACTGGCCAACGGCAACAAGCAAGTGCACGACTATCAGGTTGACGCCACGCCTACGCTGGTCGTCGATGGCAAGTATCGCGTCACGGCCGATGCATCGCGTGGCGACGGCTTTCCCGAGATGGTGCAAGTTGCACTGGATTTGGTGCAGCGCGAACTGGATGCGCGCAAGCCACATCCGGCCGGACACTGAATATCCATCCTGCGCGCTTGCCTTGATTGGCAAGCGCGGCACGGGCTCACACCATGTGTGCCGCAGCTACCCGATTGAGTGCCATCAACAAATCAGCGCCCGTCAAACCACGTACGCATTTGCAACTGCTCAGCTGCAACATTCTGGCTGGCGGCAGCATGCGCGGCTATCGCGATTATGTGACGCAAAGCTGGAAACAGGTTCTTCCTACCCGCGCCAAACGCGGCAATCTGGACGAATTCGCCAAGCTGCTTCCTGATTTCGATGTGGTCGGGTTGCAGGAGGCCGATGCAGGATCATTGCGTTCAGGCTTCGTCAACCAGACCCAGTATCTGGCCGAAGCTGCCGGTTTTCCCTACTGGAGCCACCAACCCAATCGCAAAGTTGCGCAGTTTGCGGCATCCAGCAACGGCTTGCTTACACGCATGGAGCCCAGCGAAGTCCTCGACTATCCGCTGCCAGGCCGCATTCCCGGGCGCGGCGCTCTGTGGGTGCGATTTGGTCAGGGCGAGCATAGCCTGATTGTGGTCATTGCCCACCTTGCGTTGGGTCCGGCCGCACGCAAGAAGCAGCTGGCGTTTCTGGCTGAACTGATCGGCAAACACGAACATGTCGTGCTCATGGGTGATTTGAATTGCATTGCGCAAAGCAGCGAGCTTGATTTGCTGTTTCGCTCCACGACGCTGGTACCGCCGGACGCCAGTTCCCCGGCGACATTCCCGAGCTGGCGCCCACGTCGCGCCATTGACCATGTATTGACCTCTTCGCAATTGCGTATCGAAGAGCTGTGGACGCTCCCGCACCCGGTATCGGATCACCTGCCGCTGGCGGCAAGAATTCGATTGCCGGAGAGTCTGCTTTCAGACACCGCACCGTCGAGCTGACAACGCCGTTGCAGGGAAGGTATGTGGGGAAGACGCAGCGTGCCCACGCGAGCTCCAACTATCGCGCCACGGTGGGTAGATGAAGCTTGTCCACCCCGCAACCGAGGTTGCGGTAGGAACGCCGATTGCCCGACGCCCCCCGCGCAGATCCGTACGTGCGGAATTACCGCATACGGCTCCTGCCTAAGGTCGTGACGCATCAAAGCGCGCCCCCGGATAAGGGTGGATTTGACGACAGTACGGCACATGACGACGAGCGAGACGGCTGAAACGTTCCCAGGACTGTCGATGGCGTTGGCTGCGCCGCAGCAGTGCATGTCGCCAAGCGCGACAGACTTCGCTGCGAAAACCGCCCAAACGCTTCAGGTTGCCGGGGACCGCATGGTAGTTGAAGTATCCTTGCACCACGCGGTGTAGCCACTGTCCAACGACGTTTATCGGTTCATGCCGGCGACGCATCAGCGTCTCCCGAAGTGCAGTCAACGTGGCCCGCATCCGCGTCTTGGCCGTGAGGCGAAGCAAGCGGAACCCACCTTTGCGGGTCGTGCCGCAACAGTGCGTAAAGCCCAGAAAATCGAAGGTCTCTGGCCGACCCTGCCCGCGTTTGCGGCGATTGATAGCCGCAAATCGACCAAACTCGATGAGCCGAGTCTTGTCGGGGTGCAAAGTCAATCCGAACTGGCCCATGCGCGCCCGCAGGTCCTGCAGAAAACGCTGTGCCGTCACCTTGTTTTCAAAACCGAACACACTGTCATCGGCGTAACGAACCACGATGACCTCACCTGCGGCTCGCGTTCTGCGCCACCGATGAGCCCACAGATCGAGAGCGTAGTGCAGATAGATATTTGCCAGTAACGGCGAGATCACCGCACCTTGCGGAGTCCCCCGTTCGGCAGCTACCCGCTTGCCATTCTCAATCACGCCACTGGTCAGCCACCGACGGATCAATCGCAGTATCCGCTGATCCGCCACCCGGTGTTCCAGAAAGCGCACCATCCATGCGTGATCGATTTCATCGAAGAACGCGCGGATATCCGCATCAAGAACCCAGTTTGCTTTCCGTCGCTCTATTCCGACCGTGAGCGCATCGAGTGCATCGTGTTGCC
This sequence comes from Rudaea sp., assembly GCA_035703725.1. Taxonomy (GTDB): domain Bacteria; phylum Pseudomonadota; class Gammaproteobacteria; order Xanthomonadales; family Rhodanobacteraceae; genus Rudaea. The sequence goes on from DASSXQ010000014.1 coordinate 5,668, forward strand.
CGCGCCCGCGTCGGAAGCCATAGGAGAATCCGAGGAAGTCCTGTTCATAGATCATGCTCAGTACGGTAACTACCGCCTGTTGCACGATCTTGTCTTCCAGCGCGGCGATGCCCAAAGGGCGAAGCCGACCATCGCTCTTGGGGATGAACCCCCGGCGCGATGGCTGTGCGCGATAGGCACCGACGTGAATCTGCCGGTGCAACTCGCGCACCCGTTGGGGCAGGATCGCCTCGTACTCTCTCCACGTCACGCCATCCACCCCAGCGGCCGCGTTGCGCTTGAGTCCGTAGAAGCTCTCAACCAGCAAGCGCGGCGTGATGTGGTGCAGCAGTGCCGTGAACCGCTGTCGCCTATCCTGGCTTGCAGCGATACGTACACCTTCCAGTCCCATCGACGCG
>DASSXQ010000029.1:0-3497 GCA_035703725.1 Rudaea sp.
TGGGTCTGGACTTTCTCGCGTGGCTGGCACCGTTGTTTCTATGGGTCGCCATTGCAGCCTGGCTTGCAACGACAACCGGCTTGTTGCGCCGCATGCTGGGTTATCTGCGCGCAACACCGCGTAATCCGTCGACACCATGAAATCCGGGACTGCAAGAGTCAGCCATACGCAATCGCGTTCAGATGACAACAAGGTGTCGCGGCCCGGCATCAGGTACCGGTGCCAAAGGCACCGCCTTGTGGAACGTGACGAAGCGACCCTTGTTGCGCACTGCAAGCGCCAGCAGATAGGCATCGGCCACTTGACGTGGACCGGGCAGCCATGACCAGTTGAACAACGCATCGTCAAGCAGACCGACGCCATCGGCCACGAATGCGTGATGCACACGGCGCAAGGCTTCGCGCAAACGTGCCACTTCTGCCGCAGGTACGCTGTCCGGACAAACGCGCTGCGCCAGTATGCGCACGCAATCGTTCTGTGTGATCGAACAAGAGGCCCAGCCGTGCCTGATGTTCTGACTCAGCCATTCACCTGCGGCCGTGTGCTGGACCTGCGTCGCATCCAGAAGCGCAATCAACACGGCTGCATCCAACATGTCCCGCATCGGATGTCTTCGTGGTCGCGCAGCTTGTCGACCAGCGTGTTCGTCACGCTATTGCCACGCACCGGAATTGGACAGAATCCGTAAATCGAATCCGACTCACGCGCTCCCTGCCGCGCCACCGTTTGCCTCAGTGCCCGTCGCGCGAGCGCCGACAGCATGCGTCCGGCCGAATTGCCGGTGCGGCGCACGATTTCCTTGACTGCGTCCAAAACTTCGCAATCGATAACGCATGTGGTGCGCAAGATGGGGCCTGCGCGAGCGGATGATGCGAGCAAGCAAGGCTTCGGCAGGTCTAAACCGGGCCCGCCGCGGGCATGCAAAATTCAAAACGCATCGAGCGGTCCGAGGCCCCGCTGCAACGCCGCTCGACTCATGCGAGCGGCGTTGCAGACGCGTCGATTTACAAGTGCAGACTGGGTCCAAACAGACCAATCAGGCCTATGACAATCAGATAGATCGCCACGATATAGTTCAACAGGCGCGGCATGATCAGAATGAGGATGCCGGCAATCAGGGAAATGAGCGGTCCAAGTGCAACGGCGAGATGCATGGTGTACTCCTTGTAGTGGGGACTTGCCCGGAAACTTATGCCAGTGCCAATCGCCGATGTCCAGCATGGCGCACGCAAACGCTTGATCCGCAGCTCCGCCTGTCCTCATGCTGCAGTGCATTCAAACATACGTTTGATATTTTCGTTTCCATGACATAGTCTGCACCGGTCGTCGCAGGATCACGGGAGGGTGATTGAGCGCCGACACGGCCCGGAACCTGCGCAATAACCCTACAAAGCAGCAATCCACACGCATTGGTTTCCGAATTCGCCCCGTCGCGCCGCGGTGGCAGCATGGATGCTTCCAACCCACGCCTGTCCGGGCGTTTGTTTGCGGTTCGCCATTGCGAACTGCGGGGAGGTACTCATGTTCCGATCGCTCGCAAGTCTTGCGTTGCTGCTTCTGTGCGGCAACGTTCTGGCCAACACCGGTGTGGCATTCGTTCACGGCACCGGCCATCAAACCGACGCCTACAACGACTATTGGCAACCGGCGATGGTCAATTCCGTGCGCAAGGGATTGTCGAATCAATCCAACTACGTCGTCATCAATTGCGACTTCGACCAATACATGTGGGACAGCAGGGCCGCGGGTTGCCTGGCCGGTCAATTGACCAGTTTCATCAACAGCAAGCACATCGACGACTTGGTCGTCATCACCCATTCCAATGGCGGCAACGTCATGCGCTGGATTCTGTCGAACCCAACCTATGACAGCCGCTATCCCGGCATCATCAGCAAGATTCGCTGGGTTGATGCAATTGCTGCATCCAGCGCCGGAACACCATTGGCCGATGCAGTCATGGCCGGCAATGTATTCGAATCGTCACTGGGCTGGTTGCTCGGCTACAAGTCAGATGCGGTGCGCCAGCAGCAAACCAGTTGGATGGCGTACTACAACGCGAACAATCTGCTCGGCACATCCGGAAGACCCGCATTGCCGAAGGGCTTCTGGGACATCGTCGGTACGGACGTGAAATCCGCGCCGTGGAGTTCGGATGCGTATTGTGGCGGCTACACGCTCAATGTCGGGCTGGAAATCACGCAGAACTGGCTCAGCAGTTGTTCGGATGGGTTCATCGAATGCAGCAGCGCGCGCGCCGCAGGCACGTTGTGGTTCTACGACCACAATTCGCTCGGTGGCAAGACTCTTTCGCACAACCAGAGCCGACGCGCCTGCTTCGGTCTGGATGTGGTTTTGCGCAACGACCTTTGAGCGGAGATGCCAACATGAAAACTTTCATTCACGTACTCGCGCTCGCCTGCGTCACCTTTGCCGCCAACGCGGTTGCGGCAAGCCTGAGCCTGCTTGCTCCCGGCGCGAACGATCAGGTTCCCACGCATATTGTCGCAACCGTGCACGCCAAAGCCTTGGCCTCGTCGGCACGCGACGACGCCAAACTGGATCACGCACCCGCGCACTATTCCCGCGCGCTCAGCGGCGATCAATCGCTCGATGCATTGCCTAAGCCCTATCAGGCACAAAGCCGCGAGTTCTGGAGCGATGTCGGCGAATCCGAACTGCATGCCGGCGTCAGCTTTACCACCACCGCACCCGGCGCATTGATTCGCCTGAGTCCGCAGGACGGCAGCGGCGCAACGCTGGATCCTGCGTCCGTGATGATTCGCAGCAATGGTCGCGTGATGAGCGCCAATGCCATCAGCAGCGCCGTGGCTGATGCCGACGCCCTGCAACGCGCCGGCATGCCGGTCGCCAGAGGAACACTCGCGTTTCGTTTGTCGGCCAATGCCGGCATTGGCGAAATGCAAGTGAGTACTCGACAAGCGCGCGGTCGATACCTCGTGCAAGTCCTCGACGCCGGCAGTCCGTTCGTGCTGGACCTGAGCGCGGATCGCGACACGGTACTGGTCGGCTCGACGATCACGTTCCACACCGCACTGAGCAACGCGGGCGCAGCGCATGGCCTGGCATTGGCATCTGGCATCGTGACCGCGCCGGATGGATTCAGCGCCAACCTGCATTTTTCCCGCAACGCCGATGGCAGCTTCAACGCCACGTTTGCGCCGGATGCTGCGCACGCCGTTGGCCCGCAATTGTGGGAAGCGCAAGTCTTCAGCGCGAGTCGCTCCGGCAAACTCGTGGTGCTGCGCGATGCGAAAACCGCCTTTGCCGTCAGCGCACCCACTGCGCAATTCGGCAGTGACGTGCAACTGAGCAACGACGCCAGTGGCATGCAATTGGACGTGCCCGTGAACGCCGCTTCCGCCAGTCGCTACCAAGTCAGCGCCGTGCTGTTCGGCACCGGTGACGATGGCGACTTGCACCCGGCCGCGCTGGCACAATCCGCGCAATGGGTGGACGCCGGCAACGCCACGATCAGT
>DASSXQ010000266.1:0-12966 GCA_035703725.1 Rudaea sp.
GCCGCTGCCATAACCGGGAACGGTCGAATTCCAGCTTGCGGTTCCGTGATTGCAGTCCGTGAACGAGAATGTGATGGTCCCCCATGGAGTTCCCTGCAGATCGTTGCTGTTGAATAGTGGCGGGAACTTGGCGCCGGTCAGAATTTCAGCGGGCAAGGTCACCGTATTCTTGCCGACATCATACGGGCCTTGCGCATATATCCAGACTTGGCCGCTGCCGTCAGGCGCAAAGGTATACCAATACGCCAGCATCAGGTCCTGTTGATCGGTAATTTGCAGATCAAAGCCATGTCCGCTTTGCGCCGGATCGTACCAACTGCCACTCATGTAACCGTCAACGGTTACCGCTGCGTCGGGCGGGGCGGACTCGAAAAACAAATTGTCCACATGATTGGATACCGTGCCCAAAAACTCGCCATAAATTTCATTGTTGACCGAGCACGTTGCAGAACGCGCGTCGGCAGGCAAGGTCGCTGCCTGACTTGCGCCCTGCGAAAATCCGTAACCATTATCCGAGCCTGCACCCCATAAGTTCACGCTATCGCTGAGTTGTCGCCCGGGACCACTACAATCCGTGCTGGGGTACGTGGTGCAGCGCATATAACTGAACAGCGCAGAAAATCCGTAATGCGCTGCTGTGGATTGACCGCCAAAGCTGTAAAGCTTGCCGGGCGAAACCGCAAAACAGGCCGAGGCGGCATCTTGCAGTCCGTTTATCAGCATGGAGCCGGAATCGGGATTGCCGTTTGCGTCAACCTCGGCATCGTAGGTAATCGGAGCGAGCCCAGCATCGATTGCCGTCCAACCAGACAGTTGGTTCGAATGACTGAAGTCGCCGTTGGGCAGCAGGTTTGGATCCGCGCGCGCGGCAAATGCGCAAAAGGCGGAGAGGCTCAAAAGCGCGAGCAATGGTTTCTTCATGACATACCTCCATGTTCAGGCGAGCTTGATCAAGTCGAATGCCATGATGACCGCTCGTGGCCTGGTCACGTTACGCCTTGACGTTTGGTCATTGCAAGCGCGACACATTTCAGCGCGATAACAATTTGTCCATCCAGCGCAACAGTGGCGATGCGCCGGACAAATCCACGCCATCTTCTGTCGCCGTCACGGTTTGTGAATTGCAGCCATCGCGTCGGGGTCGCGGCGGCAAATACTTGTTGACCGGCTTGTAACCCATCTCCGGCATCAAGTCGTAGCCATTGCGATCAGCAACCAGTCTGGAAACGTCGGAATCCGGATCACCCAGATCGCCGAAATGACGTGCGCGGGTCGGGCAGGCGATGACGCATGCCGGTTGACGATCAATTTCTTCAAAAGACTCGTTGTAAATGCGATCCACGCACAAGGTGCATTTTTGCATCGTGCCGCGAACCTCGCTGTACTCGCGCGCGCCGTACGGGCACGCCCATGAGCACAGTTTGCAGCCAATGCACTTGTCCTCGTCAACCAGGACAATGCCGTCTTCGGCGCGTTTGTAACTTGCGCCGGTCGGGCATACTGTAACGCAATCCGGCGTCTCGCAATGCAGGCACGAACGCGGAAAATGGACGGTCATTGCGTGCGCAGTTGGCGCCGATCCACGGTCGCCGGACGCGGATTCGACAATGCGATTGTTTTGCTGTCCGGTTTGCGCCGTGCGCACGTCCAGCGCAGAAATTTCGTAGCTGTGCACGCGATTGAACCAGACACCGAGGGGCTCGCGGGCGTACGCGTCTTCGTCCGGTAGCGGGCCAAACTGGCCGCCGTCGTTCCATTCCTTGCATGCCACCGCGCAGGCATGGCAGCCCACACAGATGTCCAGGTCAATCACCAGACCGAGCATTTTGCGTGTTGGTGGCGGCAACATTGTCATGACGGCAGCAATGAGATTCAAATCAAATCAGGGATGAAATGGCCAGAATTGCGGAATCAGCCACATCGACAGCGCACAAAACAACGCGATCAACGGAATTCCGACCTTCATGAAATCGGTGAATTTGTATCCGCCGGCTGCGTACACCATGGTATTGGTAGGATAACCGACGGGCGTGGCAAACGATGTCGCGGCGGCAAACGCAACCGTGATCACGAAGGGAACCGCATCGACATGCATGGCATGGGCGATGGAAATGGCAATCGGCGCCATCAGCACCACAGACGGATTGTGACCCATCATTTCAGTCAACAACGCCGTCAGCAGGTAGACCATCACCAAGGCCGCCAGCGGGCCATGTGGGCCCACGAAAGACATGCTGGTATCAACCAGATTTCGCGCCAGACCAGTCTTGTCCAGTGCAATGCCCAGCGGCAGTATTGCGCCAAGCAGAACAATGACTTTCCAATCCATCGCCTCATACACATCCTCAAAGCTGAAGCATCCGGTGATTGCCATTGCCGCACAACCAATCACGGCACTGACAACGATCGGCAATACACCAAAACCGGCCACCGCAATGACGGCGATCAGGATTGCAATTGCCAGCGGAGCCTTGCGCCGCGATGCGCGTTTGTCACCACGCTCGCTCAAGACCACCAGTCCCGAATCCTTGCGCAAATGGCGCAACGCCGCCTCGTCCACGAGCAGCAGCAAGATATCGCCGACGGCCAGGCGCGCGCGTTTGATTTGTTCGCGAACAATCTGGCTGCGCCGCTGCACGGCGAGCACGCTGGCTTTGTAATTCCAGCGGAAGTCGACTTCCTCGACGGTTTGACCCAGCATGCGTGTTCCGGGAGCAACCATCGCCTCGATCACCACGCGGCGCGGCTCGGTTTGCCCTGCACTGGAAACCTCTGCCACCGGCGCGATTTCAAGCTTCAGACGCTGGCGAAATTCCTGCAATCGGGCCCAGTCGCCGCGCGTCAGCAGCACATCGCCTTCCTGCAGCTTTTGCGAGCGTGGCGCCCACAGATGCTGGTCGCCGCGCAGCAATTCCAGCACATACACACTGAATTTTTCGCCGAGCTTCGCTTCGGCAATGGATTCGCCGATCAATGGCGATTCCGCCATCACGCGAAGCTCGGTGACGAACTTGCCGAGGTTGAAACTCTCCGCGTATTCCGTGTCGATGTGCCGCGGCAACATCCAGCGACCGATCAACAGCAGATAGATGATGCCGACAACCGCAAGAATCGCCCCCAGACGCAAAAAATCGAATACGCCGAAACCCGGCATTCCGTGCTGGATGGCCAGACTGTTCACCAACAGGTTGGACGAAGTGCCGAGAAGGGTGCACACGCCACCCATCTGTGCGGCATACGACATGGGAATCAACACGCGCGCCGGCGACGTGTGGCTGCGTGCACAGACGCTCAAGGTGACCGGCAGGAATGTCGCGACCAGCGCGGTGTTCTTCACGAATGCACCAAGGATGCAAACGACGACCATGATCGAAAGCGTCAGCAGCCACGGACGCCGAATCCGCGAGAGCACGCGGATCAGGGGATCCAGGCCACCCGTACCAACGATGCCGGCATTGAGCGCGAACATGGCCGCAACCACGATGGTTGCTTCATTGCTGAAGCCGGACAATCCTTCGGCAGGTGTAATGATTCCCAAAATCAGCAATGCCGACAGCACCAGCAGTGCAACGGCGTCGTAGCGCACCTTTTCGCTGACAAACAACGCCATCGCACCGATGACGATGCCCGCCACTGCCCAGGCTTGCCACGTCACGCAGCGCTCTCCGTGGCTGGATAAACCCTGACGCGCAAGTCGAACCACGCGGCCTGACCGGTCACCGGATCGGCATTGGCATACCGATGGCCATCCTCGCATGGCGGCAGCAAGTCATCGATGGTTTGATTGAGCAGGAAGCCCTGGTTGTACTCGGGTGCATCGGCGCCAAGCTTCCACGCGGGTTGGTGTTTGCCGATCGCATTCCACGTCCATACCGTGCCCGGCGCCGTGCCGGCATGCAATTTCGCCTGCGCTCGAATACGTCCAAGGGCCGATTCCACCCAAACCCAAGTGCCATCGGCGACGCCGGCAGCGGCAGCCGTGCGCGGATGCAGATACAGAAAATTGCGCGCAGCAATCTGGCGCAGCCATGCGTTTTGCGAACCCCACGAGTGATACATGAACATTGGGCGTTGGGTGATCGCGTTGAGGTTGTAGGGCTGAGTGCCGAGTGCTGAGGGCTGAGCCTCGGGCTGTTTTTCAGAGTCATACCAGAACGGCAACGGGTCGAAATACGTTGCCACACGTTCGCGTTGCCGATCTGGCGGTTGATGCTCGCCGTGACCAAGCGCAGCGAGGCGGAATTTCTGCAATCGCTCCGAATACAGTTCAAGCACAATTGCCTGCGTCGATCCGACAAACCCCAACGATTGCGCCCACTGCAGATAGTCGCGATTGGCCATCTTGTAATAGCGACCGGCTGCCGGGACCGGCGCATGCCAAAAGCAGTTGTTGGCTTTGTAGTGTGCGAGTTGATCCGGATTCGGTTCGCCAATGCCGGACCTGGCGCCGTCGCGACCGCGCCAGCCGGCCAGCAAGCCGACGCCAGGCGCACGTTCATGGCGGGTGATGTAGTCGGCGTAATCGCGATAAATCGTGCGTCCATCGGCGTCGACCATGCCGGGCAGTCCGAGGCGTGCGCCCAGATCGAGCAGTACGTCCTGGAATGGGCGCACGTCGCGGTCTGGTTCGCATACCGGTTGGCGGATCGCATCGCTGGCCGCATCCGCATCCGAGATCGGGCGATCCAGCAACGAAATGCAATCGTGACGTTCGAGGTACGTGGTATCCGGCAGCACGAGGTCGGCAAAGGCGACGGTTTCCGACAAGTACGCATCCACATAGATGATATGCGGAATTTTATACGCGCCACTGTCTGAATCGCGATCGCACAGCATCTGCCGCGTCTGCGTCGTGTTCATCGACGAGTTCCAGCCCATGTTGGCCATGAACAGAAACAGCGTGTCGATCGGATACGGGTCGCCCGCCCAGGCATTGCGAATCACGTTTTGCAACATGCCGTGCGCGGCCAGCGGGTATTCCCACGAGAACGCCTTGTCGAGGCGACGCGGCGCGCCGTTTGCGTCAACCACGAGATCTTCGGGCGCATGCACATAACCCAAAGGTCCGCCATTCAATGCGCCATTTTCCTTGCGCGTCTTGGCCGGCCGATTCCCCGGCGGCACCGCCTTCGGATACGGCGGTTGGTATCGAAAACTTCCCGGCGTATCGATTGCACCGAGCAGCATCTGCAGCGTGTGCAACATGCGGCAGGTATGGAATCCGTTCGCGTGCGCAGCGATGCCGCGCATCGCATGCATCGATACCGGACGGCCGATCATTTCCGTGTGCTCGCGACCAAAAGCATCCGTCCATGGCTGCTGCAGGCGGATTTCCTGCTTGAACGCGACATCGGCAATTTCCGCAGCGATGCGCCGTATCGTGTCGGCATCGACTCCGCATCGCACGGCAACGCGATCGGCGGCGTACTCGTCGCCGAGAAAACGTTCTGCCAGCAACGCAAACGCCGGCACGACTTTGCGCCCATCGGGCAAGGTGAATTCGCCGGCGATCAGCGGCGCGATGTCGATGCCATCCGCACGCACGAATCCATACTCCCTCTCCCGCGACTGCGTCGGGGGAGAGGGTTGGGGTGAGGGCGAGCCGGCTTTGTTACGTGCGGCACAAAGTGGATGGCCGTCTGCATCGCGTGCAATCAAGCCATCGTCCGCGCCGCCGGGATTGCGCACAACCAGATGGTGCGCATTCGTATAGCGCACCAGATATTCGAAATCGACCCAGTCGTGGATCAACAACTCGCGAATCAGCGCGCCAACGAACAAGCCATCGCTGCCGGGATTGATGCCGACCCATTCGTCGGCAATCGCGCCGTATCCGGTCCGCACCGGATTGATCGCCACGATTTTGGCGCCGCGGCGTTTCATTTTTCCCAGTCCGAGCTTGATTGGATTGGAATCGTGATCCTCGGCCACGCCGAACAGCAGCAGGTACTTCGTCTGCTCCCAATCCGGCTCGCCAAATTCCCAGAACGAGCCACCGATCGAATACATTCCCGCAGCGGCCATGTTGACCGAACAAAACCCGCCGTGCGCGGCATAGTTGATCGTGCCGAATTGCTGCGCCCACCAACCGGTCAACGCTTGCGACTGGTCGCGCCCGGTGAAAAAGGCGAGCTTGTCCGGGTCGGTCTGGCGAATATCTCCCAGCCACTTCGTCGCCAGCGCCAGCGCCTCATCCCATTCGATCTCGCGGAACTCACCGGCCCCGCGTTCACCCACCCGCAGCAACGGTTTCGACAACCGCGCCGGCGAGTAATGCTGCTTGATTCCCGACGAACCTTTCGCGCACAGCACACCCCGATTGACCGGGTGCGCGCGATTGCCTTCGATGTAGCGCACGCGGCCGTTTTTCAGGTGCACTTTGATGCCGCATCGACACGCACACATGTAGCAAGTCGAGGTTTTGACCTCATCGCCCGCCGGTTCGTTGAGTTGCAGATTGGCGTGTGGCATGTGCGTGCTGTCTGAATAAGTTGGAGGTGGTATCGGGTCAGCTCAACCGTCCGGGACCTGATTGGCGTCGAGGTTCAGCCGATTCACAACAAACCCGTTCGCCCCGAGCGTAGCCCGCTGCAGCGGGCAAAGTCCAAGCGTGCTCTGCCCCGCAGTCCCTGGACTTCGGCGCTTCGTGCCTGCACTCAGGGCGAACGGTCTGGGCTAGCTCAGCTTCAACGCAAATCAGGATCCTGGATGAGTGTGCTTTCCATACCGGGCTACATGTTAACGGATACGCGCGAACCTGACGCTATACTCCGCGAATGGATCGCTACGAACGCATCTCCACCCTGCATCGCATACTCAAATCGGCACGATATCCGGTGCCGCTGTCGCGGCTGATGGATGAATTGGGCTGCTCGCGCGCGACCGCATATCGCGACATCGCCTTCCTGCGCGACGCGCTCGGCGCGCCCATCGACAGCGACGGCGATCAAGCCGCGTTCCATTACGCAGCCGACGAAGCCGACCGATTCGAGCTGCCCGGCCTGTGGCTCAACAGCGAGGAATTGCAGGCGTTGCTGGCGCTCAACCAACTCGTTGGCCGGACCGGCCCGGGCATTCTCGCCAGCGCGCTTGAGCCGTTCCGCTCGCGCATCGACAAACTGCTTTCCAATCAACTTGACGGCAAGAATGTTTCACTGGAGCGCATCCGCGTCATCGGCAGCGGCTCGCGGCAAGTCGATGAAACCACGTTTCGTCACGTCGCCAGCGCCGTGCTTGAACGCCGCCGCCTGAAATTCGATTACCGTGCGCGCTCGACCGATCAGCCCACCAACCGCACCGTCTCGCCGCAGCGGCTGACCCACTATCGCGACAACTGGTATCTGGACGCCTGGGACCACGGCCGCGACGCGGTACGAAGTTTCGCGCTGGATAGAATCGTGCGCGCCGAAGTGCTTGACGAGGCAGCCGAGAATCGCGACGACAGCGAACTCAACCAGCATCTGGCTTCGAGCTACGGAATTTTTTCCGGTGCTCCCAAAGCCACCGCAACCATCCGTTTCTCGAAACACGCCGCACGCTGGGTCGCCGACGAACACTGGCACTCACAACAAAAAGGCGAATGGCTCGACGACGGCCGCTACGAACTCAAAGTGCCCTACAGCAACTCCCGCGAACTGCTCATGGACGTCCTGCGCTACGGCCCCGACGCCGAAGTCGTCGCACCCATCTCCCTGCGCGAAGAACTGCGCATCATGCTGCAGTTGGCGATTGGGGCGTATCAGGGGTGAGGGACTTGCTTGCAGAGCAGGAGAAGCAAACCAGCGGAGTTATCGGGCAGTAGTTGGATGTCTGAATATCGGGAGACGAGCTAGCCGCAGGAGTTGCTAAAGGCAAAAGGCAAGACTTGACCCCGGTGACCCCGTGACCCCGGTGACCCCGTGCTGCGACGAGAAGAGCCAAGTGCAGGCACTGGATCGCACCCAACCCGGGTTGCCCATGAAAAAGGGTCGCGCCGCGACGATGACCCACGACTACAAGCGCAACGGCACCACTACGCTGTTCGCCGCGCTCAACGTGCTCGATGGCCAAGTCATTGTCCAGTGCCAGCAACGTCATCGCCACATCGAGTGGTTGAAGTTCCTGCGTCAGATCGACCGCGAAACGCCAAAGAACAAGGATCTGCATCTGATCTGCGACAACTACGCCACGCACAAGCATCCGAAGGTGCAGCAGTGGTTGGAAAAGCACCCGCGTTTCCACATGCACTTCACTCCGACCTCGGCTTCCTGGCTCAACATGGTTGAGCGTTTCTTTCGCAGCATCACCACCGATCGCCTTGAGCGCGGCGTGTTCCACAGCGTTCCAGAATTGATCGCTGCCATTCAGGAGTACATCGCCTTGCACAACAAGCAACCCAAACCCTTCGTTTGGACGGCCAAGGCCAATGACATCTTGCAAAAAGTCATCCGCGCCAATCGACGCCTTAGCTCAAAGTGGGGCTCTGGGGTCAGGTCTTGCCTTTTGCCCTCGATGCTCGTAGGGTTATCGCATGGCCAGACCGTTACGACTGGAATTTGCCGGTGCGCTGTACCACGTGACGGCGCGGGGCGATCGTCGTGAGGCGATCTATGAAGACGACGTAGACCGACAGCGATTTCTGGATGTGCTGGCGGGCGTGGTCGAGCGGTTCAACTGGCGGCTGCATGCTTATTGCCTGATGGGCAATCACTATCATCTGCTGATCGAGACGCCGGACGCGAATTTGTCGAAGGGCATGCGTCAACTCAATGGCGTGTTCACGCAGCAGAGCAATCAGCGCCATCGGCGCGTGGGGCATTTGTTTCAGGGCCGTTTCAAGGCGATCCTGGTGCAGAAGCAAGCCTACCTACTCGAAGTCGCGCGTTACGTGGTGCTCAATCCGGTGCGTGCGGGCATGGTGCGCCGCGTTGGCGATTGGCCGTGGAGCAGCTATTGCGCGACCATTGGAAGGATGGCGCCGGCTGGCGGGTTGCAAGTGGATTGGCTGCTATCGGCGTTCGCCAATCGTCGCGCGCAAGCGATAGCGGCTTATCGCGATTTCGTCGCCGCCGGAATCAAACAACCGCTTTTGTGGACGCAACTGAAAAATCAGGTTTTCCTTGGCAACGACACGTTTGTTGCAGCCATGCACCGGCGTATCAGCCAACTCGACCAATCGCTGGACGAAGTGCCGCTACGCCAACGCGCCGGACGTTCCCACCCTATAGCAAGCTATGAGACCAAGGCAGTGACACGCGACGAAGCCATCGCACGCGCCTACGCCAGCGGCGGCTATACGCTGAGCGAAATCGGCGAACATTTCGGATTGCATTATTCCCGCGTCAGCCGGATCGTGAAGCAGCATGAGGCAGCGGGCAGACAAGCGGCGGGATCACGTTCATCGTCGTAGCGCTCCGGCCTCTGCGACGTTGGGATTGGGATTCGCCTTTTGCCTCGCCGCGCCCGAAGCAGAGTGGGCAAAGCGTGGTCGCGTCACCGTGGGCGGATGAAACCTGCTCACCCTACAATTGGCATTGCGGGTTGCGGGGCCCTCGTCGCAGCTCAATCGTCCTAGCATTCCTGCTGCGGCAGCAAGTCTTGAATTTTTTGCTGATGGCGTCGAGGAGAAGCGGTCGCGCACCTGTCCAATCACGTTTGACTGCGAAGCTTGTACTATTCGCGCGTCGTTCGAATTGTCTGATCGCATGAGGCAGCATGACGACAGCGCTGATGCCGCGAGATTGGCCGTCATTTCCAGCCGGCAAGGCGTCATGAAGGTGGCAAGATCAAGTTGCGAGAGGAAAAGGGTGCGATTGGCAAAATGAAAAATCCGAAGTCGACCAATATGCCAGCCGATCCCGACAAGGTACCCAGGCACACCACGCCGACGTGGGAAGTGGAGTTGTTGATTTCCGGCGTGGCGGTATTTGCGATGCTGCAACTGCCCGGCTGGCTGGATGATCGCTTCTTCGCGCTGCGGCCGCGCTTCGACCAGGACTGGGCGGGGCTGATCCTTGTCCTGTATGTCTATCTTCACTCTGCTGCAGTGATGTTGGCGCTGACGTTTTTGCTGCACCTTACGTTGCGCGCACTGGATTGCCCTGGTCGGATTGCATTCCGTGTTTCCGGATGGCGTGCGCTGGCAACGCTTGAACATGGGCCCGGTTCTGCGCGAGTTCAACGAGCGGCGCTTGGGATCAGCCGCCGACGCAATCGAGCGTGCGGATAATCGAGCGACCATCGTCTTTGCCATGGGCGTGATGCTCGGCAGCAAACTGGTGGTCATCAGCATCATCGCCGGCGTCGGCTTCGTCATTATCGCCGCGCTTGGTTCCATTTTCGGTGTGCACTTCGATTTGCCAGCCGTGTTCACCGTCATTTTCGTGCTGGTATTGGTGCCGTTCCTGATTGCAAAAGCGTATGACCAACGCGGAACTCGACAGCCGCGGATTCAACGCATCCTCATGCGTATCTTCACCTTCGTCCATTTGCCGCATTTGGCCGAGCGCATGCGCGAGCGCTGGGTGTCGACTCGCCGGCCTGATTCGCCAGCCAAACGGGGCATCCTCTTGCGCGTTTTCAGTGCCAGTTGGAACATCGGCATTGGCCGAAATTCCTATGCTTGGATGTTGCTCACCAGTCAAATCGGCGAGTTTCGCACCCTGCTCGTTATCTGGTTCATCTTCGTTCCGGTGACCATCATTGGCGGCATCAATGTATTTGTCCTGCGTTCATCCGAGTGGATCGGCAATTACGCGCTGTTCCCGCATATCGCCAACGGCAGCAACGCGATAAATGCGGCGTATTACGACGATCAACGCAACGTCGTCCGCAGTGAGGCCACGCCATACATCCAGAGTGCCGTCGTCACCGACCCCTTCATCAAATTGGTGGTCCCGTACCAACCCAACCGCGATGCCGCTGCCATGAAACGATTGTGTGCGTCTGCCTTGCGCATGGACGATGCGCATGCACGCGCGCAAAACACTTTGGATTGTCTGGGTACACTGCATGCCGTCACCCTGGACGGTGTTCCCGCGCGCAACCTGCGCTACGACGTCGGAAGTGATATCCGTAACGGCCAACCGGCATTGGTGGCGATGATCGACGTGCGCGCGCTGGCTGCAGGCCGACATGAGTTGATCGTGCAGCGCGCCCCGTCTGCGCGAAACAGGGACGGCGACGAGGCGATCACGCAATACGTCATTCCATTCTGGCGCTGATACTCGCCACCGTCTGTTTGCGTATTGGATGGTGAACGGGTGCGTACCGTGTCGCCGGATTCCCCGAAAGGTATCCGCGGCGCAGCGTTTCGCACAACCGTTCATCCTGCGCATCAACGTGGAAATGGTGGCGATGAACAATCTCGGCAATGCGACAAGGCATCCCGACGCGTTTGCGGGCGCTGGAGCCAGACGCTCCCTATTCGTTCGCGTGCGACGAACATGTGGCTCGCCGTGGATTTTCGGCGCAGCAATTCTCGCTGGCCTGACGCTGCCAGCGTTGTCTGCAGGTGGAAGCAGCGGGTCGCCGGGCTTTGCCATGCAATCGGTCAAGACAAATCCGCGCATGGCGACGTCAGCGAGTTCAACCAGTTCGATGCCCTGTGTCGTGTTCCGCGATGGATTCGAAAGTGCACCGGACTGGTTGTTCCGCGATGGATTCGAACTCGCGTCGAGCACGCCGGCA
This sequence comes from Rudaea sp., assembly GCA_035703725.1. Taxonomy (GTDB): domain Bacteria; phylum Pseudomonadota; class Gammaproteobacteria; order Xanthomonadales; family Rhodanobacteraceae; genus Rudaea. The sequence continues at coordinate 11,668 of DASSXQ010000266.1, forward strand.
GACGCAGGCCCACCCATCGAATTCGTCACCAGCGGCGGCTACACGATTCGCGTAAACCTGGACAATGTCACCATTACCGATGCACTGGGCTTGAACAAGCTCGTGCATTCCGGCTATCAAAACGAATATCTCAATGGCAAGCACATCAAGGATTGGGGCGGCGACCCTGCATGGAATGATGATCGTCGCAGCTTGATTCTCGGCGATGCAACCAAGGTGACGCTGGTGGCTCAAGGCCACCCGGATACGATCATGCGCACGTCGATTTACGATGGCGACGAGAACCTGCAAATCGACAACCGCTGCAACGCGATCACGCATCGCAGCATCGAATCCAGCGACACACATCAACGCGAACGAACGCAATACGACGGCGAAGTGGCGACATTCGAAACCGACCCGACGCTGGGCACTTCGACATATGCGAATGCCTACGACGAAAACCGGAATTTTCAAATCCTCAATATCAATCTCCCGTTGGGTACAACCGGAGGCTATGCAAATCCACATCAGGTGACCGACTATTACGACGATCCGCGTCGCGTCGATACCTGAGGGGTCACGCATCAATTCAGTCCCCTGCGCAGTATCCGAATCGATCAACCAGAGTCGGCAATGCACCGCGTGCCTACGCAGACGCCAAAATGCTTCGCCACGGTGGGCCGATGAGGCTTGCTCATCGCGCAACGGCAGATTTGTCGGCTCGAAGTGGCGTGCGACTTGGCCCGCGATGCGGCGCGCGTCGTGTCTGGTCTTGGTACACTCGTCCAACCCGTTCGTCGAACAGGTCCCTGCCGGTCAGGAACTGCGTCATGACTTCCAAACCCAAACCGGGAAAGACGCAGCACGCCGAGTCAGCGAATGCGACGCCGTCGTCGGACGTCACCCGGTTGCTGAGGCAGTGGCAAGGTGGCGATAATTCGGCGCGCGACGATCTGATTGCGCTGATGTATCCGGACTTGCGCCGCTTGGCCAATTGCCAGCTTGCCGGCATGGCTCAAATGACCTTGCAGCCGACGGCGCTGGTGCACGAGGCCTGGTTGAAGCTCAACAACAGCGAAGCGCCGGATTGCGAAGGTCGCGCCCATTTCATGTCGCTGGCGGCGCGGGTGATGCGTCAAGTCGCCATCGATCATGCGCGAAGGCGCACGGCGGGCAAACGCGACGGTGGCGTCCGAATCACGCTGGATGAACGCGTGCAAGGCAATTCACAACCGGATCTGGACGTGCTGGCGCTGGATGGAGCGCTGAGCAGACTTGCGATCGTGGAGAACGACAAGGCGCGCATCATCGAGATGC
>DASSXQ010000301.1:0-8521 GCA_035703725.1 Rudaea sp.
GGTCGGCTGGCCGCCGTCGACCTGTTCGCGAATGTGGACGTCCAGCGGCAACGAACCCAACATCGGCACATCGTATTCGGCCGCCATGCGTTCGCCGCCACCGGCACCAAATATGTGTTCGGCGTGGCCGCATTGCGAACACACATGAACGGCCATGTTCTCGACGATACCAAGGACTGGCACCTCGACCTTCTCGAACATCTTCAGCCCCTTGCGCGCATCGAGCAGGGCGATATCCTGCGGCGTGGTGACAATGATCGCGCCGGACACCGGAACGCGCTGGCACAAGGTCAACTGGATATCGCCCGTACCCGGCGGCAGGTCGATGATCAGGTAATCCAGATCGACCCAATTGGTTTCGTTGAGCAACTGGGTCAGTGCCTGGGTCACCATGGGCCCACGCCAGATCATTGGCGTGTCTTCATCGATGAGAAATCCAATCGACATGGCCTGAATGCCGTGCGCGGATTTCGGTTCGATGCGTTGCCCGTCTTTCGAATCGGGCTTGCCGGACACGCCGAGCATGCGCGGAATACTGGGACCGTAAATATCCGCATCAAGAATACCGACCCTGGCACCTTCTGCCGCAAGGGCCAGAGCCAGATTCACGGCCGTGGTCGATTTGCCGACGCCACCCTTGCCCGAGGCCACGGCGATGATGTTTTTCACGTTCGGCATCGGTGTCAGGTCTTTCTGCACCTTGTGCGCATGCAGGCGCGAAGACACATTCACCACTGCATTGCCGATGCCGGCATCGGCCTGCAACACATCGCGCACCTGCGCTGCCAGTGTTTCGTGCCAACCCGCTGCCGGATATCCGAGCACGACATCAACGGCAACCTTGTCGCCATCGATGCCCACGTCCTTGATTGCGCCGCCAGCGACGAGGTCTTGCCCGGTGTTTGGATCGACAATGCCCGAAAGCAAGCCGTCAATGTGCTCGCGCGTGATTTGAGTCATGGTGTGAGGTAGATCCGAATCAAGCCGCCATTGTAGCCGAGCGTACCGACCAGTGTCGCAATATTCCGGCTATCGGTGTTTCTCCCGTGGACGCCAGCATGACATCGGGCTCCGCTGGCCGATCATGGCGGCCCCACAAGAACCGATGCGTTGCTCGCCGACGGCCCGGCAATCGACCACGGCAACCATTCGCCATCGTCTGGCACCGATCAGCGCGGCGCGGGATTTGATCGCAGTGCCGGTACGACAGCCGACTTCGGCGCTTGCGAACGACCGTCCGTTGACGATGAAGTCCGTGCTGACGGTTTCGACTGACGTCGCCAACTCGTTTGCACGAAATTCCAAAACGCCGCACGGCGTACCTCAGCCCGTGCACGCGCACGCAACCCATGCGCCACGGATGGCGCGTGTCGACGTGCGCCGGTAGACAATCGGTCCACGCGCACACTTCCGAAGCCGGCCGCGGACCTGGCAATAGGGCCACTGCACCGGTCGTGCGATAATTTCCCGCCCGACCTGCCGGATTACCCACGGATGACCCAGCGCGAAATTCTCGTTACCCACGCCCTGCCCTACGCCAATGGCCCGCTGCACATTGGCCACTTGCTCGGCTACATCCAGTCCGACATCTGGGTACGGGCGCGACGCATGGCTGGCGATACCGTGCATTTCGTGGCCGCCGACGATGTGCATGGCACGCCAATCATGCTGGCTGCCGAGCAGGCCGGCATGTCGCCGGAGGAATTCATCAAGGGCATGCAGATCAGCCACGAGGCGGATTTCCGCGACTTCGGCGTTGCCCACGATTATTACTACACGACCCATTCGCCGGAAAACCAACAACTGGCCGAGGTCATCTACAAACGGCTGCGCGACGCGAAACCGAGTCACATTGCCACGCGTGCGGTGCGCCAGTTTTATGATCCGGTCAAGCAGATGTTCCTGCCGGATCGCTATATCAAGGGCGAGTGCCCCAAATGCGGAACGCCGGATCAGTACGGCGACAATTGCGAAAATTGTGGTGCGACGTACGCGCCGACCGATCTGAAAAATCCCCGTTCGGTCGTATCCGGTGCCACGCCGGAATTGCGCGATTCCGAACACTATTTCTTCAAGGTTGGTGATTTCACCGCCATGTTGCGCGACTGGCTGGCCGGCAACCTGACCCATGGCGAACCCGTTGCGCACTCGTCCGTCGCCGCCAAGCTCAAGGAATGGCTCGATGCCGAAGGCGGCTTGCGCGACTGGGACATCTCGCGCGACGCACCGTATTTCGGTTTTCCGATACCCGACGCGCCGGGCAAGTTTTTCTATGTCTGGCTGGATGCGCCAATCGGCTATCTGGCCAGCTTCAAGAAGTATTGCGCAAGCCAAACAGGCCGAAACAACGGATTGCAGCCGGAGTCCTTCGAGCGTTTCATGCAGCGTGCGAACAATCCGGATTTCGATTCCACCGCCGAGATGCATCATTTCCTCGGCAAGGACATCGTCAATTTCCACGGCTTGTTCTGGCCAGCGATGCTGGAGGGGGCGCACCTGCGCACGCCAACGAAACTGCATGTAAATGGCTACCTGACTGTCAACGGCGCGAAGATGTCGAAGTCGCGCGGCACGTTCATCCAGGCACGCACCTATCTGGATGCGGGATTGAATCCGGATTATTTGCGTTACTACTTCGCAACGATGTTGAACGCGGCACCAACGGATATCGACCTCGACTTGAAAGCGTTCGAGGAGCGGGTGAATTCGCATCTGGTCGGCAAGTTCGTGAATATCGCGAGCCGTTGTGCCGGATTTATCGAAAAGCAATTCGACGGGCGCTTGGCCCCGGACATCGACAAGAATCTGCGCGCGCACTATCACAGATCGCTTGAAAGGTTGCAGCAAACCGATGCACGCAAACATCACTACGCGTCGGGCGATTTCGCCCAACTCGTCAGGGACGTGATGAACGAGGCCGATTTCATCAATGCCCTCATCGCGGAAGAACAACCCTGGAAACTGGCGAAAGACCCGTCGCAGCGGGAAAGACTGCACGCGATCTGCACGCTCGCGATCAACTATTTTCGTCTGCTGGCAATCTACCTCAAGCCAATCATTCCCGCGACCGTTGCGCGCATCGAGACCTTCCTCGACGAGAAACTCGACCACTTCAGTCACGCCGATCAATTGCTGCTCGGCAAAAACATCCGGCCATTTCAGGCACTCATCACCCGCATCGATCCAAAGCAAATTGAAACCATGATTGAGTCATCGAAGGAATCCATGTCTGCGCCCGTTCAATCGCCATCTGCCGCCAGCGCGAGCGAAGTTAAATCGGGCAAACCAACCTCCCATTCACCACCCCCAGCATCCGCAGTCATTTCCATCGATGACTTCGCCAAGCTCGATCTGCGTGTCGGCAAAGTGCTGCAATGTGGATTTGTGGATGGTTCGGACAAATTGCTGCGGTTTGAACTCGACGCTGGCGAGCTGGGCAAACGCCAGATATTTTCCGGCATCAAATCCGCGTATCCACAACCGGAAAACCTGATCGGGCGCAACGTTGTCTTCATCGCCAACCTGGCACCGCGCAAGATGCGCTTCGGCGTATCCGAAGGCATGATTCTGTCTGCGGGCGACGACAATGGCTTGTTCCTGCTCGATGCCGACAGCGGTGCGAAAGCCGGAATGTCCGTGAAATAGTTGTCGGCGACGATTTGCAGCGCACGCGCACCGCAATCCAGCGCGCGTGCTGCCGCCGTTCCCCGGCCACTGCACCGTGTTGCATTGGCGGACCGTGGCTGCATCAAGCACAATTGACGCATGCGCATTTGTCTTTGCATGATCGTCAAGAACGAAGCCCACGTGATTGAGCGTTGCCTGCGTTCGGTGCGGCCGTACATCCACGCTTGGGCGATTTCCGACACTGGTTCCAGCGATGGCACGCAAGACATCATTCGTCGCTGCATGGCCGGAATTCCCGGCGAGCTGATTGAACGCCCGTGGCTGGATTTCGCCAGCAACCGCAACGAAGCGCTCGAATTGGCGCGACGCTACGGCGACTACGCCCTGGTCATCGATGCGGACGACACGCTTGGCGCAGACCCGGATTTCACCTGGCCTGATGCCGACGCAATCGGCTACATGGTTGAAATCCACGATGCCTGCAACACGCACTACTGGCGTGTTGCCGTGCCCCGGCTTGACGCCGGGTGGCACTGGCAAGGGGTCGTGCACGAGGCCTTGTGTTCGCCCGATCCCGCACGACCGCCACGGCTGCCCGGTTTGCGCATCGAGCGCATACACAATGACGGGGCTCGCAGCCGCATGCCACCACGGGAAAAATTCCTGCGCGACGCCGACGTGTTGCGTGAGGCCTTGCAAAAGGAACCCGACAACGCGCGCTACATGTTTTACCTCGCACAAAGCCTGCGCGATGCAGGTCAATTGGCCGACTCGATCGATGCCTACGAAAAGCGCGTGGCCATGGGCGGGTGGGACGAGGAGGTTTACTTTGCCAAATTGCAGATAGCGCTGCTCAAGGAGCGAATTGCCGCAGCGCACGCGGACATTGTCGCCGCGTATCTGAACGCCTACGATTTTCGCCCGCGGCGCGCCGAAGCAGCATGCGAGTTTGCGCGTTATTGCCGTCTGCAGAAGCGCTACGCGGTGGCGCGGGATTTTGCGCGCATCGCAATGCAATTGCCGGTGCCGGATGATGTGTTGTTCGTCGATCATGCCGTACACGCCTGGCGCGCGCGTGACGAATTTTCCATTGCCGCATACTGGTGCGGCGACTACGCAGACAGTGCGCGCGAATGTCGCGCGTTGCTTGCCGATCCGAACTTGCCGCCCGGCCAACACGAACGCGTGCAGCGCAACCTCGAATTCTCGCTGCCCCATCTGGAGATGTCGAAATGAACATCGCGAGTACAAAATCAGCCGCTGCGGAAATATTGGATTTTGCGGACGGAATCAGCGCCATCGATACCGGATTCTTTCGGCCAAGGTTCGATGCCAGTCATCTGATCATCGAAAATGGCCATGCGGCGTTCATCGACGTCGGTACCAACCACTCCATCCCGCGACTATTGGCGGCACTGACGGAAAAGCACGTCCCCGTCGATGCCGTTGATTTCGTGATTCTGACCCATGTGCATCTGGATCACGCCGGCGGCGCAGGCGCGCTGATGCGCGAGCTTCCGCGCGCACGGCTGATTGTGCATCCACGTGGCGCGCGCCACATGATCGATCCGGCGCAACTCGTCGCCGGCGCCACCGATGTCTATGGTGCGGAAGAAATCGAGCGCAGCTATGGCACGCTGATTCCCGTGGACGCCGCGCGCGTGGACATCGCAGACGACGGCCACGTCATTGATCTGGCTGGCCGCGCATTGCTTTGCCTGGACACGCCCGGTCATGCGCGCCATCACATCAGCATTTACGATGCGCGCAGTAACGCGTTCTTTCCCGGCGATACGTTTGGCTTGTCGTATCGGGAATTCGATACGCAAAATGGTGCGTTCATCCTGCCCACGACAACACCCGTGCAATTCGATCCGGCCGCGCTGCATGCCTCGATTGATCGCATGCTCGGCTACGCGCCGCAACAAATGTTTCCGACGCATTACAGCCGAGTCGCCAACGTGGAGAAACTGGCCGGCGACCTGCACGAATGCATCGATGCACTGGTTGCCTTGGCCCGAGCCCATGCCGACGATGAACAACGCCACGATCGCATCGTTGAATCCATGGCCGAATTTTTCATCGCACGCGCTCGTGCGCACGGGTGCACCTTTGGCGACGCCCGCATCCGCGAATTGTTGAGCATGGACCTCGAGCTCAACACGCAGGGACTGGAAGTGTGGCTTGATCGGTCCGCTACAGCGCATTGACGCGCGCAAATCTGCGAAAATCACGCGGTGAGCGATCCACCATCAAATTCCGAAACTCTGGCCGGACGTATCGATGCGTTGCTGCCGCAAACGCAATGCACGCGTTGTGGCTACCCGGCCTGTCGCGACTATGCGCAGGCAATTGCAAATGGTGAAGCCGATATCAACCAATGTCCTCCGGGTGGCGACGCAGGCATTGCTGCGTTGGCCCACTTGCTCGGTCGTGAACGCAAACCGCTGAATCCGGACCATGGCGTGGAAAAGCCTGCAGAAGTCGCGTTCATCGATGAAGCCGTTTGCATTGGCTGCACCAAATGCATTCAAGCCTGTCCGGTCGACGCGATTATCGGCACCAGCAAGATGATGCATACCGTCTTGACCGACGAGTGCAGCGGTTGCCAGTTGTGCGTCCCGGCGTGCCCGGTGGATTGCATCGCCATGTTGCCGATACCTGCCTTGAACGGCAATGCAGCACAATTCCGGGACCGATATGTCGCGCGGCTCAAGCGGCTTGCGCGCTGGGATATCGAGCGCAACCAGCAACTGGCCGCGCGCAAGGAGGCGGTAGACACCGGGACCGTTGGCAACAATCCCGTTCAGGCAGCGATCGCGCGCGCCAAGGCGAAAAAGCTTGCGCTGGGGAAAGTGCCGCGATGAATCCGGGCAAACGCACGAAAATTTTTCAGCGCCTGCGCGAAGTCATGCCGCATCCCACGACCGAACTCGAATTCCAGACACCGTTTCAATTGCTGATTGCCGTAATTCTGTCGGCGCAAGCCACCGATATCGGCGTCAACAAGGCAACCCGCCGCCTGTTTTCCGTCGCGGCAACACCGCAGGCGATGCTGACCCTCGGCGAGACCGGATTGAAGCGCTACATATCCAGCATTGGCCTGTTCAACACCAAAGCGAAAAACGTCATCGCAACGTGTCGCTTGCTGGTCGAACACCATCATGGCGATGTACCACGCGCACGCGAGGCCCTTGAAGCGTTGCCGGGAGTCGGACGCAAAACCGCAAACGTGGTGTTGAACACCGCTTTTGGCGAGCCAACAATTGCCGTGGACACGCATATCTTTCGCGTCGCCAATCGTACCGGGTTGGCGCCAGGCAAAACCGTGCGTGCGGTCGAAGACAAACTCGACAAGGTCGTACCCGACGAATTCAAGCGCGACGCCCATCACTGGCTGATCCTTCACGGTCGCTACGTTTGCAAAGCGCGAAAACCGGATTGCCCTCAATGCGTCATTCGCGAATGGTGTGAGTTTCGAGGCAAGACCAAGGCTGATGAATGAGGGGCAATGTCCGGGGCTGGTGCCGAGAGCTGCAGGTTGAGGGCTGATGGCTGACAATTGAGAAATTGGCTCACGCTTCCCCCGCATTGCGGGAATGGGAGGCCGATGAGCCTGGCTGATGAACGCTCGCGCTTCCGCTGCGCAGCGGGGGAATCTGTCCACAAGACTGCAGGGGTACCCTTGATCTTGATCTTGCACAGCAAGAAGCCAATCCGCATGGCTTGATGTTTGAGGCGTTGCGCGCCCATGCCACCGTTGACGTCGTCCAGGAATAGTTGAAGTTTCTGGACTTGGCAGTATCCCATTTCATTCTCACTCCCACCCGCCGGTTTTTACTTCCGCTTAACGCAATGGCGAGAAAGATATGCGCACTTTCGGCGGTCTGATACGCCGGAGGATTTTTGCGCAGTGCGGAATCGAAATTCCTTGTACCTGCATTATGCGAAGAATAATCTGCGCCACGGTGAGGGGACGATGTGCCGTTTCAATTGTGTGTGTTGATCCCGCTCCGACGCATGACCTTGCCGCAGTTGCGGCACAATCCACGGGATATTCCCGTTTCCAACCACGGAGTACATGCAATGTCGAACAAAATCGTTAAACCGTTGACCCTGGCCATCGGCGTCGCTTTTCTTGGCTCGGCAGCACTGAGCCACGCGTCGCAAGCCAACACGGCATTCCAGGTCAAGTCATTGGTGTCCGGTTACATGCTTGCGGGTGCAGAAGGCAAGTGCAGCGAAGGAAAGTGTGCCGTTTCGAAGATGGATACGAACAAGGACCACAAGATTTCGATGGATGAAGCCAAAGTACACGGCTGGAACGAAGCCCAATTCAAGGCGGCTGACGCCAATCACGACGGCAGCATCACCAAGCAGGAAATGGCCGCCGCGCACAAGATGCACAAGAAGGGCTCGGAAGGTTCCTGCTCGGCAGCCAAGAAGGGTGCGGAAGGCTCCTGCTCGGCGGCGAAGAAGAAAGGTGCGGAAGGTTCCTGTTCGGCAGCCAAGAAGAAGGGCGCAGAAGGTTCCTGTTCGTCCGCGAAGGGCTCGGAAGGCTCTTGCGGCGCAATGTAAGATGAGCAAGCGTCCAGGCAAATTTGCCAAGGGCGCCGGACTCGGTCTGCGGCGGGACCTTTTGGCCCCGCTGCAGAATTGTCCGGACGCGCCGATCGATTTCTTCGAGGTCGCACCGGAGAACTGGATCAACGTCGGCGGTCGGCTTGGCAAGAAGTTCCGCGCCTACACGGAGCACCACCCGTTCATATTTCACGGATTGTCGCTGTCGTTGGGTGGCCCGGCACCACTCGATGAAACCTTGCTGCACAAGATTCGTCGTCTGCTTGACGATCACGGTGTGGCGCAATACAGCGAACACCTGTCGTTTTGTTCG
>DASSXQ010000008.1:0-4572 GCA_035703725.1 Rudaea sp.
ATTCCCGGCACTTCACCCAGGAGCGCCCGCATGAGCGCGCAGCCAGGCACACCCAACACTGCGCCAGACATGGTCAATATCGAGATTGACGGACGTGCGTTGCAGGCGCCGAAAAATTCGATGATCATCGTAGCGGCGGACAAGGCCGGTATTCCGATTCCGCGCTTCTGCTACCACGAAAAGCTGGCAATCGCGGCGAATTGCCGCATGTGCATGGTTGAAACCGAAATGGGCGGTCGTGCGTCGCCCAAGCCGATGCCCGCGTGCGCCACGCCGGTTGCCGAAGGCATGAAGATTTTCACGCGCTCGCAACGAGCATTGTCCGCGCAGCGCAACGTCATGGAATTCCTGCTCATCAACCATCCGCTGGATTGTCCGATTTGCGATCAGGGTGGCGAGTGCGAGTTGCAGGATTTGTCGCTGGGTTATGGCCGTTCCGTATCGCGTTTCGTCGAGCGCAAGCGCTCCGTCGCGGATGAAAATCTCGGCCCGCTGATCGCCACGGAAATGACGCGCTGCATCCACTGCACACGCTGCATCCGTGTGCTCAGCGACGTTGCCGGCAGTTTCGAATTCGGCGGCATGGGACGTGGCGAACATCTGGAAATCGGCACCTACATCGGCAAGTCCATCGACAGCGAGCTCGGCGGCAACATCATCGATGTGTGCCCGGTTGGTGCGCTGACGAACAAGGTGTTCCGTTTCAAGGCACGCGCATGGGAATTGATTGCGCGCGAGTCGATTGGCTATCACGATGCGCTGGGTTCCAATTTGTGGCTGCATACGCGTCGCGGTGAGGTGTTGCGCGCGGTACCGCGCGACAACGAGGCAGTCAACGAATGCTGGGTGTCCGATCGCGATCGCTACAGCCACCAGGGGCTTTACGCGCAAGACCGCGCCGACAAGCCGATGATCCGGCGCGACGGCGAACTGGTCGAGGCAAGTTGGGAAGAAGCCATCGATTTCGTTGCCGACGGATTGAAGAAACTGGCGGGCAACGATCTTGGTGCGCTGGTGGCACCGCTTGCGTCTTGCGAGGAAGGCTGGCTACTGGCGCAAATTCTGCGTGGTTTGGGCAGCGACAATATCGATCATCGCCTGCGTACGCTCGATGTTTCCGACAATCCGCATGCGACAGCATTCGAGATGTCCGTCGAGGAAATCGAAAAAGCGCGCGATATCGTTCTGATTGGCTGCAATCCGCGCCATGAGATGCCGTTGCTTGCGCATCGCATGCGCAAGGCTTGCAAGGCGGGCGCGAAAATCCACGTAATCAATCCGCTCGATTTTGATTTGAATTTCGCCCTGACCAGCAAGACCGTTGCCACGCCAGGCGCGATGCTTGATGCGGTACTTGGGCTTGCCAAAGCCGCAAGCGATGCTGGGCACGTGGCGCAAAGCGAGGCTTTGACCAGGGCAATTGGTGGATTGAGCGCCGCTGATGACGCGCGCGCGCGGATCAAGGAATTGACCGATTCAAGTGCGTCCGTGATTGTCTTTGGTGAATCGGCCAGCCTGCATCCAAACGCCGCATGGTTGCGCAGTGCGGCGCGCTTCATTGCCACGGCAACCAATAGCGCCTACAACGAAATTCCGTCCGGTGCCAATGCGATTGGACTGGCGCGCGTCGGTGTACAGCCGCACTCCGGTGGGGCCAGCGCGGTGGAAATGTTGGCCAACCCGCCGCGCAGCCTGTTGGTTTACCATGCCGGCTCGCAAGACATGACGTCATCGGCCGCTTTCGATAAGGCGCGCAGCAACGCGGAATTCTGCGTCTATATCGGTGCGTATGCCTGCAACGGCGTGCGCCGTACCGCCCACGCCATACTGCCGACGGGTTTATTGCCGGAAATCGATGGCACGTACGTCAATGTCGATGGCCATGTGCAGGTGCTGCGTGCCGGTGCAAACCTGCCGGGCGATGCTCGCCCGGGCTGGAAAGTCCTGCGTGCGCTGGGCGCGAAGTTGGGCATGCCGGGATTCGATTTTGTCGAATTGAGTCAGGCGCGCGAAATGATGCAGTCGAATATCTCGAAGGCTGCTCTGTTGCCATCGGGAGACAGTGCGGCCTCGACTCACGGTTCCAACGTCAATGCAGGTCCATCCGCCCCCGCGCTGCCGAGCCTGACTCCAACCCCTCTCCTCTCGGGTAAACAACTGGTCCGTATCGCCACGATTCCGATCTATCGCAGCGATGCCGTGCTGCGGCGCGCGCCGGCATTGCAGGCGCATCCGCTCACCGGCGAACCCGGCGTGGGACTGCATCCCGAGGATGCGCTGGCGTTGGGCCTGGCCCACGGCGCGCAGGCAAAAATCAGTGGCGAAGGTGGTGAAGCCGTATTGCCTGTGGTGATAACGCGCGCGGTCCCCAAAGGTGCGGCGTGGATTGAAGCGACATGGCCGCAAACGCGCACGCTGCCGCCAACCGGTGCGGCGCTGACGATCACGGGAGCTGACGCGTGATTTCCTGGTTACATGATTTTCTGCTTGGATTCGGCGCCCCCGGCCTTGTGGCTTGGTTGGTCGTGTGCATTCTCGCCATTGCGGTGCCGGTGATTATTGCCGTTGCGTTCTACGTTTGGTGGGAACGCAAGGTGCTGGGCTGGATGCATGTGCGAATTGGTCCGAACAGCATTGGTCCGGCCGGGTTGGCGCAAACCTTTGCCGATGTGTTCAAATTGCTGCTCAAGGAATACCTGATTCCGGCCAAGTCGAACAAGTTGTTGTTCGTGCTTGCGCCTTTGATCGCACTGGTGCCGGCATTGACCGCCTGGTCGGTGATTCCGTTTGACGACAAGGTCGTGCTCGCCGACGTCAACGCAGGTTTGTTGTTCCTGTTGGCAATGACCTCGATGGGTGTCTACGGCATCATCCTCGCAGGCTGGGCGTCGAATTCCAAATATGCGTTTCTCGGCGCGATGCGCTCGGCAGCTCAGGTTGTGTCATACGAAATCGCCATGGGCATGGCCATGGTGGGTGTGCTCATCTGCGCGGGCAGCTTGAACATTTCCGACATCGTGCGCGCGCAAGCCGGCACGCATGGATTGCTCGATTGGTTCTGGCTGCCGTTGTTGCCGTTGTTCGTGATTTATTTTGTCTCCGGCGTGGCCGAAACCAATCGTCTGCCGTTCGACATGGCTGAAGGCGAATCCGAAATCGTCGCGGGCTTTCACGTTGAATACTCCGGCGCGCCGTTCGCGGTATTTTTTCTTACCGAATACGCGAACATGATTCTGATTTCGTTCCTTGCTCCGACCTTGTTCCTCGGTGGTTGGTTGTCCCCATTCCCGACAAGCTGGGGTTGGCTGGGCATGGGTGGATGGTGGTGGTTGTTCGCCAAGGCATTCGCATTTGCATTCTTTTTCCTGTGGTTCCGCGCCGCATTTCCGCGTTATCGCTACGATCAAATCATGCGCCTGGGTTGGAAAGTGTTCATTCCCATTGCGCTGGTGTGGATTGGTGTAGCCGGTTGTTTGGTGTTTTTCGGCGTGATTGGCCAAGGCGTGACCAGCGCGATGGGAGTGACGTCATGAATCAAGTCACACGTTACTTCAAAAGCCTGATGCTGTTGGAGTTGCTCAAAGGACTCGGGTTGACCATGAAATACATGTGGAAGCCCAAATACACAACGCGCTACCCGATGGAGAAAATTCCACAGTCGGTGCGCTTCCGCGGTTTGCACGCCTTGCGCCGCTACCCGAACGGTGAGGAGCGTTGCATCGCCTGCAAGCTGTGTGAAGCAGTCTGCCCGGCGCTGGCAATCACCATCGATTCGCACCAGCGCGAAGACGGAACGCGGCGTACCACACGCTACGACATCGATTTGTTCAAATGCATTTACTGCGGTTTTTGCGAAGAAAGTTGTCCGGTCGATTCAATCGTGGAAACCAATATTCACGAATACCATTTTGAACAGCGCGGCGAAAACATCATGACCAAACAGAAACTGCTGGCCATTGGTGATCGCTTTGAAAATCTCATCGCGCAGGCGCGCATGCAGGACGCGCCGTATCGGTGATATTCAAGGCCTTCTCGCCCGAGAAATCGGCGAGACGGTTGGGTGAGGGGAAAGCTCCCTGGCAACGGAAGAAATCATGCGTTTGGAAGACACAAAATCTGAAGCGCGCGAACGCACATTGCCGACATTGGGTGTCGGCAGGCGCGTGACGCGTTGCCCCATCACTCCATCGCTGTCCCCCGACGGTTGCGCTGTTACGAGTGAGTCGGTAAAAGGCGGCGGCGTTGGACGCAGGTCAGGGGGTAGCGCATGAGTATCGAATTGATTTTGTTTTACGCATTTTCCATCGTGCTTGTCATCACGGCGCTGGGTGTGATTGCGGTAAAGAATTCCGTGCATGCAGCCTTGCTGCTGGTGCTGTGCTTCTTTACCACGGCAGCCTTGTGGTTGTTGATTCAGGCCGAGTTTCTCGGCGTTGCCCTGGTGCTGGTCTACGTGGGCGCGGTGATGGTGCTGTTCCTGTTCGTGGTCATGATGCTGGATCTCGACGCGGAGCCGCTGCGAGAAGGTTTCATCCGCTATCTGCCGATCGGATTGCTGGTCGCGGTGGTCAT
>DASSXQ010000033.1:0-2719 GCA_035703725.1 Rudaea sp.
CGGCAATGCTGCGCGAGGCATTCCAGCGCGAATTGGCGCGTGGCGGCCAAGTATATTTTTTGCATAATGAAGTCGAGTCGATTGAAAAAACCGCGCGCGAACTGACCGAGTTGATTCCGGATGCGCGCATGCGCGTGGCGCACGGACAGATGCCCGAACGCGAACTCGAACAGGTGATGCTCGATTTCTATCGGCAACGCTTCAATGTGCTGGTATGCACCACCATCATCGAATCCGGCATCGACGTGCCCAGCGCGAATACCATCATCATCAATCGCGCGGATCGCTTCGGTCTGGCGCAGTTGCATCAGTTGCGTGGTCGCGTTGGGCGTTCCAGACACCGCGCCTATGCTTACCTCGTCATTCCCGATCGACGCGTCTTGAGCGCCGATGCGGAGAAGCGTCTGGACGCCATCGCCTCGATGGAAGAGCTCGGCGCAGGATTCACGCTGGCCACCCACGACCTGGAAATTCGCGGTGCCGGCGAACTGCTCGGCGACGAACAAAGCGGCCAAATCCAGCAGATTGGATTCTCGCTGTACAACGACCTGCTTGAACGCGCAGTGCACGCGCTCAAATGCGGCCAAGTTCCGGACTTCGATCTGGTCACCGAGTACGACGCCGAAGTTGAACTTCACCTGCCCGCGTTGATTCCCGACGACTACCTGCCGGATGTGCACACACGCCTGACCTTGTACAAGCGCATCGCCAGCGCGCGCGATACCGGCGCGCTGCGCGAACTTCAAGTGGAAATGATTGACCGTTTCGGACTGCTGCCCGACCCGGTAAAAAACCTGTTTGCCGTGGCCGCCATCAAACTTGGCGCCACCGCATTGGGAATACGCAAACTCGAACTCGGCGAGCGCGGCGGTCGCGTATTGTTCAAACCACAACCGAACCTTGATCCACTGAACGTGATCAAGCTAATCCAGACCCAGCCAAAAACCTACGTGCTTGATGGCCAGGACAAACTCAAAATCAAGCTTGAGCTGCCCGGCGCTGCCGAACGTCTCGGTGCCGCACAGCAACTCTTGCGCGCATTGGCATCCGGCGTTTAGTCCGCGTTCTCCCCGACGAGATCATCCATGCCCTGGCCATTCTCGGTACTGATAACGCTGTTCTGGTTCGGCCCCGCGGGTGCCGTGCTTCTGCTCAGTCTGGTCATGGAGCAGCACCGAGATGCACCCAACGGGACCAAGCCGGAAGGCAATCTGGTGCTGCGCAGCCTCCTCGGCGGCGTCGTCGCAGCATTGGTCTGGGTGATACTCGTCGGAGCATTGCTGGTGATCACCGGTTCAGGCAATGCCGCGCTTTGGATCGTCGTCACCCCATGGGTATTCGCCATCGGCCAGACAATCGGATTGTTCAGTCAGCGGTCCAATGCAACGCGACAATAAATAAAACCGTTCGCGTTGAACGCAGCCGCGCCGGAGTCGAAACATCGCGCTGTCCAATCCAACATTAAATCCGATCAAGCGGACTAACCGTCCCATGGCCGCCCCGATTGAGCACATGCGTATAAATCTGCGTGGTGGCCACGTCCGCGTGACCGAGCAATTCCTGCACGGTGCGGATGTCGTAGCCCGATTCGATCAAATGCGTGGCAAAGCTGTGTCGCAGCGTATGCGCCGTCACCGGTTTCACCAAACCAATGTGCGCCCGTGCCGTTTTCAGCGCGCGCGCCAACACGGCATCATCAACATGCTGGCGGCGAATCTTGCCTCCACGCGGATCGCGCGTACGCCTCATCGCGGGAAATACATATTGCCAACCGAAATCACACGCCGCGCGCGGATACTTTCGCGCAAGCGCATTTGGAAGCCACACCTCTCCGAAGCCCGCCGCGATATCTTCTTCATGCAAAATTCGAGCGCGGCCGATTTCGCGTTGCAAAGGCTCCACCAACAATCTCGGCAACACCGTGTGCCGATCCTTTCCGCCCTTCCCGTCGCGAACGGTAATTTCGTTGCGTGCAAAATCCACGTCCTTGACGCGCAAACGCAAGCCTTCCATCAGGCGCATGCCCGTCCCGTACAGCAAACTTGCCAACAGCCACGCACGGCCATCCAAAGCGGCCAGCAGCCGACGAACCTCATCTTGCGACAAAACCACAGGCACGCGTTGCGGCTGTTTTGCCCGCACCACATTTTCCATCCAGGCTAGCTCGATCCGCAGCACGTCGCGATACAGAAACAATACTGCCGACAACGCTTGATTCTGCGTGCTTGCTGCAACCCTTCCTTGCGTGGCAAGTAGGCTGAGGAACGCTTCAACCTCGGCAGCTCCCATATCACGCGGGTGCCGCTTGCCATTGGCCAAGATGAATCGCCGTATCCAGCCAAGATACGCCTGCTCTGTACGCAAACTGTAGTGTTTGAGCCGCAACTTGCGCCGAACTTCGTCCAAAAGGCGCGGAGCCGCCACCTTTGCGACGCTACATTTTACGCCCCCACTTTCAACCCTGTATTCCATACGCACTCACATCCGAGATATGTCATGCGCAGAATGGCAGCAAATCGCGTTCGAAAATGCCGGACAGCAGCGCCGTTTCGTGTAGGAAAACGGCTTGACGTGACACCAGCAAATCATGAACATGTCGGGTAATGCCCCGGATATGGGGTCTACTTAGCGTTAGACCGCCGCAGAACCTTTCAGGAGAACTGGCACAATGGATCCACAACTTCCAATCCGTAGCCTCGACTACACGGTAATCTTCGCT
>DASSXQ010000038.1:0-5892 GCA_035703725.1 Rudaea sp.
TGGACTTCTCTCCACCTCAAGGCGCCCACACAAGTCACCTGCGCACACTGTCAAAGATCTTTTATTCCCGCTGACGTTTCGTCCGCGGAGCCGCGCATTATACATCTACAATCAAACCCGTCAACACTTCCATCTACACAACATTCTCCAACATTCGCCATGTCGCAGAAATCGCCTGTCCAGAGAGAATGCAAGGCGCTACCGCTGTGACGATTCGCGACGAATCAGCCCGAGGTCCCGCCAATGGTTTGAAGATTCCCCTGCTTTATCTTCCCCAAGGCAGGAACCAACCAGTTTCTCCTTCGAGACAATTTGCTGTTGCTTCGCAAGGCTGTCAGCCAACTTGAATTTGCGGGTATGCTTGCAGCGCGCTGATGTGTCTGTGATCAGCACTTCTGCCCGAACCACAAGTTGACGCAACCATGCTCCTGATGATCGACAACTACGACAGCTTTACCTACAACCTTGTCCAGTATTTGGGTGAGTTGGGAGAAGATGTGCGCGTGGCGCGCAACGATGATTTGTGCGTGGACGACATCCGCAAGCTTGCGCCATCGCGGATTGTCATATCTCCCGGACCAGGGACGCCGGATCATGCCGGCGTGTCGCTGGCCCTGATCGAAAAGCTCGCCGGGCAAATTCCTATTCTGGGTGTGTGCCTGGGACATCAAAGCATCGGTCAAGTATTTGGCGGCAAAGTGGTGCGCGCGCGCCAGATCATGCATGGCAAAACCTCCATGATTCACCACAGCGGGGTCGGCGTGTTCGCGCGTCTGCCGAATCCGTTCGAGGCAACGCGTTACCATTCGCTGGTGGTGGAAAAATCCAGTCTGCCGACGGCTCTGGAAATGACGGCGTGGACGCAAAATCCCGACGGCACTCTCGATGAGATCATGGGCTTGCGGCACAAGGTTCTCGCGGTCGAAGGCGTGCAGTTCCATCCGGAATCGATCCTGACGCGCCACGGCCACGATCTGCTGCGCAATTTTCTCGGCGAAGTTCGCGTGGCAGCCTGAACCCGATGCCGATCACACCACAACAAGCGCTGCAACGCGCAATTGAGCATCGTGAAATATTTGCCGACGAGATGACTGACCTGATGCGTCAGATCATGCGCGGTGAGGTATCCACGCAAATGGTGGCAGCAATTCTGATCGGGTTGCGTGTCAAGAAGGAGACCGTCGGCGAAATCGCGGCAGCGGCAAGCGTGATGCGCGAAATGGCCGCGCACGTGCACGTGCCGCCATACCAGCACTTCGTTGATATCGTCGGCACCGGCGGCGACAGTTCCAACACGTTCAATATCAGTACCGCATCGATGTTTGTCGCGGCGGCAGCCGGTGCACGTGTTGCCAAGCACGGCAATCGCAGCGTGTCGTCGAAATCCGGCAGCGCGGATGTACTGGAGGCTCTCGGTGCCGTAATTGATTTGACCCCGGAACAAGTCTCCCTGTGTCTGGAAGAAACCGGCATCGGATTCATGTTCGCGCCCAACCATCATCCGGCAATGAAAGTGGTCGCGCCCGTGCGCAAGGAAATGGGTGTGCGTACGCTATTCAATATTCTCGGACCCTTGACCAATCCGGCCGGCGCACCAAGCATGTTGATGGGCGTTTTTCACGCCGACCTCGTGGGAATTCAGGCACGAGCACTGCAACGGTTGGGCATGAATCGCGCGATGGTGGTTTGGGGCCGCGACGGCATGGACGAAATCACGCTTGGCGACGCGACGATGGTGGGTGAGCTTCGTGACGGTCAAGTGCGTGAATACGAAATCCACCCGGAAGAATTCGGCTTGCGCAAGTCACCGAGTACTTTGTTGCAAGTTGCTGATGCCGAGCAATCGCGTTTGCGCGTCATCGAAGCGTTGGAAGACCAGCCTGGCCCCGCGCGCGATATCGTGCTGCTCAATGCTGGTGCAGCGTTGTATGTGGCGCAGCGAGCCGACTGCGTCGCTGCGGGCATTGAATTGGCGCGGGCTGCCGTTGCTTGCGGTGACGCGCGCCGCAAGCTAGACCAATTCGTTTCTGCCACGCATCGCATCAACGCGAGCTGATACCGGCGTGAGCGACATTCTCCAGCGAATCCTTGCGCGCAAACTGAGCGAAGTCCAGGAACGGCGTGTCCGCGTCCCGCTCGAATCACTGCACGCGCTGGCTGCCGACTTGCCGCCAATTCGCGGGTTCGCAGAAGCGTTGCACCAGCGCATGCGAAGTGGAAGTGCGGCCGTCATCGCGGAAGTGAAGAAGGCCAGCCCCAGCCAAGGCGTGATTCGCGCGGACTTTGATCCAGCCACGATTGCGAAAAGTTACGCAGTCGGCGGCGCAACGTGCCTGTCGGTCCTTACCGACATGGATTTTTTCCATGGTGCAGATGCGTATCTGCGCGCAGCACGAGAAGCCTGCATGCTCCCCGTGCTGCGCAAGGATTTCATCATTGACGCGTATCAGGTCCACGAATCACGCGCACTCGGCGCCGATTGCATTTTGCTGATTGTCGCCGCGTTGAGCGATGCACAACTGGTGGAATTTTCTGCGCTGGCTAACGACTTGGGAATGGATGTATTGGTCGAAGCCCACAATGCCCAGGAACTTGATCGCGCGCTGACCACGTCGGCGCGCCTGATTGGCATCAACAATCGCGATCTGCGCACCTTTCACACTTCACTCGATACCACGTTGGCTTTGCGCAAACATGTGCCCCAGGATCGCGTGTTGGTTACCGAAAGCGGAATCCATACGCGCGCAGATGTCGCGCGCATGCGTGCCGCCAACGTCAACGCATTCCTCGTGGGCGAGGCATTCATGCGGGCCGACGATCCCGGGACGGAATTGCGGCGCTTGTTCGGGGAAAACCGAGCCGTCCGGTGAAAGCGCGTATTGACCTTGCCGAACTACCGCGAACTGAAAACCACAATGGTCTTGCCGGCAACCGAGATCATCCCGTGCGCTTCGAGTTGCTTGAGCACACGCCCGACCATTTCACGCGAGCAACCGACGATGCGGCTGATTTCCTGGCGCGATATGCGAATCTGCGTGCCTTTGGGGTGCGACATGGCGTCGGGTTCCTCGGTCAAATCAATCAGCGTCTTGGCAACGCGATTGGTCACGTCCATGAATGCGAGGCGGCTGACCTTGCGTGAGGTGTGCAGCAGTCGATTGGTCAACTGCGTGCCGATCGCGAACAGCACTTTGGCGCAATCCTCGCGCAATGCGCCGCCAAACAACTGGAACAGGCGTTCGTAACTGATTTCAGCCAGATCGCAGGAACTGCGCGTTCGCACCATCACTTCGCGGCGCGGCGTTTCCACGAACAGTCCCATTTCGCCGATAAATTCGCCGGCGTTGATGTAGGCCAGGATCAGCTCGCGACCTTCCTCATCTTCCGTCGAAACGGCAACTGAGCCTTCGATGATGAAGTACAGGATATTGGCCGAATCGCCAGGACGGATGATCGACGTTTTGCCCGGATATCGGCGTCGATGACAATACCCCAGAACACGTTCCAACGCTGCTCCGTCGAGTTCAAGTGCAGGCGGAGCTTGCACGTGAGGAACCGCGCGTTGCAGCGTGTAACGAACATCTGCCATGTTCCCGAATTCCCGTAGTGTTGCGCAAAAAGGCAAATTGCGTGCCTTTGCAAGTGTCGGCAATCTTAGTCTAAAACGATGCTTTTGTTCGACCCCAGACAGATATTAGCCTACCTGAACACACAGCGTGGTTTTCCGCGAAGTCGTCTTGCCCCATAATTCCGCCTTTCCCCTCTTCGGCCCTTTGCGAGGTAAATGCCGTGGTCAAGCCCCTTCCACGCCTGAAACTGCAGGGTTTCAACAACCTGACCAAGGCATTGAGCTTCAATATCTACGACATCTGCTACGCGGTGACGGCCAAACAGCGCGATCGTTACATCGAATACATCGACGAACAATATGATTCGGACCGCCTGACCAAGATACTGACGGACGTGGCCGAGATCATCGGCGCCAACATCCTCAATATCGCGCGTCAGGATTACGATCCGCAAGGTGCCAGCGTCACCATTCTCATTTCCGAGCATCCGGTGGTCGAGAAGCTGGGTCGTGACATGATTTCCGGCGCCATGCTTGCGCATCTGGACAAGAGCCACATCACCGTCCACACGTATCCGGAAACACATCCACACAACGGCATCGCCACGTTTCGCGCGGATATCGACGTGGCGACCTGCGGCGTGATTTCACCGCTCAAGGCCTTGAATTATCTTATCGACAGCTTTGAATCCGACATCGTGGTGATGGACTATCGCGTGCGCGGATTCACCCGCGACGTGAAGGGCAAGAAGCACTACATCGATCACCGCATCAATTCTATCCAGGAATACCTGGCCCGACACATACGCCAGAAATACGAGATGTTCGACGTCAACGTGTATCAGGAAAACATGTTCCACACCAAGATGCACGTGAAGGATTTTGATCTGGAGACCTATCTGTTCGAGGCCCAGGCACAGGATCTGTCGTTCAAGGATCGCCAACGCATCGAGTCACTGCTCAAGCGCGAAATCGAGGAATTGTTTCACGGGCGAAATTTGACTTGAGGGCCGGGCTTGGGGATTCGGAAAAAGCGCAAGAGACTCGAAGATATTGAAGGAACTGGATTCGGGCTTCCGCTGGAATGATGACGCCTTTCTTGCTTTTCTCGCCTCTCGCCTCTCGCCTCTCGCCTCTCGCCTCTCGCTTCCCAATCCCACAATCCGGGCGGTCAAACCCGATATGCCACCGCCTTCATCAACGCCGAGGCTGCACGCATCAGACCTGGCACTGGGACTGGTAAATCGATCCCGCCGGCAACTTGCGCATTCTTGCCATGACGCGCCTCGTCGGCCTGCATTTGGGCGACAACGGCGCGACTGCGCAGATCGACTTTGGGCAGTTTTTGCAGATGTTCGCCCAGATGCGCCTCAACCTGACGCTCGGTTTCCACGACAAAGCCCAAACTGACGCGATCACTGACCAGCGCCGCCAGCGCGCCAAGTGCAAAACTGCCCGCGTACCACACGGGATTGAAAACGCTCGGGCGGCTGTGCAGCGCATCCAGGCGATCAGCGCACCAGGCCAGGTGATCGGTTTCTTCGGACGCGGCTTCCAATAATTGTTTGCGTGTCCCGGCATCGCGCGCAACAGCGGCTTGGCCGGAGTACAACGCTTGCGCACAGACTTCGCCGGTGTGATTGATACGCATCAATCCGGCGGCATGCCGGCGTTCGTCATCGTCGAGTTCCGCCTCATCGATTCCGATGGCAGGCGATGGGCGTGCCGCTTGCGCGTGGCTGCCGAAAGCCGTACCCAGCGCGCGCTCGATTTCGATCAAGACACGATCAAATCGTTCAGGGTGTCGAGAAAATCCGTAGTTTGGCATGCGATCAATTATCGAGTTGTTGCGCAAGCAAGGCAATCGGATGGACCACTGGCAGCGATTCGTTCCGCTGGCGCAACCCGTTGTCGAGAAATATGCGGCAGCCGACGTTGCTGGTCACCAACAAGTCGGGAACCATCGCCGCAGTTTGATCGAGCTTCTCTGCACGCAAGGCATCGGCAATATCGGCATGATGCAGAAAATAGTCACCCGCAGCGCCGCAGCAACGCGGCTCCATCGGCAATGCAACAATGTCGAGTTGCGGAATTCTGGCAAGCAGACGCGCAATCGTGGCGCCACTACGCACGACGTTGGCCTGAGTGCATGGAGTGTGCAAAGCCGCCCGCAAGCGCAGTGGACGAAACCTCAGCGCGTCGATGTGGCCGTCGTTGTCGAGAAACTCATGAACATCGCGCACGACCACCGATCCACCGCCAAACACGTGGTCGCGCAGCGTGCCGAAACATCCCGACGCGGACACCAACACCGTATCGACCCC
>DASSXQ010000060.1:0-5310 GCA_035703725.1 Rudaea sp.
TGGACTTCTCTCCACCTCAAGGCGCCCACACAAGTCACCTGCGCACACTGTCAAAGATCTTTTATTCCCGCTGACGTTTCGTCCGCGGAGCCGCGCATTATACATCTACAATCAAACCCGTCAACACTTCCATCTACACAAAATTCTCCAACATTCGCCATGTCGCAGAAATCGCTGCATGGAGTAGCATGCCTCGTATGCGCGAACCGAAGCATTCGTCACCGTCAACCGGACGCGCGGCCGCAAAATTGCTGGCCGGAGCGAACGTTGTCGTAACCCGCCCCACCGCTACGGCGACAGCACTCAAACGTCGCATAGCCGCGCTCGGCGGCAATGCGATCAGCTTGCCTGGCGTCGCACTGACGATTGCAGACGCGACCGCCGAGATAAACGATCAATTGCTCAATGCGCAGCGGTCCGACTTTGTCATTTTCGTCAGTCCCGCTGCCGTACGTTTTACTTTCGCGTTGCAATCCCGACTTCGGTTTTCACGCCAAAGCGTCATCCTGGCTGTTGGTGGCGCTACGGCCCGTGCATTGAAACGTCAGGGCGTCGAAAACGTGCGTCAGCCATTGCTGCACCACGACAGCGAAGGCCTGCTTGCATTGCCGGAGCTGACGGGTGTGCGCGGCAAGCATGTGTCGCTGATTGGAGCGCCAGGCGGGCGGGGACTGCTGACACAGGTCTTGCGTCGCCGGCGAGCGAAGGTCCAAGCCATTCACGTCTATCATCGCAATGCGCCAGTCTACAGTCGCCGGCAGTTGGCCAAACTGGAATTGGCTGCCGCGCCGTTGATTACGCTTTTGTCGAGCGCAGAAGTACTCCTGAACCTGCGCACCACTTTGCCATTGCAGCTCTACGCACGTCTGGCGGCGGGAGAATTGGTTGTCAGCAGCAATCGTCTGGCCATCATTGCACGCAATCATCTGTTTTCGCATCCGCATATCGCTGCCTCTGCAGCGCCTGCGGACCTGCTGCACACGGCTTGTGACGTGCTGTCGCGCCATCGGCTTTGATCAATTCCGGAATAAGCAAACTTTATATTGCATGGCAGCAAGATACGGCACTAGCATAGCCACATGGATGAGCCTACCGACATTGCCACCCGCTCGAAAGAAGTACACGACAAGCCACCACGTCGCTTTCGCGTTCTGCCCTGGGTTTTGTTGTTGTTGCTTGCCGTGCTTGGTTTCGCGGGATGGTGGTTCGTACTGCGCCCGAATGCCCCGGCAAACACCACCCCGGCACAGACCCAGTCCCTCGACCAGCGCATTGATGAGTTGCAACAAGCACTCACGCAACTCAAAGATCGAGATCAAACCTTGCATTCGCGTTTGAATGATGGCGAACAGGTCGACAAATCCGTACGCGCCCAATTGCTGGCGATGAATCAGCGTCTGCAATCAATCGAAGACAGCGTTGGCAATCTTGCAGACAAACGTCTGTCTGGCCATGACGCACTCGTTCTTGACGAGGCGGAGTTGCTGCTCACGCTTGGTGCCGAACGATTTGTGCTGTTCCATGACGTACCAGCCACAATTTCCGCGTATCGCGCTGCGGATTCCGCGTTGAGCCAAATCGACGATGCCACCTTTGCAACAGTGCGCGAGACGATCAAGGCCGAAATCGCCGGGTTGCGCGATTTGCATGCGTCGGACCCGGCTTCGATCAATTCTCGGCTCGGCGCATTGCGTGCCGAGATAGCACGCCTCCCCGCGCCGAAATCCACGATGCCAGCGCCGGCGAACGACGCTTCGACATCGCGTTTGTGGCGTGTGCTTGGTGCGCTGGTTCAAGTTCATCACGACGAGGACGCGCAGAAACCGTTCTATCGGCGCGATATCGGGTTGGCGCGCCACCTCATCGAGCTGGATTTGCGGGACGCGGGCGTTGCCGCTCTGGCGCGCGACGATCCGCATTATCGCGATGCAATCGTTCAGGCACGCACTCAACTGCTTGCGTCATTCGCAAAGGAAGAACCCGCCGTGCAGTCGGCATTGAAGCAGATGGACGCGTTGCAGGCCGCAACCTTGGCTCCGCCGGCACCGCAAATCTTCGGCGCCTCGATCAAGGAGTTGCGCAACCTGCGCGCGACCCACGCCTTGCGCGCACCATCGGCGCTGCCACAGAAGTCGCTCGACGTGAAACCGCCGGAGATTCAACCACGGATTTCAACACCGGTACCGAACAAGTCCGGGCCATCAAAGTGAAACTTTGGATTTCGCTGCTCGGTTTGCTGCTTGTCGCGTGCGCTGCCGCATTCGGCTGGCAAATGCTGGCTGCCGATCCCGGTTACGTGCTTGTTCACATCGGCTCGACGCGAATCGAGACTTCGGTAGTATTTGCGGTCGTCGCGGTTTTACTGATCTTCGGATTATGGAGTCTGATCTGGCGTGCGTTACGCTGGCCGCGCGCGATGTGGACGCGGCGAGCGCACAAACGCGGACACGAACGTATCGCCAGCGGCTTGATTGCACTCGTGGAAGGCAATTATCGGCGCTCGCAACGGGACTTGGCCCGTGCCTCGCATCAGAGTGGGTTGCGCGCGCCGGCGCAGTTGGCTGCCGCGTACGCCGCGCATGCGGCAGGCGACGATCAACACGCGCAAAAACTGCTGGACAGCAGTGTCGCCGAAGCTCCGTGCGCAGCACAAATCCTGCGCGCACGTTTTGCATTGGATGCCGGCGATGCCAATGCTGCATTGGCATCAATCGAAGTTCTGGAGCAGAACGGCGCACATGCGCTCAACGCATCTCGTTTACAGATCGAATCGGCATTGTTGTGCGGCAAGAATGCTCTCGCGTTGCAAGGCATGCAGGCGCTGGTTCGACGCGGCGCTTTGCCTGCAATTTCGCTGCAACCATTGCAGGCAAGAGTGCTGGCAGCCGCGTTGAACAGCGCTGTGGATGCGGAAAGCCTCGGCACTTTGTGGTCCGGCCTGAGTCGAAACCAACGCGCCGTGCCCGAGGCAATTGCAGCGTATGCGCGACGTGCCGCATCACTGGGACAAACACTCGCGGCGATGGATGAGCTGGAAAGCGCTTTGCAACGTAACTGGTCTGAACTGCTCATCCGCACTTACGGCGAACTTGGGCAGGCCAATGCCGATACGCGCCTGCGACGCGCCGAGGGCTGGCTCGACAAACAACCCGATAGCCCGGGACTGTTGCTGGCGCTCGGACGCCTTTGCACTCACGGACAGGTTTGGGGCAAGGCAAACGAGTATTTGCAGAATGGCCTGGCGCTGGCGCCGTCGGCCGCGCTCTGGGAGGCGCTGGGTGACTGTCGCACCGCGCAAAACGCCAGCGCGGATGCGGCTATTTGCTATCGCAATGCATTGCGCTGCGCACGCGGCGAGGCCACGCAGGCACTGCCGGTTGGGAGTCGCGGAAAACTGGATACACGCGCCAGCGCAGTCGAACGACGCAATGTCCACGGCGTGCCGCAATTGGGTAATTCCGGCGTCAACGATTGACCCGCAATGCGGCTGACCACAATGTGCGATGAGTGCACCTGCTTTTGGCGCCGCGTGCCGGTTCTGTTGGCGTGCACCAAAGCAACCGATGTTGCGATTCATGCATCGTGGATTCCTGCGCGCGCCTTGAGAATCTGTGCCAGCACATCTGGCGCATAGTCAAACGAATCGTAATAGAGCCGATCCTCCGGCAATCCCGCCTGAACGAAACTGCGCCTGCCGGCATCGATCAATGCTGGCGGTCCGCTCATGTAAACATCGAATGCACTCAAGTCCGGATGGTCTGTCAACACGGCATCATGTACCAGACCGACACGTTCGCCGCCAATTGCATTCACGGATTCCGGTTCGGAAATTACCGGCACGAATCGCAAACCCGCATGCGCGGCAGCCCAACCCATGGGCAACTGGCGCAAGTACAATTCCCGCGGTGTGCGCGCGCCCCAATACAAACTCATCGGCCGACGTGTCCCCAGATGCAAAAAGTGTTCGATCAAGGTTTTGATGGGTGCAAATCCGGTACCCCCCGCGACAAAAATCATCGGGCGTTCGGAATGCTCGCGCGGCACAAAAGTCCCCAGCGGACCTTCGACACGCAAGATCGAACCCTCCTGCAAATCGGTGAATACGTGGTGGGTGAAATCCCCACCAACCACGTGGCGTACATGCAACTCGATCCTAGGTCCCGAATGCGGTGCGTTGGCAATCGAAAACGCGCGCCGTTTACCTTCCGGCAATAGCACGTCCAGATATTGGCCAGGAAGGCGTTTGAGTGTCTGTCCACGCGGTGGCTGCAGCACGAGCCCCATCACCTCGGGAGCCAACAACGATTTTTCGATCAACTTCAATGGCAACGTACGGCGCGGCATGTCGGCGACCGACGCCACTTCGCGCGCGGCCACAAGCAGATCGGTTAACGGCGCGGCCTGACAAAGCAATACTTGATGGCGCGCCATTTCCGCAGCATTCAAGGCGCTGGGTGGGTTGAACGGGTAGTGGCAGTCCCCCGAAATCAGCGTCGCCTTGCAACTGCCACAAACACCGGACAAGCAACTGTAGGGCAGCGCCAACCCGGCGCGACGTGCGGCATCGAGCACACTCTCGCCCGCTTCCACGTTGAAGCGTTTGCCGCTGGTCTGGAGGGTTACGGTGTACGTCACGATGATCGCGATTGTGCCCGATTGCACGGCGACGTTGATATAGTCGCGC
Organism: Rudaea sp.; assembly: GCA_035703725.1. Taxonomy (GTDB): domain Bacteria; phylum Pseudomonadota; class Gammaproteobacteria; order Xanthomonadales; family Rhodanobacteraceae; genus Rudaea. The sequence goes on from DASSXQ010000060.1 coordinate 4,685, forward strand.
CAGGCATCAGCATCGGAGCGAACTCATGGCTTTGTGGAAGCAGGATATTTCCCTCGACCGGTTGAATGAGGGAAACCGCAATTCACTGTGCGACTCGCTCGGAATGCGCATTACCGAGATCGGGGACGATTTTGTTCGCGGCACCATGCCGGTGGACGCGCGCACCCGGCAGCCTTTCGGCCTGCTGCATGGCGGCGCTTCGGTGGCGCTGGCGGAAACATTGGGCAGCCTCGCCGGCAATTTGTGTCTGGAATTCGAACGGGAATTGGCCGTCGGTCTGGATATCAATGCCAATCATGTGCGGGCTGCAACATACGGGCTTGTGACCGGAACAGCGCGGCCGCTGCATCTTGGACGCAGCACGCAAGTGTGGGAAGTCCGCGTAACCGACGAGCACGCCAGACTTGTCTGCATCTCGCGCCTGACTCTGGCCGTGATTCCACGGCAGTCACTCAAGCTGGCAAGCGGGTGAAGACCTCGACAACGCCCTACGCAAACTTGAGTCCGGACGTCGTCCTTGCCGCAGTCGAGTCGGTCGGATTGCCCACGGACGGACGACTGTTCGCACTCAACAGTTTTGAAAACCGCGTTTATCAAGTTGGCATTGAAGATGCCAAGCCCATTGT
>DASSXQ010000082.1:0-12084 GCA_035703725.1 Rudaea sp.
GCCGGTCAGGTGATACGCGGCGTCCAGCGCCTGCATCTGCGCGAGCGGCAGCTTGTCGGGCAACTGGTCGAGAAAATACTGCCACTCCTGCGTCGTCCACTTTTGCGCGTGCAGGCCGGCGGCATCGAGCTTGCCGGCGACAAAGGCGTCGCGTTGCTTGTCCTGCGTCGCGAACCGGGCGGACGTCGGCATCGGTGCGTCGGCCGGAATGCCGGGCTCGTGAATCCACGCATTCACCTGGTCCATGGTCACAACGCCCGGATGCGTGTCGAGCAGGTTCGCCTTCAGGTAATCGGCGAACTGGTCGGTGGTGATGCTCTGGAACGCGAAATGGTCGAAGTAGCCGCGCAGGAACGAATCGAACGCGGCGCGGCCGAATTTCGCCTCCAGCCATTGCAGGAACCACGCGCCCTTGGTGTAGATGACGTCGGATTGTCCGTCGTCGGCGCCGCGGCCAGTCAGGTCGGGCACCAGGCGCTGGTCGGCGGGCGGGATTTCGCCGTCCTTGATCTGCGCGCGCAGTTCGTTCGCGTCGATGATGAATTCCTCATCGGCCTGCTGCTTGTCGTACACGGCTTCGACGATGCGGCCCTGCACGTAAGTGGTGAAGCCTTCGTTGAGCCACATGTGCCGCCATGCCGCCATGGTCACGAGATTCCCCGACCACGAATGCGCGAGTTCGTGCGAGATCACGCTGACCAGCGATTTGTCGCCGACAATGATCGTCGGCGTGGCGAACGTCAGGCGCGGATTTTCCATGCCGCCGTAGGGAAACGACGGCGGCAGCACGAGGATGTCGTAGCGGCCCCAACGATACGGACCGTAAAGTTTTTCGGCCGTCTCGATCATCTTTTCCGTGTCGGAAAATTCCCTTGCGGCCGATTCCACGGTCGCAGGTTCCGCATACACCGCGCTGCGCGGGCCGGTTTCCCTGACCGCCAGATCGCCGACCGCCAGCGCGAGCAGATACGAAGGAATCTTCTGCGGCATGTCGAAACGGAAATCGCCGTCGAGCGCATGCTTGGCGTCATTGTTTGCACTCATGACTGCGCGCAGTTCTTTCGGCACGCGGATGTGCGCGGTGTAGGCGAAGCGCACTGCCGGCGTGTCCTGCAACGGCACCCACGAACGCGCGGCGATGGACTCGGATTGCGAGAACATGAACGGATGCTTCTTGCCCGCCGTCTGCGCGGGATCGAGCCATTGCAGACCGAACGCATCCGGATTCGTGTGGTAGGCAATGCGCACTTGCGGATTCTGCGCGCTCGCGGCGATGCGCAACGCCGAACCCAGCCTGGGATCGGCCTTGTCGAGCGAATATTTCGCCGGCGACCAATGTCCTGCCTGGTCCGCGACTTCGACTTTCGCGATCGCCAGATCGTGGGTGTCGAGCACGAGTTCGCGCGCGGCCGCATCGCGCCAATCCAGTTGCAGCGTCGCGTTGCCGGACAGTTCGCGCTTGTCGAAAGACACCGCGAGATCCAGCGCGAGCGCGGTCACGCGCACCGCATCCGGCTGCGCGTGGGAATGCGGATCGGATTCGGCGTGCAGGTGAGTCATCGCGATGATGCTCAACAAACACGATGCAAGGCAGCGTTGGAAAAAAGACATTTGAAAGCATTCCCGAAAGCCAACATGGCCGGCGCAGTATGCCATCTGCGGGTTCCAATCTTGGGATTCGGAAACGATTGATGTTGATCGAAGGCGGGTTTCGGCCCAAAGCAGAAGTAGCGACACAGGAACTCATCAGCGCAAACGCGACGGTGCCCGCCGCTGGCCAACCCAACGCGCACGAATGCCAAGACGGACGATGTACGTGCGTTGTTGCAGAAGGACTACGCTGCGTTTCTGCCTCGCGCAAAAAACGCCGAAGCAGATACCGACTTGCAGTGCGACAGTCTGTCAGATTTCGAACGGGAGATTGTCGCCAGAGAGTCTACGCTTCAAGCTTCGGCTTCGGCTTTGGGTGATGGCGATGCGCAGATGCGCGCCATGTACGTTTGGCCGGAAATCTTCGTCGTATCGAACGATGAACAGCAAGCTTGGATTGGAGGACACGCTGCAAACGACCTTGCCGCTGGTCCCGACCGTCTTACAGCCGCCGTGCCTGGTCGCGCAGCGCGGATAGTTGCGCGGTGCGTTCGACCACGCGTTGCTTTTCCTGATCGATGACTGTTGTGGGTGTGTTCGGACCAAAGTTGGCGAGTTTGGCGTTGCTTTTGCCAATTTCGCCTTCGAGACGTTTTATTTCCTTCTCCAATCGCGCCTTTTCGGCGTCCAGGTCGATAAGGCCTGCCAGCGGAATGAGCAATTTCATTTCGCCCACGATGGCTGCCGCCGACGCGGGTTCGGCTTCTCCGGCGTCAATCCAGCGTTGTGATTCGGCACGCACCAGAAACGCGATCTGCGAAACGAATTTCTCGGCGCGCGCGTGATCGGCCTGGCCGCCGCCGGCAAACAACAGTGGAATGCTTTTCCCCGGCGCGATATTCATCTCGCTGCGGATGCGGCGCACCGACGACACCACGGACTTGAGCCATTCGGTTTCGCTTTCCGCGTTCGCGTCGGTCGGGAAATCTGTCGCGCGCGGGTAGGTCTGCGTCGCGATTGAATCGCCAACGATGCCGAGTTTCGGCGCCACTTCGTGCCAGATTTCTTCGGTGATGAATGGAATGATCGGGTGCAGTGCGCGCAGCAGCGCTTCGAGCACATGCAGCAGCGTATGACGCGTGGAGTCGGCCGCGACCTGGTCATCGCCATTGAGTGCGGGTTTCGCCAACTCGAGAAACCAGTCGCAGAATTCATTCCAGGTAAATTCGTACAAGGCTTGTGCGACCAGATCGAATCGATACAGCGCAAACTGCTCTTCGACTGTCGCAAGCATTTGTGAAAAACGCGCCAATATCCACTTTTCCGCATCCGTGCTCGGCGCTTTTTCGATTCCCGATTCCCGATTCCCGATTCCCGCCACTTCCTCGCAATTCATCAATACGAAGCGCGCTGCATTCCACAGCTTGTTGCAGAAATTCTTGTAGCCTTCGGCGCGTTTCAAATCGAAGTTGATGGTGCGACCGTAAGTTGCCAGCGCGGCGAAAGTGAAGCGCATCGCATCCGCACCGACCGCAGCAATACCATCGGGATAATCCTTGCGAATGCGCTTTTCGACCTTGGCGCGCACCTGCGGAATCAGCAGCGACGCGGTGGATTTTTTCACCAGTGATTCCACGTCGATACCGTCGATCAGATCCAGCGGATCAATCGTGTTGCCCTTGGACTTGGACATCTTCTGGCCTTCGGCGTCGCGCACGATGGCATTGATGTAAACCTCGCGGAACGGCACCTTCCCGGTGAAATACTGGGTCGCCATGACCATGCGTGCGACCCAGAAAAAAATGATGTCGAAACCGGTGACGAGCACGGCGCTGGGCAGGAATGCCTGATCGCGCGACCAATTCGCAACCTCTTGGCCATCTTCCTGCACTGGTTCCTGCGCCGGCCAACCCATCGTCGAGAACGGCCATAGCGCGGAGGAAAACCACGTGTCGAGCACGTCCTCGTCCTGGCGCAGCGCGCCTACCGGCTGGGCATCGGCATGCGCGCGTGCGTCGGCTTCATCTTCGCCGACGAAAATATTTCCGGCCTCGTCGTACCATGCCGGAATACGATGTCCCCACCACAATTGGCGGCTGACACACCAGTCCTGAATGTTTTCCAGCCATTTGTTGTACGTGGTGGACCAATTTTCCGGCACGAACTTGATATCGCCCGACTGCACGGCATGCAACGCGGGTTCGGTAATGGCCTTGCGTCCGCCCGGGCCCGGCTTGCCGTCCACGCGCGTGTCGGAAGTCAGATCCAGAAACCATTGATCGGTCAACATTGGTTCGATCACCGCATCCGAACGCTGGCTGATCGGTACCTGCAATTTGTGCTTCTTCGTTTCGACCAGCAGGCCGAGTGCATCCAGGTCAGCAAGCACGGCCTTGCGCGCGACGAAGCGATCCATGCCACGATATCTTTCCGGTGCGTCAGCGCTGATTTTGGCGTCGAGGGTGAGAATGACGCGCGGTGCGAGACCGTGGCGAGCGCCAATTTGCCAGTCATTGAAATCATGCGCCGGGGTGATCTTCACTGCACCGGTACCGAACTCGCGATCGACATAATCGTCGGCGATGACGGGAATTTCGCGATCACCGAGCGGCAATTTCAGTGTCTTGCCGATCAGCGCCTGATAGCGTTCGTCGTCCGGATGCACGGCCACGGCCACGTCGCCGAGCATGGTTTCCGGTCGCGTTGTCGCCACGATCAAGCCTTCACCGCCGTCGCTGGCCGGGTAGCGGATCGACCACAATGAGCCGTCTTTTTCCTCGCTGTTGACTTCCAGGTCCGACACCGCGGTCATCAGCACAGGGTCCCAATGCACCAGACGCTTGCCGCGATAGAGCAAACCGGCGCGATACCATTCCACGAAAACTTTTTTTACCGCTGCCGACAGTCCCGCATCCATGGTGAAGCGTTCGCGCGACCAGTCGATGGATGCACCAAGACGCCGCATCTGGTTGCCAATGATCGATTTGGATTCACCCTTCCATTCCCAAACCCGCTCGACAAATTTTTCGCGACCCAGGTCGTGGCGTGTTTTGCCCTGCGCAGCAAGCTGGTTCTCGACAATTTTCTGCGTGGCAATGCCGGCGTGATCGGTGCCGCCTTGCCATAACGTGCGGCGGCCGCGCATGCGTTGATAGCGGATCAGCGCATCCATGATCGTATCCTGGAACGCGTGTCCCATATGCAACGTGCCGGTCACGTTTGGCGGCGGCAACAGGATGCAGTACGGCTCGCCATCGCCGTGCGGCTTGAACGCACCGGCGTCTTCCCAGTGCTGATACCACCGGGCTTCGCGGGTTTTCGGATCGAAACTTTTGTCCATATCGGGAATCGGGAATCGGGAATCGGGAATCGGGAATCGGGAATCGTTTACGTGCCTTGCGATTCCCAATTCCCCATTCTCTATTCCCGGCTCGTCACATATCGTGCTTGGTCAGGTCGAACCCGGCTTGCTGATAGGTCTTCCAGCGTTGGCGCGATCCGGAACGTTGGGCTTCGTCGGCCGGAACCACTTCCAGCACACGCTCGAAATTTCCCGGCGCACACACATCACGCAAATTGATGACCATCGTGCGATCCGCGGCTTCCAGTTCCGGCGGCACAATCAGCACCGGAGTAATCGTGTCGTCGTCGTCGCCGGCAATCTGGTGAGGGATGAAGGACATCTCATCGAATTCCCATAATTTCTCGTCGAGCTGTTCAGCCTGTTCGGCACTGCGCGCAAGAATGTTTGTGGGTTTGCCGGCCGCGAACGCTTTTTTTGCCAATTCGCACACCAGCAACAGCGGATCGTCGCGGAAGCGCGGTTTGGCGATCAGGTAGAAGTCGGCGCGGGGCATTGGAAGGCCGGGGATTGAAATTCGAGAATCAATGACTGCTTTTTTTTTGTTCTTGTCGACCGCCGATTCCTTATTTTCCGGCCCCGGCTCGATCCAGCAAATATTGCACCAGCAAGGCGACCGGCCTACCGGTGGCCGAGCCTTTGCGGCCGGAATTCCAGGCACTGCCGGCGATATCCAGATGGGCCCAGCGATATCCGTCGGTGAAGCGCGACAGGAAGCAGCCGGCAGTGATTGCGCCTGCAGTCTTGCCGCCGATATTGGCGACGTCGGCAAAGCCGGTGTCGAGTTGGCATTGGTAATCGTCCCACAGCGGCAGGCGCCAGGCGCGATCAAGCGTATCTTCCCCGGCAGCGATCAGCTCGTTGGCAAGCGTGTCGTCCTTGCTCATCAGTCCGCTGGCGTGGCTGCCCAGCGCGACGACGCAGGCGCCAGTCAGGGTCGCAGCATCAATGATGACTTGCGGTTTGAATTTCTGCACGTAGGTCAGCGCATCGCACAAAATCAGGCGACCTTCCGCATCGGTATTGAGTACCTCAATGGTAATTCCGGACATGCTCGTGACCACGTCGCTCGGGCGTTGCGCATTGGCCCCTGGCATGTTTTCCACGCTCGGCACCACACAAACCAGATTCAGCGCCAGCTTCAATTCCACAGCCGCGAGAAATGCGCCGAGCACACCGGCCGCCCCGCACATGTCGAACTTCATTTCCTCCATGCCCGCGCTGGGCTTGATCGAAATGCCGCCGCTGTCGAAGGTGACTCCCTTGCCGACCAGTGCGTAGGGTTTGTCGCTTTCGCCACCGCCACGCCATTGCAGAACAATCAACCGTGGCGGGTTGGCTGAACCCTGCGCAACGCCAAGCAACGCACCCATGCCGAGTTCGCGCATCTGCGCTTCATCCAGTACCTCGCAGCTCACGCCATCGTGTTCGCTGGCAATCTTGCGGGCTTGTTCGCTGACGTAAATCGGTGTGCACAGATTGGGCGGCAAATTGCCCATTTCGCGTGCGAAACGCACGCCGTTGGCAATCCCGACTGCCTGAGAAAGTACGCTGGCATGGCTTTCATCGCCGACGAACGCAATCGCACTGAATTCGGGCTTGCCGGACTTTTCCTTGGGCTTGAATGTCGCCGTGTATTTGTAGGCTTCCGCATCGCTGCTCAAGGCAGCCGTGCGCAGCTTCCAGGCGACGTCTTTGCCGGGCACGTCGATTCCGGTCAAATACGATGTGGCGGATTCCAGCGGCAATGTCTTGAGCGTGCGTGCGGCTTCGGCGCAAGCGCGCTTGAAACGCGCGCCATCAAAGCTTTTTTGTTCTCCCAGTCCAACCACCAGAACGCGTGCGGCGGTGATGCCGGGCAAACCGAACAACACGCGCGTGCTGCCGATCTTGCCGCTGATGTCGCCGCTTTCGAGCAGGCGCTTGAGCGTGCCGTTGCATTTTTCGTCAACGCGCGCGGCCGCGGCGGTAAGCATGTGATCCTCGAATACGCCCACGACCACGCAGGGCGATGCAGTGGTTTCGGGCGATTGCTGACTGAGGCTGAACGATACGGTCATGGGTGGTTCCACGGTGATCAAGGGAAAATCGCTGGCGACGCAAGCGGGGTGTCCCGGCTACACTTGGAGCCGACACTTCAGCTGACCTGAACCCGGAATGCGTTCAAATTGCGAAACTCCAAGTTTACTGGATTGGCGTAGGTAATGCTGCGAATCGTGGATCGCTATCTGGCGCGGGAGCTGTTGTGGAGCTTCATTGCGGCCGTGCTCATCCTGCTGCTGGTCCTGGTTGGCGCGACCGTGGCAGATCTTCTCGCCAAGATTGCGCGTGGGCGGGTTGCCGCTGACTTGCTGCTTGCTCTGATTGGCTTGCGCAGCGTGGATGCGCTGACGTTGCTTGTTCCGCTGGCGGCGTTTCTCGGCGTGCAGATGGCTTACGGACGTTTGTACCGCGAAAGCGAGATGGCGGTTTTTTCCGCCTCGGGATTGCCATTGAGCGGCCTGTTGCGACCGCTGGCATTGTTTGCATTGCCGCTCGTGCTGGTAATGGCATTCATCTCGTTGTGGCTGGCGCCCGCCGCTGTACGCCAGGCGCAATCGTTGCAGGAACAGGCCAGTCGCTCCCTGATCGTGGCCGGTCTGGAGCCGGGTCGATTCGTCGATCTGCCGGGCAAGGACGGCGTGTTGTACGTCGAATCGATGAGCGCGGATGGCGCGCATTTCAAGAAATTGTTTCTCGAAAGCGAACGCCCGAACACCCACGATGGCAGTACCAGCATCAATATCGTTACGGCAGCCGACGGCGAGTTGTACCACGAAGCCGATGGTGAGCAACGTTTTCTCGGACTCAATGACGGCTTTCGAGTCGAGGGTGTAATCGGTCAGGACAACTTCCGCCTGATGCGCTACAAGCGCAACGACATCAAGCTGCCGGACAACGACACGGATACCACGCCGGATTCGGTCAAGCGCAGCGCGCCAACGCTGCAACTCGTCGGCAGCACGGACATCGTGCAGCGTACCGAATTGCAATGGCGCCTGACCGCGCCGATTTCGTTGCTCGTGCTTGTGTTGCTGGCTGTGCCTCTGGCGCGGTCCAGTCCGCGCGAACCGCGCTATGCGCGCATGTTGGTCGCGTTGCTGGCGTGGTTTGTCTACTACAACTGTCTGGCGCTGGTGCGTTCGTGGATTGGTCAGGGCACGCTTGCGCCTGGCATTGGATTCTGGATTGTGCAAATACCCACCGCGCTGATTGGCATTTATCTGTTATGGCGTGGGCAGCAGTTGCCGAAGCCGAGAAAGACACGCAAGCTGGCCAGTGCGAGGACCGCCTGATGCGCATGCCGGCGTTGAAAAGAGTGGACAAACTGGTTGCGCTGTCGGTGCTTGGCGCGGTGGCGCTGACATGGGGATTCCTGGTTGGCTTCGATGCGTTTCGCGCTTTCATTGGCGAGATCAACGACATTGGCACCGGTCATTACACCTTGAGCAAGGCCGTTGCCTACACGCTGTTGACGGTGCCAAGGCGCAGCTATCAATTCTTCGGTTATGCCGCGCTGATTGGCGGGTTGCTCGGCATGGGTGGTCTGGCCGCAAGTGGTGAATTGACCGCATTGCGCGCGGCGGGAATGTCGAAATTGCGCATTTGCCTATCGGTCATTTTCACCCTGGCCGTACTCACTGCAATGGTGATGGTCGTAGGCGAGACGATTGCGCCCAATGCCGAGCACCGCGCGGAAGCACTGGCCCTGAGTGCCAAGTCAAAGGACGTCGCCATCGGGCGCGGCGGCAGTGTTTGGGCGCGCGATGGCAACGATGTCATCAATGCCAAGCACGGGCACACGCGCAGCGGCAAACATGGGCATGGCGTGGAATTGCAGGATGTGCGTGTGTTCGAGTTCAGCCAGACAGGTCAATTGCATGCATTATCGGTGGCCAAGACTGCCACGCATGAAGCTGGCGCATGGACGCTGCATGACGTGCGCCGTACCGAGTTTCGCGATGATGTACAGGCAGTGACCTCGATCAGCAAGCAATCGCACTGGCAATCCAGCCTTGATCCGAACGTACTGGCCGTGTCGATGATTCACCCGGAGTATCTGTCGATGCGCGATCTGCAGCGCAACATCGAATACATGCAGCGCAATCGTCAGGCGGCGACAACCTATCAACGCGCTTTCTGGACCCGTGTATTTTTCCCGCTCAACGTGCTGGTACTCGCGTTTTGTGCAGTACCTTTCGCGTTTGGCACGCTGCGTACCGGAGGCGCGGGCAAGCGCTTGTTCATCGGCATCGTCATCGCCATCAGCTTTTATTTCTTCCAGATCGCCGTGGTCAACATGGGCGTTGTATACAATTTCAATCTGGCCCTGGCCAATGCGTTGCCATCGTTGATACTGGCGGCGATGGCATTTGTCTATTTCAGGCGGTTTGGCTGATTTGCCTGCAAGAATTGACAGATTGACGGCGAAGCGGGAGAGGTTGGATCTTGCGCAACGGGGGAACCAGCGCCGGGCGACGGACGATGAGTTGTGATTTCGACCGAAAGACTTCGGCGCTGATCGAGTTGCTTTCGAATGTAGTGTTTTGTTTATTGGTGCTGACTGGATCGGCAATTCCCCGTTCTGGATCAGCGCAGTTGCGCGGGCTGTACCCATCTTGGCATGGTGGCCCGAGCCAAAAACGGCCCGGATGGCATTAATTTCATTGATGGCCTGCAAGCGGACACCATCCGCAAATACGCGGTAACCTCGACGCAGGATTGCGGCCCGCACCCAACGCCAGATGTTCACGGTGCCAACGAATCGTCAGTCAAGGCCAGCGTCAAACCTGATCGGGTCCGGCGCTGCATTACCGTCAAGCAAGCGGCAGAGATGCCGGTCGACCCATCGATCATGCCGATATTCAATGCAATGGTTTCGGTCTACCGGGCAAATCCCAATTTTGCTGGCGCGTCGGCGTGCTCAATTGCCGCTGCGAAATCTCCCCCGACGGTCTGGACACGAACACGCCTTTCGATCTTCCAGAGGCTGCCTGGACATACCCTCATGGAACGCATGATCGATTCATGAACGCTGTATTCGACATGCTTTCCAAGCGCGATGCGTTGGCCGATTTCGCTCCGACGCTGGCGGACTTCATCTATGGCGAATCTTGGACGATTCTTGACCGGTGGGCGTAGCGACGCTGCTCGGCGAGATTCACTACGCTACGCCTGCTCTTTCGTCGCAACGCTTGTCATGAGTGAATTGGACGCGATGTCGTGCCAGGTGCGGCATTGCGGATCGATCAGGCTCCACCAGAATCCGGCGCCGAGTGCAACCAGCGATATGATGCCAACGGCAAATCGCAGCAGTGCGCGCGGCCAGGCGAGACGCCGACCGGCGCAGTCGACAATACGCAAATTCCATGCGCGCATGCCGACCGTCTGGCCGCCGCGGGTCCACGACAACACGAAGTAGCCCGCACTCAACGCCACGATCAAGGCACGCGCCAATGCCTGATGATGCGGGTTGCTCGGGTCGAAATGGCCGTTGGTGAACACCAGGGTGAGCATGCCGGCAACAAACCACAGGCCGAGCAGCGGCAACAGATCGTAGAACAACGCAAACAAGCGCCGGTCCAGGGTGGCAGGTGTCGCCGTGATTGGAATGGTTTGACTCATGTTGGTTTCGCAAGGGGCTGCTTGTCGGAATCGTTGGATAGCCAGAGTGCGTTGGCAACCTGAACGTTTCTGCTACCCACGTTCCCAGTTTACCGCGACCCGCACGCAGGCACACCGCGCGCGCTTGCCCTGCGGGCCGGGACTGCGCTGGCTGTGCGCGCGACGCTCAACGCGAACGGTTTTTCTGCACTTCGGCGTTTTTTTTGCGATCCGGCGCTCCGGCGATGCGGCTCGGACCCAGCACCCGGCTTATTACGCCCGGCTTCGCGCGCGCCGGCGTCGCGCGGGCTATGCTTGGCGCTTGCGCCTCTGGTTTGCACAATGGACGAACCAAAATCGATCCAAGCCACAGTCAGCGACGCGGATCGCGACGCCATCGATATGTTCGTCGAGCGCCTCTGGTCCGAGCGTGGGTTGGCCGACAACACTCTGAGCAGCTATCGCTGTGATCTGGAAGGTCTGGCGCGCTGGCTCGCGGCGCGTGGCGAGAGCCTGGATGGCTGCTCGCGTGAATCGCTGTATCGCTACTTGGCGCAACGTTCCGCGCACGGTGGCAAGAATGGCAAGGGCTTCAGCGCGCGCTCGAATGCGCGCTTGCTGTCCACTTTGCGACATTTTTTCCGGTTGCGACTGCGTCGAGGCGCGATCACGCAAGATCCGACGCTGCTGCTGGATGCGCCGAAGCTGCCCAAGCCGCTGCCGAAGGCGTTGTCCGAAGCGCAAGTCGAGGCGCTGATTCAAGCGCCGCAGGTGGATACCCCGCTGGGATTGCGTGATCGGGCGATGTTCGAATTGATTTATGCGACCGGCTTGCGCGTGAGCGAGCTGGTCGGCTTGCGGACCGGACAGGTGAATCTGCGTCAGGGCGTGCTGCGCGTGACCGGCAAGGGTGGCAAGGAGCGCCTCGTCCCGTTGGGCGAACAAGCGCAGGATTGGTTGGAACGCTATTACACGACGGCGCGCCCGCTGCTGCTGCATGGTCAGGCCGTCGATGCGGTTTTCGTGACCAACCGCCGCGCCGCCATGACCCGGCAAATGTTCTGGGTGATGGTCAAGCGCCATGCGCTGACGGCCGGTATCGATACGCGTCGCATTTCGCCGCATGTGCTGCGCCATTGCTTCGCAACGCATCTGCTCAATCATGGTGCCGACCTGCGCGCGCTGCAGATGTTGCTCGGCCACAGTTCCCTGTCAACCACCCAGATTTACACGCTGGTAGCCCGTGAAGGACTCAAGCGGCTGCATGAGAAGCATCATCCGCGGGGTTAGATCTGGACGGGTTTCGGACCCTTCGCTACGCGAATCATTGTTCCGGCATCCTGTCCCCACGGTCTCGCCTGCACGGGAATGACACCTTGTTGGCTTTCCCAATCCCCAATCCCCAATCCCCAATCCCCAATCCCCAATCCCCAATCCCCAATCCCCAATCCCCAATCCCCAATCCCCAATCCCCAATCCCCAATCCCCAA
>DASSXQ010000108.1:0-7133 GCA_035703725.1 Rudaea sp.
GGTCGGCTCGTCGAGCAGGAGCAGATTCGGGCGCTGGAATACCGTGAGCGCCAGACACAAGCGTGCTTTTTCGCCACCGGAAAATGGTGCGACAAGCGTCAACGCGCGCTCGCCGGCGAAGCCGAATCCACCGAGAAAATCGCGCGCGGCACGCTCTCCCAGATTTGGATCCAGGCGCAACAGGTGCGCAACGGGCGTTGCTGTTGAATCAAGCTGTTCGAGCTGGTGCTGGGCAAAGTAACCAATGGCAAGGTCACGCGCGCCCAGACGTTCGCCGGCAAGCGGTGCCAGCACTCCGGCGAGCAGCTTCACCAACGTTGATTTGCCGGCACCGTTGGCGCCAAGCAAGGCGATGCGGTCGCCCGGGGTCAAATTGAACGTCACATTGTGCAGCACACGGCGGCTGCCATAGCCGGCCACGGCCTCGTCGAGTTTGAGTAGTGGCGACGGCAATGCCGCTGGTTCGCGAAAGGTGAATTGAATACCGGATGCCGCGCGAATTGGAGCTATGTCGACCATTCTCTCCAGCGCCTTGATGCGGCTCTGTGCCTGACGCGCCTTGGTTGCCTTGGCGCGGAAGCGATCAACGAAGTGTTGCAGGTGAGCGCGTTCACGCTGCTGCTTTTCAAACATCGCCTGCTGCTGGATCAGACGCTCCGAGCGTTTGCGCTCGTAGCCGGTGAGGTTTCCCGCAAACAATTCGGCGCGTTGGTCGGCAATTGCAAGCACATGGGTGGCAATCGCATCGATGAATTCGCGATCATGCGATATCAACAAGAGTGTTCCGGAATAGCGTTTGAGCCAGCCTTCCAACCAGAGCACGGCGTCGAGATCCAGATGATTGGTTGGTTCGTCGAGAAGCAGCAAATCCGATCGGCACATGAGTGCCTGACCCAGATTCAGTCGCATGCGCCAGCCACCGGAAAATTCATTGACCTTGCGGGTTTCGTCGCCATGGGCAAAGCCCAGGCCATGCAGCAATTCGCCAGCGCGTGCGGCAGCCGCGTAACCATCGATGGCGTACATGCGTTCGTGCAGTGTGGCCAATGCAGTCGCATCGTGTTCGGCTTCTGCCTTTTCCAGCGCGCGCTCGATTTCGCGAAATTCATGGTCACCGTCGAGCAAATAGTCCAGCGCCGTGGATTCCAGCGCCGGAACTTCCTGACGAACGTAAGCCAGCGTCCAGTTGCGAGGTCGCTCGAAATGGCCGGCATCCGGGCCAAGTTCACCGGCAACCAGCGCCAACAGGCTCGATTTGCCGGCGCCATTGCGTCCGCAAATACCCACGCGCCAGCCGGCGTGCAGGCCGATATCCATGTGTTCAATCAGCAACAAGGGGCCGCGCCGCAGCGCAAGATCGTCAAATTTCAGCATGCCGGTATTTTAGCAGGCTGGCGAAAAACCCTTTTTGTCCCGTGCTGCCGGACTTGGGGCGAAACGAATGAAACGCGACATGGAACCTGGCGCCAGAAGCGAAGTCAAATTTTCGCCTGTTTGCGTTCGGCTTGCGGGCGCCGCACAATACGCGGCCGATTTGCCCGTTCCATGGTGGAATATGGCGATATCGCTGCATGCCGCATGGTTGGCAACCAATTCAATATCTCAGGAGTACACATGACTCAGTTTCTGCGCAAGACATTGACCGCAGGCGCGATTGCGGTGGCATTGGCCGCCGGCAGCGTCGGCGCTGCGGAAAATCCGCATCACACCGCGCCGGTGATGCATCCCGCGCATCCGGCTGCGGCTGAAGCGGCCCCAAAAGTGGATCAAGCGGCTATCGACGCCAAGTTCAAGGGCAACAAGAAAGCCGAGTACAGCTACATGGTTGGCATGGACATCGGCGAGCGCCTGCAAGGAATCAAGGACGAGATCGACATCAAGATCGTCAGCGAGGCATTGGAAGCCAGCGGCAGCGGCGGCAAGACGAAGTTGACCAAGGATGAATCGCTGGCTGTGCGCCAGCAGTTCGTGCAGCACCTCCGCGCCAAGCAAGAGGCCAAGATGAAAAGTGAAGCCGAGAAAAATCAGAAGGAAGGTGATGCGTTCCTGGCCAAGAACAAGACAAAAAAAGGCGTCAAGGTAACGGCATCCGGCTTGCAGTACGAAGTCATCAAACAAGGCAACGGTCCAAAACCGAGCAAAACCGACACGGTCACTGTGGACTATACGGGCACCACGATCGATGGCACCAAGTTCGACAGCTCGATTGACCGTGGCCAACCGGTGAAATTTCCGCTGACCAACGTGATCCCGGGCTGGACCGAAGCTTTTCAATTGATGCCGGTTGGCTCGGAATACAAGCTCTACATTCCTGCCAAGCTGGCTTATGGCGAGCGCGGCCAGGGAAGCATTGGCCCGGACGCGACCTTGATCTTTGATGTCAAACTGATCAGCATCGACAAGCCGGCGGCAGCCGCGCCGAAGGCTGAACCAACAAAGAAGTAAGCCGGATTTTCGGGTACAAGCAAGGCGCGGATCGCTCCGCGCCTTTTTTTTGCGCATGCTCGCGACTCGAGCTTTTGTCGGGATGAAATGCATTTGCGTCCGGTAGCGGGAAACTCGAAACGCGGTCAATTGAAACCGCCTTGCGCTCATTCCAACCTCACGGGTTGAAATTGCGTTACGCACCGACATTGGCGAGCAGTGATTTCAGCTTGGCTTTGCCCGACAACGTCGCGGTCACTACAATGCGTGTTCCGCGGGCGTCCAGCAGTCTGGACACGCGAAGACTGGATGGAAGATGCGAATTACCTTGTTTGGCACCGGTTATGTCGGACTCGTCACCGGCACCTGTCTGGCGGAAGTGGGTAACGACGTGGTTTGCGTCGATATCGATGCGGCCAAGGTCGCGGCATTGGATCGCGGTGAAGTGCCGATATTCGAGCCGGGACTGGAGGAATTGGTTGCGGCCAATCGGGCAACCGGACGTTTGCGCTTCACCACCGACGCCGCGCAGGCGATTGCGCATGGTCAAATGTTGTTCATTGCCGTGGGCACGCCGCCGGACGAAGATGGCAGCGCCGACCTGTCGCATGTGTTGGCCGTGGCGCGCACGATTGGTCGGTATATCGACACCGCTTGTATCGTGGTCAACAAATCCACCGTTCCCGTCGGTACGGCAGACCTGGTGCGCAAGACAATTGCGGCCGAACTGGCGTTGCGCAAGCTCGATATCGAATTCGATGTCGTCTCCAATCCTGAATTCCTGAAGGAAGGCGATGCCGTCAAGGATTGCATGCGTCCGGATCGCATCGTGATTGGTTCGGACAGTGATCGCGCAATCGACATGCTCAAAGCGTTGTACGCACCGTTCAACCGCAATCACGAGCGACTCGTGCTGATGGATGTACGTTCTGCCGAGCTGACCAAATACGCGGCCAACGCGATGCTTGCGACCAAAATAAGCTTCATGAACGAGATGGCCAATATTGCCGAACGCGTCGGTGCGGATATCGAACTGGTGCGTCATGGCATTGGATCGGATCCACGTATCGGTTATTCGTTCATCTACCCCGGCGCGGGTTATGGCGGGTCGTGTTTTCCCAAGGATGTGCAGGCGCTGGAACGCATTGCGCGCAGCCACGGTTATCAGGCGCGCTTGCTCGACGCGGTCGAGGCGGTCAATCGCGATCAGAAGGAAAAACTCCACGAACTGATGCTGCGACACTTTTCCGGAATACTTTCCGGCAAGACCATCGCGCTGTGGGGGCTGGCGTTCAAACCCAATACCGACGACATGCGCGAGGCGCCGAGTCGACGCCTGCTTGAGCAACTCTGGGCTGACGGCGCGAACGTGCGGGCGTACGATCCGGAAGCCAGTGCCGAAGCCGCGCGACTGTATGGGCAGCGTACCGAGTTGACGTTGTGTGACGATGCATATGCCGCACTCGATGGCGCCGATGCGCTGGTCATTGCAACTGAATGGAAAGTTTTCTGGAGCCCGGACTTCGCGAGAATTCGCGCCGCACTTGCCACACCCGTGATATTCGACGGACGAAATATTTACGAGCCCGGCGCGGTTGAGGCTGCCGGTATCGCGTACTACGGCATTGGTCGTGGACGCAGCATCCGCCACGCCGAAGAGTTGGCGTGAGTTTCGTCCTCAATTTGCGCGATGCGCGCATTGGTGTTGTCGGCATGGGCTATGTCGGCCTGCCCCTGGCCGTCGCGCTGGGACGTGCATTTGTGACACTCGGTTACGACAACAATCCAACTCGCGTGACCGAATTGCAGGCCGGCCGTGATGCGACCGGCGAAATCGATGCACAGCAACTTGCTGCGGCGACGCAATTGCGTTTCAGTACCGATGCGGCGTCATTGCGCGACTGCAATGTCGTCATCGTTGCCGTGCCGACACCGGTAACCGCGCACAAATGGCCCGATTTGTCGCCATTGATTTCGGCCAGCGAAACCATCGGGCAGTATCTCGATCGCGGTGATGTGGTTATCTTCGAATCCACCGTGTATCCGGGTGCGACCGAAGAAGTGTGTGTTCCGGTGCTCGAGCGCGCTTCCAGCTTGCGTTGCAACCGTGACTTTTTCGTCGGCTACAGCCCCGAACGCATCAACCCCGGCGACAAATCGCGGCGCTTGGCGGATATCGTCAAGGTGACATCCGGTTCGACGCCGGAAACAGCGGAATTCGTCGATGGCTTGTACCGTCGCATTGTGCATGCCGGTACGCATCGCGCGCCAAGCATCCGTGTAGCCGAAGCGGCCAAGGCGATCGAGAACATCCAGCGCGACGTCAATATCGCCCTGGTCAATGAGCTGGCATTGATTTTTTCGCGTCTCGGAATCGATACCGAAGCGGTGCTCGACGCGGCCGGCTCGAAGTGGAATTTCCTTAAATTTCGTCCGGGCCTGGTTGGTGGCCATTGCATTGGCGTGGACCCGTATTACCTGATTCACAAGGCGTCAGAGGCCCGGTTTTATCCGGAATTGATCAGTGCTGCGCGCCGGATCAACGAGGGCATGAGTGCGCATGTAAGTGCGCAAATTCTGCGCCTGATGGCGCTCAAGCAAATCAACGTCGTCGGCAGTCGCGTGCTGGTACTGGGGATCACGTTCAAGGAAGATTGCCCCGATTTGCGCAACACGCGTGTGCGTGAAATCGTCGATGAATTGCGCGCTTGCCATGCGCAGGTCGACGTGTACGATCCCCATGCCGATGCCGACGAGTGCGAACGCGAATACGGAATCAGACCAATGCGGACATTGCCGCAGGACAAATACGACGCAATCGTGCTGGCCGTGGCACATCAACAGTTTCGCGAATTGGGTATCACCGGCGTGCGTGCTTTGGCAAAGCCCAACGCGGTGATTTACGATGTGAAATACGTGCTGCCGGCGGATTCCGTCGATGGACGCCTGTGAACGAATCCGACATGAGCGCAACCCTGGAAAAACGTCTCGACGAACTTGAGGTTCGTTTCGCCTTTCTCGAACAAACCATGCACACGCTGGATGCAACGGTGACCGGGCATGATCGCCTGCTTGGCGAAATGCGCGAAGCATTTGCGCGCATGCGCGGCGAACTATCGCACGTGAAAATCGCATTGGCACACAATCAGCACGATGAACCGGCGCCGCCGCATTTTTAGTGCGCAGGATGCGTGATGCAACAATTCGCCGTTACGACCCGCATGTGCCCACCATGGCATGCGACACTTTGGCTTGATGTTGGGATCATCCATAATTGCCGAAAATCCACGCGCAGCCGTGCAGGGCTGCAGTTTTTGTGAATACATGTCATGTCCGAATCATTGCGCGATCAACTTTTGAAGAGCGGTCTGGCAAAGGCACTCAAGCCAGCGCCAAATCCATCTCGAAAATTGGCCGACAAACCGTCGCAAAAATCGGTGTCCAAGCCGGTCGTGCAACGACGGCAGGGACCCGCATCGCGACAACGCAAAGCCACGGGCGGCGACGCTGCCGAGCTTGATCTTGCGCGCGCGTACGCGTTGCGTGCCCGCCAGGAAAAGCAAGATCGCGTCCGGGAACAAGCTGAAGCCGAACGCGCGGCGCGGGAAAAGAAGGAACGCAAACTCAAGCTCACGTCGCTGCTCGGCGACAAAGCCCTGAATGCTGCCGATGCGGATGTACCCCGGCACTTTCCGCATGGCAACAAGATTCGCCGTATTTACTGCACCAAACAACAACTGGTCCAGCTCAATCGCGGTGATCTGGCCGTGGTTCAATTGCTCGGTCGCTATTTGCTGGTTACGCGCGAACTGGGGATGCAGGCGCATGCCATCCATGCCGAATCGCTGGTGTTGTTGTGCGATCCCGATGCACCCAACGAGGATGATGTACCCGCCGATTTGGTGTGGTAAGTCACAATTTCGCAATGTCGTGCTGGTGTCTCGGGTGCGCATGGGTATGATCCGCGTCGTGTTGGTCACACGGATAACCTCATGGCGCCACGCACGCTTGTCTTTGCCTTGTTCACCAGTATTCTTGGCGTCCACGGTATTGTCGCTGCGGCAACCTTGCCTGAGTTTCCCGCAAATGCCGTTTGGAGCCGGGATATCAGTCACGCACCCCTGAACGCCGATTCCAGTACGATGATTGCGGCGACCGGAGGGTGGGGCAGCGGTAACCGATTCAAGATCGACCAGAGCATTCACGTCATGCACGTCTCTGCGGCAAATGAAGCAAGCGTGCCGCGCGTAACCGTTGTTGCCGACCCTGACCCGGATATCGGTTACTCGTTGCCGGACTGCGAGCCGCTCAATGGCCTGACGTTTCCGTTGCCAAATGGCGGCAGCATCGAGGGCCAATCCGGCTACACTTGCAACAACTCGGGGGACGGCGACGATTGTCATTTGCTCGTCGCCCTGGACGGCAGCAAGAAACTGTACGAGTCGTACAAGAGCAACGTGGTTTCCGGTCATTTGCAGTCCGGGTGTGTTGTCATCTGGGACTTGAACAAGGTGTATCCGCCGCAAGGGCGCGGCGAGCAGTGCACCAGCGTGGATGGGGCCGGATTCCCGGTCGCATCATTATTGTTCAATGCCGACGAAGTTTACGCGGCAAGTCAGGTAGCCAACGGCACGATCGGGCACGCAATCCGGTTCATCCTGCCGAACTCTTCGATGGCGGCAGGTGTATATGTACACCCGGCAAGCCAT
>DASSXQ010000122.1:0-11760 GCA_035703725.1 Rudaea sp.
TCCGGTGCCCGAGTTGGTGCGCACCGCGATCCCCAGCTCGTTGTCCTCGCAATCGTGCAAGCCGAGTTTGCTCAAGGTCAGGTCGCCACCGGTATTGACGTGGAACATCTTGGCGCCCACATGCGTCGTGCCATCGGTAAAGCACGAGAGCATGCCGTTCTGCACCGTCAGCGCACCTTGCGACGCCGCGTCAACAACGTTGGCATCGTTTTCCAGCGAACCGTTGTGCACTTGAGGCATGCCGCCCGGTTGATTCGGATCATCGACTGCGCCGTTGATCTGGATATCAAAACCATTGAGCTCGATCGTGTTGGGTCCGCCCGCCGTGGGCGCGGCGCATTCGGGATACGACGTGTTATTGCCGGCGGCGACATTGAACATGGCCTCGCGCAGCGAGCATCCCTGACTGGGCGCGTTGGCGTTGTTGCCGCAACTTGCGCTGTTGCAATTGAGCTCGTCCTTTGCCGTCGTGACCGTAATCGTCGCTGCCATCGATGTTGCCATCGTGCCCAGTGCCAAAACGAGACCGGATACAGCCATCATCAAACCGCGCATATCGTGCTCCCAGTGGAATCAAGCATCAGACCCGTACTGTCGCTGTGGCTTGCACAATGGCCAACCGGCTTGCGCAGGCGAAGTCATCGGACAACGTCAGTTGTTCCGGGAGGAATGCACGAGGGAGTAAAAAGCGAACGCGCGCCATCCGAGCCGCAACGCAATACGTTGCCGCATTGCCCAGCCCGGAATGCTCACGATGCTCTCGTAGCGCCGGCCGGACAGCGCAGCCTGCACGGCTTGGGCTCGGTCGGCATGCGCTCAACGACGTCGGCGCGGCGTTTGGGAACCTCT
This sequence comes from Rudaea sp., assembly GCA_035703725.1. GTDB lineage: Bacteria > Pseudomonadota > Gammaproteobacteria > Xanthomonadales > Rhodanobacteraceae > Rudaea. The sequence goes on from DASSXQ010000122.1 coordinate 850, forward strand.
GCACGACCCGGTACCAGCGCAGGGCGTGCAGAGGTTTCCTGGTGAGCCTATTTCGGCGCTTTGAGCAGGTCCCGAATTTCAGTCAGCAATACGACATCGGCTGCCGGCGGGGCCGGCGCGGCTTCTTCCTTCCTCATCATGCGGTTCATCAGCTTGATGACCAGAAAAATGGCGAAGGCAACGATGATGAAGCTGATGACGGTATTCAGGAAGCTGCCCCACATGATTGCCACTTCGCCCTTGCCGTCGGCCCCGGCAGCCTTGATCACGGTTTTGATGTTGGAGAAGTCGATGCCACCGATCAACAGGCCGATGGGCGGCATGATGACTTCTGCAACCAGTGACGACACGATCTTGCCGAAGGCCGCACCAATCACGATACCAGTGGCCATATCGACGACATTACCCTTCATCGCGAAGGTTTTGAACTCGCTGAAAAAACTCATCGGTTACTCTCCCGGTTGCTCAATTGCAGGATTCGCGCCGCGCCGCGGCACCGCGAATGTAGCGCAAAAGCCCTGATGACGCGCAGTTGTCAGACGATACGGCCGCGCAATTCGGCAATGCCTTGCAGGCGTGCCAGAAAATGATCGCCACGCACCAGCGGACCCACGCCGGCCGGAGTACCGGTGAAGATCAAGTCGCCGGGTTTGAGCTCGAACAAGTGCGATAGCTCGGCGATGATTCCCGCCACGCTCCAGATCATTTGCGCAATGTCGGTTTGCTGGCGTGTGCAGCCGTTGACTTCCAGCGTCAACTGCACGTGTTGTGGATGACCGACGGCATCCACGCGATGGATCGCCGAGACCGGCGCGGAATGATCGAAGGCTTTGGCGGTATCCCAGGGCATTGCCTTGGCCTTGGCTGCGGCTTGCAAATCGCGCCGGGTCAGATCAAGTCCGACACCGTACCCGAACACGCAGGCAAGTGCCTTTTCTGCGCCAATGCCGGTACCGCCGGAATGCAACGCCACGATCATTTCGACTTCGTGATGCAACTCACCGGTAGCCTGCGGATACGCAATTTCAGCGTAATCGGCAACAACCGCATCGGCCGGCTTGCAGAAAAATACCGGATTGCCGCGATCAACCGTCGCACCCACTTCTTTCGCGTGATCGGCGTAGTTGCGACCGATGCAGAAAATCCTGCGTACGGGAAACCGCGAGTCGCTGTCGGCTATGGGAATCGATGCGACGGGTGGTGGCGCGAAGGCAAATTGCATCTTGGCTCAACCAGCCTCGGGCAGGAACGAGGTATCGATGTAGTACTGCTTCGGATTGTCCATGTTGATCGTCGCGTCGAGCGTGGTGCGATCCTTGACGTAGTCGCCCGGTTCGAACCAGATCGGGTCGCTGCGCATCGTGTAGACTTTTTGCGTCACCGGATGCTGCCATTGTGCGGTAAGCCGCCACGGGCTGCGGCCGTTGACTTGAAGGCTGGTGTCGTAGATGGCGCCCTCGAATTTCGCCTGTACGCGCATGCCGTTCTGCGCGAGCCAGGCGCGTACCTTGCGCTGGTTCAAGCGCCACCACACGATGCCGCCGCCGATCAAGGTGAACAACAAACCCATGCCGCCCAAAATCAACGTGCCAAGCCAATTCGAAGCGAAGCTGTCGATGCTGGCGTCTTCGGGATTGGCCGCGTCGTAGAACACGCGCAAACGATCACCGCGTGAATACGCCGCCGGCTTGGAACCGGTGCTGCTGGTGAAATGGATGATCTTGCCGTCCTGCGCGGTAAACTGCACGACCGGGTGATACGTGCCGCTGCCTTTGGAGCCGCGCTGATAATCCAGATCCGTCACGGTGCCGTCGGCATGCAGCGCGTGGGCGATGAAATTCGTCTTCGACCGCCACAGGAAAAACCCGCCCGTGAGCAGACCCAATCCGATAACCAGAAAGATGATGCCGACCGCCCAGAATGCTTTCATTGGTTTTGTCCCCGGAAATTGTCGGATGCAAAGGGGCGCAAGCATGCTACCAAATGCTGGTACGAGGCAACTGCAGCGCCTGGCAATCGTCACCCGACTGCAATGATCCGGTCCTCAACAACCGGATATTTCCCATTCGTCCACGGATCGAGTCCGGGGCACGCTCTGACCGTAGCGAAGCCAAGTCGAAGGACGCTCACGCATACCGATTACTGGCCGGATCAATCGTGAATGGTCGAACGATTACGCGTGTCTCTCGCATGACGAACGTCACCCCAGATTCCTGATACTTGCGAATTGAGCGCGCGCAGGGATGATGCAATCTTGTGGCACACTTGGCGCCCCGAATCGTGCAGACGCATTGATATCATGGAAAAGTCCGACCTGTTGAATCAATTGCGCATCGACAAGCGTCACCGCGAAGACAGCGATGTGCCGAAACGCTGGCCTTGGGTGGTGGCGGGAATTTTCGCGTTGCTCCTGTTGCTGGTTGGCGGTGCGTGGTGGATGTTCGGTGGCCAGCGCTTCCAGATTCAGGCGGTGACGGCGATCGCGCCGTCTGCCGGCGGTGGCGATACGGCGGTGCTGCAGGCAACGGGTTATGTCACGGCGCGCCGCGAAGCGACGGTATCGGCACAGATCACCGGCACCTTGACCGATGTGTTGATCGAAGAAGGCGAGCACGTCGACCAGGGCCAGGTGCTGGCCCATCTGGAAGACACCGCGCAAAAGGCGGGTCTGGCGCAAGCGCAGGCGCAACTGCAAGTTGCACAGGCGACGTTGGCGCAATATCAGGCACAGTTGGCCCAGGGGCGGCGCGATGAATCGCGCCAGCAGGATTTGATCGGTCGGCATCTCACCTCGAAACAGGCGCTGGAAACCGCGCAAACCCAGGTCAAGACGCTGGTCGCGCAATCCAATGCCCAACAAAAACAGATTGCATTGGCGCGCGCCGGCGTGGCCTATGCGCAGGTGCAACTGGATTACACCACCGTGCGCGCGCCGTTCGCCGGCGTCGTCATTGCCAAGGCGGCACAGGTTGGCGAAATCGTGTCGCCCTTGTCGGCCGGTGGCGGATTCACTCGCACCGGCGTGGGCACCATCGTGGACATGGATTCGCTGGAAATCGAAGTCGATGTCAACGAGGCCTACATCAATCGCGTGCAGGCCGGACAACCGGCACAGGCCGTACTCGACGCCTATCCGAGTTGGACCATTCCCGCACATGTGATTGCGATCATCCCGACCGCCGATCGCAGCAAGGCCACGGTCAAGGTGCGCGTCGCCATGGATCAGAAAGACCCACGCATCCTGCCGGACATGGGCGTGCGCGTGTCGTTTCTGGAAAAAGCCAAATCCGCCAACGCGGCTGCCGAACCGCCCAAAGGCGTATTGGTGCCGGCATCGGCCATCGTCCAGCGCGAAGGTCGCAGTGTGGTGTTTGCCGTGGATGGCGAGCGCGTCCACGTGAAACCGGTGACGCCAGGCCAGAGTTTCAGTGACCTGCGTCTGGTCCAGGGCATCGCGGCGGGTACGCGTGTGGTCAAGCAGCCACCAGAAGAAATGTCCGATGCGGCAAAAATCACGCTTGTCAAAGAATCGAAATAACGCAACACACGAGGATGGTGCAATGACTAATCTGGTTGAAATCGGCAATGTCAGCAAAGTATACGCACGCGGCAAACAAAAGGTCGAAGTGTTGCATCACATCGATCTGAACATTGCTCAGGGCGACTTTCTCGCGTTGATGGGACCATCGGGTTCCGGCAAAACCACGTTGCTCAATCTCATCGGTGGACTGGATTCGCCCACGGACGGCAGCATTGCCGTTGCCGGCCAGCGCATCGACAAGCTCGGTCAAGGCGCACTGGCGAAATGGCGCGCCGCCAACGTGGGTTTCATTTTCCAGTTCTACAATTTGCTGCCGATGTTGTCGGCACAAAAAAACGTGGAACTGCCGTTGTTGCTGACGAAATTGTCGGCGGCACAGCGACGCAAGAATGCGGCGATAGCATTGCAACTCGTCGGCTTGTCCGAACGGACGACGCACAAACCCGGCGAGCTTTCCGGTGGTCAGCAACAGCGCGTGGCAATTGCGCGCGCGATCGTGTCCGACCCGGCCTTGCTGGTGTGCGACGAGCCGACCGGCGATCTGGACCGTCAATCCGCGGAGGAAGTCCTGGGGTTGTTGCAGACGCTCAATCGCCAACACGGCAAGACCATCGTGATGGTGACCCACGATCCGAAAGCAGCCGAGCACGCGTCCCAAACGCTGCATCTGGACAAGGGCACCCTGGTCGAACAAAGCGCACAGGCATAACGGAGCGCCGAAATGAAATACCTGCATTTGATCTGGGCGGCGCTGTTTCGGCGCAAGACCCGCACGATTCTCACGCTCATTTCGATTCTGGCTGCATTTTTGCTGTTTGGCATGCTCGATGGCGTGCGCCACAGTTTTGCCGATGCCGGCAAAAGCGCGGCGGGTGCCGAACGCCTGCAGACCGGGTCGAAACTGTCGTTCATCGAAACGCTTCCGCTCGCGTTGGATACGCGCATCGCTGCGGTTCCCGGGGTCAAGGACGTGGCTTACGCCAACTGGTTTGGTGGTGCCTATCAGGATCCGCACAATCAGATATTCAGTTTTGCGGTGAGTCCGAATTACGTCGATCTGTACCCGGAGATCGACATCAGCACGGATGTGCGCAAGAAATTCGACGAAACCCGTACCGGCGTGTTGGTCGGCGACACGCTGGCCACACGTTTTCACTGGAAGGTAGGCGACAAGCTGCCGCTGATTTCCAACATTTTCCCGAACACCGACGGTAGCAAGAACTGGAATTTCGACATTGTCGGAATCATGAAGCCCAAGCAGGGCGATAACCGCAGTTTTTTCGATGGTGCAATTTTTTTGCACTGGAAATATTTTGACGACTCCACTCCGTACAACCGCGGTCGCGTGGGTTGGTATGTAACCAGGGTGGCCGATGTCAACCAGGCCGATCAGATTGCCAAGGCCATCGATGCGTTGTCGGCCAATTCCGACCATGAGACGAAGACCCAGAGCGAACAGGCGGCTACAGCGTCATGGATCAAGCAACTTGCCGATATCGGGCTGATCGTCGGCTCGATCATGGGCGCGGTGTTTTTCACGCTGCTGCTGTTGACCGGCAACACCATGGCGCAAGCTGTGCGTGAGCGCACGTCGGAATTGGCGGTCCTGAAGACGATCGGCTTTTCCAGCACGAGTGTGCTGATGCTGGTGCTGGCGGAGTCCGTACTGCTGGTTCTGATTGGCGGAGTACTTGGATTGGGACTTGCCGCCGTGCTTGGGCCAGGTGTCAGCGCCGGTAGCGGTGGCGTGATCAACATGCCGCCTGTTGGATTGAGCAGTTGGATTCTCGGGCTGGGACTGATGATCGCGATCGGTTTGCTGGTGGGGGCGCTCCCGGCAATCCGGGCAATGCGCCTGAACATTGTTGATGCGCTGGCCGGACGCTGAGGAGATCACGAAGATGGGCAAATTGAAATCGTTTCTGCGCGGTCTTGGCATGGTCCTCGTTGTGGTGATCGGTATTGCGGCATGGACGTTGCTGCCATGGCAGGCATTGCTGGTACTCGCAATCGCATTTGCGCTGTGGATGCTGCTCACGCGACGTGGACGTCAGGCCAGTTCGGTAACCGGCGTGGGCGTGAGCACGTTGTCCCAGCGGATCGGCGCTTCGTCGGTGGTCGTCATCGGCATTGCCGGCGTCGTCGCCGTGCTGGTAGCAATGCTCGCAATGGCCGAAGGATATCAGGACACGTTGCGCCGCAGCGGCAGCGACGATACGGCAATCGTCATGCGCGGCGGTTCGGCTGCCGAAGTTTCCTCGGTGCTCTCGCACGACAACGTGACCGTCATCGAGCAAGCCGCAGGCATCGCACGCGATGCGGACGGCAAGCCGATCGCCTCGCCTGAACTCGTGGTGGCGGCAAACCTGCCAATCAAGGGAGGCGATCCGGACGAAACCGGAAGCGTGCAGCTTCGTGGTGTCGGCGATGAAGCGTGGACGTTGCGATCGCAGGTCAAGATTATCCAGGGCCGCAAATTCAAGAGCGGACTACGCGAATTGGTTGTCGGTACGGGCGCACAAGGCAAGTTTGCCGGACTTGAACCCGGTCACGAGATCAAGCTCGGCAGTCAGGTCTGGACCGTCGTCGGCGTATTTCATGCCGGCGATTCGATGGATTCGGAGGTGTGGGCCGATGCCGATGTGGTTGCATCGGCGTATCGGCGCGGCAGTTCGCGCACGTCGGTGACGGTGCGTCTGACCAGCGCGTCTGCCTTCGACACGCTCAAGGCGGCGTTGAGCAGCGACCCGCGCGTGCAGGTCGATATCAGCACGACTGCCGATTATTTCAGCAAGCAGTCCGAAGGCATGACCAAGGTGATTCGCATCATCGGCATGATCGTTGGCGTGATCATGGCGATTGGTGCCGGATTCGGCGCACTGAACACCATGTTCGCAACCGTGGCCATGCGCGCACGGGAAATTGCCACGCTTCGAGCCATCGGCTTCCGCGGGCTTCCGGTGGTTGTCGCGGTAATGCTCGAAACCATGTTGCTGGCATTGATTGGCGGTTTGATCGGTGGTGCCATTGCCTGGTTGATCTTCAACGGCTATACCGCCTCCACCCTGGCTGGCGGAGTCGGCCAGTTGACGTTCCAGTTCAAGGTGTCACCCGGGTTGTTGTGGACCGGCATCAAGTGGGCATTGGCAATCGGATTTGTTGGCGGCTTGTTTCCCGCCGTTCGCGCGGCGCGCTTGCCGGTGACGACTGCGTTGCGCGAATCCTAGTGATACGTCCGGGCAAGGCGGTAGTCGTCTTGCGCGGAAAGTTGAAGGTCCGGCAAGTGGCAAGCGAACCCCGCGCGTTGGTGCGTACGGCGTCGTCGGGGTTCGCAAGTCAGGTTTCCACCGCTACGGCGTTTCGAAACCATTGGCGAAGATGCCGTCGCCATCGTGATTGCGCCACCACCCGAGCAGATCGATCAGCGCTTGTGGCGTGTTTTGCGGCGGAGTTTGTCCGGCCTGATTGAGCGTACTCACACCATGGCAACTGTCGCAAGCGCGTACCTCGCCAGGTTTGGCGCTGATCCAGTAGCGCTCGCGCACGACAGGCGCGCCGTCAAACGCGGTGCTCTGCCAAGTCATTGCGCGCAATGCGGGCACGAACACCGCAATCGAGCCATCGCTCGCGACGGCAACGGCGCCGGCTGGTGCGCCGGGGACGGGTGGTTGTAGCGAACGCGCTGCCGGGTCGTGCAGCGGACGGGCCAGGTCGCGCCGACCGGTGTTGCCGTTGTTGATGCCACCCACCCCACGCACCTGGTCGGCCTGGAAAAACTGCACATACGCGACGTCGTAGACCTTGCCGTTATCGCCCAGCGTTTGTACCCCGCCGGGTACGCGCAGGTTGAATGGCTGCTGGCGATCGGCGTCGTCTCGTGAAGTGATGTTGCGCGCCACGATCAAGGCAAGATTGCGCTGTCGAAGAAAATTGCGGAATTCGTCGGGATCGACTCCCGCCGTGGCGAATGCCTGCAACTCGGGAGTCTGCATCGTCTCGGCGGAGTTGGGCGGAACGCTGCGTGCGCGTACCTCGACTGGAGACAGTTCCCAGAATTCACCGCTGTAACTGACGTGTTGATCCGGTGTCCAGTACGAAACGGTTTTGCTGATGCCATTGGTCAGTGTGGCACCCGGCGAGAACACGTTGCCGTCGCGGTTCATGACGCGCAAGCGGAAGTGATAGCGTGGATTGGGTTGCTCCGGCGTACCGTCGTTGTTGCCGCTGCGCGGGTCGGGGCTCTGCACCGCGATCAGTTGTCCGTCGGACAATACTTTCGGATTTCGATAGTGACCGCTGAAGTCGCCTGGAATGTTGCCATCGTCATGTGCCTCGCGGGTTGATCGCGGAGTCAGATATTGCACCTTGATGGTGTCGGCATGTACGCCTGGCGCTGCGGACATGGCGACAATCTGGCCGGCGCCGTGGGTATTGAATTCGGGCGCGTCGATGGCAATGTAGCGGCCCGGATTCTGCGGGTCTTCGCTGATCTGCAACCAATTGTCGGCTTCGTTCGGATTGACCCGACCCGATATCGACGACTCGAAATCAATCAGCGACGGATCATCAGTGAAGCTGCGTCCGAAAAAACCTTGCAGGTCCTGACGACCAATGTGATCGATCGTTTCTTCGCCACTGCCATCCTGATTGATCGACCACGGGAAGAACTGGTTGAACACCAGCCCGTTGGCGTTGCCGACGGCAAAGCGCGGCTCGGGGAAAAATTCCTGTAACGCGGTCGTGGTGGGCGCATCGGCAGCTTCGGATGCCCAGTCGAAAGCGCCTTGCTCGTGACCGGGTTCGGCTTGTTGATCGCGCTGCAAATGATCCCAGCGAGTGAAGATCAGGCGACCGAAACTGTCAACGAAAGGACCGTAAGAACCCGATGGCGCGTGCTCGAGCAAAGTCACCTGGCCGCTGCCCGGATTCAATCGCCACAAACCGGTTGGCGTGGGCGCTTCGTCGTACTCGTCGAGTTGTGGATACAGGTAGCGTTGGCCATTGCGCGGCTGGTCGCTGACAAAAATGATGCTGCCATCCGACGCATAGGTTGGGCTGATGTTGTTGTAGTCCTCCGGCTGGTTTGGCACGCGTTGAATTGAAACGGTCTGGCCTTCACCAAAACCCGTGACTTGGTAAATCTGCCAATACCACGTGCCTCCGTCATACTGTGCCGCCGGCGCACCAACAACCATGCTGAACAGCACGCGACTACCATCCCAGGAAACGGCCGGATCACGCACGGCGATGGCGTTCGCGCCCTGGAATCCGTCCGTGCCGTAACCGGCTTCGTGGGTAAGGTTGCGCAACGTGCCGTCCGGGTAGCGGATCCACAAATCCCCGCCACGGCCAACCGATTGCATGCCGGCATTCTGATTGCCGAATACCGAAGTGATTGAAGCGAAATCCGGGCTTGCAGGATATTGCGTAACGAACACGATCGGGTTTGGCAGGGCAACGGCAGCGGCCATCGTGCGTAGCGGCCCAACCAGCAAGCTTGCGCAAGCTGCCAGAAGCAACACTTTTGAACGGTCCATCGGTTTGCCTCCGCGAGAAAGTTGCGCAATCTACGCAGCTTGACCGGATTGAACGGTGACGATGGTCACGCTTTCGCAAGGCAACTGAATTATTTGGACATCTTTATGGCCAAATACGATTGCTGCGGAAGAACGCTTCGATTCGCGTACGCTCTGATCGATGGGCTGTTTCCGGCGGCGGCCCGCATGCAGCCATCATGCACGTCACCGGATGGACGCTGGCTTTCGCGGCAATCCCGTGTTGCCACTCATGGTTTCGGTTGCCCACCCTACTTGCCCAGAGTTATCGCAACCACGCCGGCAAGAATCACTGCCATGCCGACAAGGTCAAGCGCATGCACTGTCTCGCCGCCCAGCGCAACGCCAAGCAGCACGGCGATTGGCGGGTTGACGTACGCGTAGCTGGTTGCCAGCGCGGGACGCACGTGGTGCAACAAATAGATGTACGCGCTGAAACCCAGGATTGAACCGGCAACGATCAAATAACCCAAGGCAATCGTTGCGTGGAGTTGGGGCATGGCATGGATACGCTCGCCGCCAAGGACTGCGCCCATTGCAAGCGCCACGCTGCCGCATAACATTTGTGCCGCCGTGCTCATGGCCGGATGCGGCATGTCGCGGCGGCGACTCCACACCGAACCAAACGCCCATGCGGCGGCAGCACACACGAGGGCGATCGCACCGAGTGGCGACCCGCGCAGGTTGCCACCCAGATTGAGCACAATCACGCCGACAAAGCCCACCAGCAGGCCAATGGATTCGATGCGATTCGGCCATTGCCGATACATCCCGGAAAACAGCGCCGCGAACAGCGGCATGCCGGCAACCGCCACCGCGGCAATGCCTGACGGCACGCTTTGTTCGGCAAAGCACACGCCGCCATTGCCAATGCCAAGCAGCAAGGTTCCAGTGATTGCACAATTCATCCATTGGCGACGAGTAGGCGGAGTGAACCCACGCCAGCGCAAAAAGACGTACAACAGGGCACCCGCGATCAGGAACCGGATGGCTGCCATCACGAACGGGGGGTAGCCCACCAACGCAACACGGATGGCCAGGTAGGTCGAGCCCCACAGCAGATATACGCCAATCAAGGCAAGTGGGATGAGCAGACGCGGACCCAGCAGTCGGGCAGGTGGTTGCATGGCGAGCGTGGTGTCGTTCATGGCGCGAGAATATCCGCGACGGCCAGCGCCGCAACAGCGCCACTAGTCACCCTTGCGGCGGTGCCAATGTGGATTCATGTGCCAGTAAACGTCGTTTGCGTTGAACGCCCCAGCGATAACCGCCGAGCGTTCCATCGGAGCGGATCACGCGATGACACGGAACCACAATGGCCAATCGGTTGCGCGCGCAGGCGCTGGCAACCGCGCGCACCGATCGTGGCGCCCCAATGGCATCGGCGATAGCGGAGTAGCTGCGTGTCTGCCCGACCGGAATGTGTTGCAACGCTTGCCACACGCGCCATTGGAACGCGGTTGCGCGAATATCCAGTGGCGGCGGCTGCCGTGTCGTGCTTTCCAGTCCCAGTTGCGCGTTGACCTGCGCGACCATGGCAGCTAGCCATTCGTCGCGACCATCATCGACGCGGGTGACGGTGGCGCCTGGAAATTCATCGCGCAATTGCGTGAGGACAGCAGATTGATTGTCGCCGATCAATATCGCGCAAATGCCGCGTTCACTGGCTGCAACCAGCAAATGTCCCAGCGGTGTCGTCAACGTCGTGTAGCGAATTGCCACGCCGGCGCCGCCGCGCCGGTAACTCGCCGGCGTCATGCCAAGCAGTTGCCCGGTCTTTTCGTAGACCCGGCTGCCCGAGCCAAACCCCGCATC
>DASSXQ010000245.1:0-11843 GCA_035703725.1 Rudaea sp.
CCGACCCGCGCGCGGGTCGGTGGGCTAATCAGGATTTGGTTTTCCAAAGCATTTGGTAAACTGCAATAACTGGAAAACGAAGCACTCCGACTGAAAAGCGACAATCAAGGTGTTACTGTCAGGATGTCACGCAGTGCAGTCAGGCTCGTCGCGATACCTGCGGCATCCACATCCAGATGCGTCACTGCACGAATCGTGCGCGCGCCCATCGGCCCCATGCGCACACCGCGACCAAGCAAGGCAGCACAAAGTTTTGCCGCGTCGTATTGATCTGCGACAACATCGAAGTAGACCAGATTGGTTTGCACGCTGGCCGGATCGATACGCAGTCCCGCAATCGTCGCAATGCCTTCGGCCAGCCGTTTCGCATTTGCGTGATCGTCGGCAAGACGCGCGAGATGATGATCCAGCGCGTATTCGCATGCCGCGGCGATGATTCCGCTTTGGCGCATGGCGCCGCCCCAACGCAGTTTCAGGCGCGTGGCTTCATGCACGAAGTCGCGCGTGCCCGCAAGCACGGCACCGCCCGGCGCGCCGAGGCCTTTGGAAAAGTCGATCCAGACCGAATCGTAACCACGCGCGTACTCGGAAGCAGTAATGCCACTGGCGACACTGGCGTTGAGCAGACGCGCGCCATCCATGTGCGTGAGCAAATCCGCCGCATGCGCAACGTCGGCGATTTCATTCAATGTGCTCAACGGCCAGATTGCGCCGCCGCCGAGATTCGCCGTTTGTTCGACCTCAACCAGACGCTGACGCGGTGCATGCGGCATGTCCGGTCGGATTTTTTCGCGCAATTGCGCGGCGTTGAAAATTCCACGCGTGCCGGCAATCGGGTTCAGCATCACGCCTGCCAGCGCCGCCGGCCCGCCCCCTTCGAAGCCGATGATGTGCGAAGTCGCGTCACAGATAACTTCATCGCCCGGCTTGCAGTGCACGGCCAGCGCAATTTCATTGCACATCGTTCCTGATGGAAGGTACACGGCGGCATGTTTGCCGAGCAACGCGGCGCAGCGTTCAACCAGACGATTGACGCTGGGGTCTTCGCCGGCGCGCTCGTCGCCCACCTCGGCGTTGGCCATGACCTGGCGCATCGCCGGCGTGGGTCGGGTTTTGGTGTCGCTGAACAGTTCGATCATGTGTGTATGCATCCGGCGAAAAGCGCAAGCATCGCAGCGCAACGCGCCTTCGGCAAGTGAGCGCGCTACACTTGATCCATGCGTCTGACACCCCTGCTCATCGCTGCATCTTGTCTCGCGCCACTGGCACACGCGGCCGAAGTGTACAAATGTACCGACGCGCGTGGCGATGTTGCCTTTCAGGATCGCCCCTGCGCCGTTGGCACGCGTCAGGCACGGGTACACATTGTGCCCGCGCCGCCGTATTCCCCGTCACCGACAGTAGCGACTGCCCCGGCGACGGCATCGCAATCCGCGCAAGCGCCGCCAACCGTGCCGTCGCCGCGCGTCGCGCTACCACCGCTGTGGATTTGCCAAAACGCCGAAGACGGCACGCAATACTTCAGCCACAACGGCTCGCCACCGGTAAAATACGTTCCGCTCGGCACGCTGGGTTATCCCGGGCAAAGTTTGAGTCAGGCATACGGACCGGGCGGCATCGGCGTATCCGCGCCAGGCATGCGTCAGATTCCGATCGATCATTCGCCGGATGCCGCGCTGGCTGCCGGCTACACGCCATTGCAGGATCGATGCGTGCGCGCGTCGCGCGATCAGACCTGCAACTATTTGCGCAATCAGTACGACACGATTCGGCAGAAACTGCGCCGCGCATTCAAGGATCAACAAGCCGTATTGCAACCGCAGGCAGATGCGCTTGCTGCCCAGCTCGACGGGTGCTGACCTCAGGAAAGCGTAAACGTGGAATTGCGCTGTTCGTGATCGAGCAGGAAGCGTTTGACCGGCAGACCGCCACCAAAACCGGTCAGGCTGCAACCTCGCCGATGTTCGATCAGGATCACCGCTCGCTCTTGCGCACTCAGATGATAATATCGTTTGTCCATCGCAACACCTTATCCTGTCTAGGGTGTTGCACTTGAAGGTTGAGTCTATGGGGGTTCGGTATCGCCGGTGGTCAGCTTTCATACTCTAATGCCGATATTCGGCTGGTTTTGAGAAGTCAAATGAACATCGTTATGCCTCGTCGTTGGCGAGAATATCTTTCAATCGTAACGCTGATGGCATTTGTCGCGCTGGTTTTCTGGCCGGGTGTACACGGATTTTGGGGGCGTGACGACTACTTCCTGTTGGCATTCGCCCGATTGCTAAATTCACCTTGGCTTCTATTCACAAATGACCACTACCCGGTGCCGGGATCGGTTTATCGTCCGCTGGGTTATGCCACGATATGGCTCTGCGAGCGAGTGTTCGGGGCAGCATACGAACCGAATGCAATCGCGGATTTGGCTCTGCATATTCTCGTCGGCCTCGCGCTCTATAATCTGATGCGACGATGCGGAGCGGTACCAATATTGGCCGCGCTAGCGACACTGTTATTCTCGGTTCATCCCGCCGTAATTGGTACCGCGCTTTGGTGGTCCGCGCGGTTCGATCTTTTGGCGATGCTGTTTACGTTAGTGGCTTTGAACGCAGCGATCGAATACACAACGAAGCAACGCCCGTGGAGCCTGGCGACCGCACTCACCGCAATACTCGCTGCGATGCTATCAAAGGAGACAGGGGTAATCGCAGTTGCCGCGATTAGCCTGATTTGGTTCGATTGGGCGGTAACCGACCAAAAGCATCGCGCAAGGGCAATTTCTGCCATTACGGCGTCGTGGCTATGCTTATTTGCGTTTTTTACTTGGCGTGGGTATGTACTCGGAACATTTTTAAGCAACGTTACAGGTTCCGTTCCACTATTTGATTCAATCTTCAAAGGCCTTTCAAACAGCTGGAACATTACGACCGGGTACATCACTTTTTGGCAGCGATTGGATTCAATGCAACATACCGTTGTCCTGCTGGCGTCGGTCACTTTTCTTGTTGTCGCACTATCGATCTTCGTCTTCAATAGACAATATTTTCGGCATCAATTGGACAGAGGCTTGATCGCGTGTGGTTTATGTCTGACGCTTCTCCCAATGCTGGTTCAAGCACCGATTGAAGCATTTGCGTCCAAACTCACACATTCGATGTCAGTGGTAGAAGCAGCGATGCAGTCGCGTTTGTATTATATGCAACTTGCGGGAATTGCGCTGCTTCTAGTCGCATTCACGTCTCCAATTCTGAAACTCGGGTCAAATTTGAAACGTATTGCATTGTTAATGCTCATTGGTGCAGTAATTTTTGTCTATGGACATGTTTCCAGGTTGGATGCGCAACAATTTGCTACGCGGTCTGTGCATATTTCAAGTGTCGCAAGAGCTGCGGTGGCAGCTATATCGCGTATGCCATTACCGAAATCCAAATGTACCGTTTTCTTTTATGGATACAACCCAGATTCTGAATGGTCAAAATACGTGTCGATAGACTCAATCGTCAAGGCGCTCGCTCCCGATTTGCAACGCGTAGCGCATTGTTGGTTTCATTCCAATGAATCAACTACCGTGTATCTCCAAGCAGCCCCGACCGCGCCACTCGACGCAACCCCATTTCTACCATATCGGGTAAACGGCAAACAACTGCCGTGGCGCAGAATAGGTGATCTAGAGTTTGCTTACTTGCAGCCACCACCTACATTTAAGCAGGAAGAACTCGATTCAATGATCTTTCTGCAAATCGATCGAGGAGGAGTGATTAGGGTGAGAAATGAAGATCGGGATCACTTAATTGACATCCTAAACAGCAACAGGAAATGACTACAGCCTTGCTTCAGCTCGCGTAGTGGCCACAATGATGTAACGTGCCGCCCCCGGCTTTCGTGCCGGTTCGGCAACCGGCAGCCGGGCAATTCTTTCGACGCCAAAAAGCCATCCAAAATGTGAAGGATCAACAAGCCGTATTGCAACCGCAGGCAGATGCGCTTGCTGCCCAGCTCGACGGGTGCTGACCTCAGGAAAGCGTGAACGTGGAATTGCGCTGTTCGTGATCGAGCAGGAAGCGTTTGACCGGCAGACCGCCACCAAAACCGGTCAGGCTGCCGTCGGCGCCGATCACGCGATGGCACGGCACGATGATCGGCAAGGGATTTCTACCGTTCGCGGCACCGACCGCGCGACTGGCTTTGGCATCGCCCAGACGACGCGCGAGTTCACCATAGTTGATGGTGGTGGCGTACGGAATGCGCAGCAATTCCAGCCAGACCTGTTGTTGGAATTCCGTACCTTGCGGTGCCAGCGGCAGATCGAATTCCTGCAGGCGTCCATCGAAATACGCGCACAGTTGTGCACGCGCTTCGTGCAACGCACCGGGGCCGCGTTCCCAATCCTCGCCAATTGCTACCGGATGGCGTCCGCTCTCGAAATCGACATGGCGCAGGCCCTGCCCGTCCAAAGCCAGCAGCAATCGACCAACCGGCGTTTGCAAGTAGTCGTAGTACATGCGCGCGTGCCTCAACCGACACTTCGCCATAAATGCAGCACCGCGTACGCACGATAGGGACGCCAGTCTTCAGCCAGCGCCTGCAGTTTTGCCGTCGTCAACGGCGAACCGTTACGCGATGCGGCCTTGCGCAATACCAGATCGGCGGCCGGAAACGCATCGGCATGACGCAGCGCGCGCATGGCGATGTAGTGCGCGGTCCATGGACCGATGCCGGGCAGTGCAGTCCAGCGTTCGACAAATTGCTCGAGCGGTTGTTCGTCGTTGAAATCGACACGGCCATCACAGATCGCCCTGGCCATCTCGCGCAGGGTTTGCGCTCGCGCACGGGTGACGCCGATTGCGGTGAGATCGGCATCCAGCAAATCGACAGGGTTCGGGAATAAATGGATTTCTTCATTTTGCGCAAATTTCCCGAGCGCTCCGAATTGCTGCACGAGGCGCGCGCAAAGCGTTCGTGCCGCAGCAACGCTGACTTGCTGGCCGAGCACGGCACGCACCGCAATCTCGAATCCGTCCCATGCGCCGGGCACGCGTTGGCCGGGATTTCTCGCAACCTGACGCCGCAACGGCGGTTTGCGTGAGAGCCTGGTGTAGATGGCGCCAATGTCGGCATCCACATCGAACATGCGGCGCACGCGGGTTTCGATTTCGTGCAGTTGCGCGTGATCGGGAAAGTCCACGCTCAGTTCGAGCGCATGCGCCCGCGTGGCTTGTGCGACGCGCAAGCTGCCGACGTCGCCGTTGAGTGCGAAGCAACGCGAATAGCTATCGGCATCGATGATTTCGATACCGGGAATTGCGCGGCGAGCGAAGAACTCAAGTAGCGCAGCAAAATCGAACGGCGCCTGGTATTTCAATCGAATCGTGGTGACGGGTCGCTCGGGTGACTCAACACCATCCCCACCCAACCAACCCCTTGCCGGAGAGGGCCTAGAAACCATAGCGCAGGAACCCGCCATCCACGGCGATACATTCACCGGTAACGTAGGACGCAGCGGGCAAGCACAAAAACGCCACGGCCGCGGCGACTTCTTCGGGCTCGCCGATGCGGGCCAGCGGCGTGCGCGCAAGCACTTCTTCCAGATAGTCCGGATCGGCCAGGGCGCCTTCGGTGCGCTGCGTGCGGATGTACCACGGCGCAACCGCGTTGACGCGAATGCCGTCGGGCGCCCATTCGCAGGCCAGATTGCGCGACAACTGGGTCAGTGCGGCCTTGGTCATGCCGTACGGCGCGCCGGTGCGCACATGGGTCAGACCGGACACCGAACCGATATTGACGATGGCTGCATGCGCGTGTTCGCTCAGGTACGGATACGCCAGCCGACACAATTCGAATGCTGCCAAGACATTCGTGTCGATGAGCTTGCGCAAGTCGGCATCGTTGTACTCCAGCGTCTTCTTGCGCACATTGGTGCCAGCGTTGTTGACCAGCAGTGACAAGTCCACGTCCAGATCGGCAATCCAGTCGAATACTTCCATGCGTTGCTCGTGCACGCTCACGTCTGCGGCAAAGGCGAGGATTTCGCGCCCGGCAAACTCCTCGGCCAGTTCGGCACGCGCGCTTTCCAGATGTGCCTCGTCGCGTGCGACCATGAGCACGTCGGCGCCCAGGCCGGCAAATTCACGTGCACAGGCCAAGCCGATGCCTTTGCTGGCCCCGGTAATCAGGCAGGTTTGGCCATCCAGACGCCATCGTGCGGGATTTGTCGTCATTAACGCTCTCCCAACCGCTTGAGATGCACACGGCTACGGTGCAGACTTTACCCACTCATCCGGAGATCGCCAAATGAAATCCACCATCTTGTTTGCAGCGTTTCTTGCGTGCGGATTCTGCGCGTGCTCCAGCGATGCGCCGCCACCGCCGGAAACGGCCGCACAAACGCCAAAGCCATTGCCCAAATCCAATGTTTTCAGCAGCGACGTGAATGCGCTGAACAAAGCCAAGAATGTGCAGAACATCGTCAATCAGCAGAAGCAGAAAACTGACGCGGCGATCAACGACGATGGTGGTTGATCGCGAGTTGTCGCGCCGACTCTTTGGTCGGCGAATAGCGAGAAACTTTTTTGGTGCGATGACACGAGACAGTCGTGCCGTCACGAATAGCCAGGTTTTGGCCCCTCTCCCTTGATGGGAAACGGGTTCGGGAGAGGTTCACGCTTGCGCGGTAGGCGCCTGCGGCACCGACCCCTCTCCCGCAATGGCGGGTGGCGAAGTGCAACAAGTACCCGTGTATTCAGCGCATATCGCAAAAGCAATACGCAAACACACCGATTTTGCGACTTTGCAGCGACTGCAACAGACGCAATTGATCGCTTATCTGCGGTTGCGCCAACAAGCTGGCCGGCATGGTCGGCAATACCGTTTTGGCGAACCGCGCGAGTGCGTCGCTGCTCATGCTCAAGGCCAGTTTCTCCCACGCCGACATGGGTTTTTCGACATATATCACGCGATAGTTGTCGCCAAGATTCGCGGTTTGCGCCGCCGCGGCGATGGCGTCTTTCAGACCACCGAGTTTGTCGACCAAACCACGTTGCAAGGCTTGCTCACCCGTCCACACGCGCCCGCGCGCGATGGCATCTATTTCGTCTTTGGTCTTGTGGCGGGCCGCAGCGACCTTGCCAATGAAATCCTGATACCCCTTGTCGATCATGGCCTGGATTGTCGCGCCCACATTCGGATCCAGCGTACGGCGTGGATCAATCGCACCGGCCAGCGGCGTGGTGCCGACACCATCGGTATGGATGCCGATTTTCGCCAGTGTATTCGGAATACCGAAGAACAGGCCGAATATTCCGATCGAGCCGGTAATGGTTGTCGGCTCGGCGAAAATTTCGGTGCCATTCATGGATATCCAGTAACCGCCGGATGCGGCGACATTTCCCATCGACACGATCACCGGCTTGCCCGCTTGCTTGGTCAATTCGACTTCGCGGCGAATCAATTCCGATGAAAACGCATCGCCTCCGGGAGAATCCACGCGCAGCACCACGGCTTTCACCTTGTCGTCATTGCGTGCCTTGCGGATCAGGCGTGCCGTGGAATCGCCGCCAACCGTACCTTGCGGCTGATCTCCGGGCAGAATCTCGCCTTCGGCAACGACAATTGCAATATTCGGGCGTGTATCCAGCGGTGAATCCGGTCGCAGCGTGCCGAGATAGTCCCTGAAATCGATTTGCCGGAAGGTGTGCTCATCCTTGGCCCCGTCGGCAATCAACATGGCATTGGCTTGATCGCGCGTGGCGAGTTTATCGACCAGTTTGTTGTCCAGGGCAAGTTTGGCCATGTCGCCATCGGCTGCCTTGACCGCATTGGCGTAGTTGTCGATCAACGCAGTGATCTTCGCCGGATCAAGATGGCGCTGCGCGGCGATATCCTTGAGGAAATCACCCCATACTCCGTTCATCCAGTACAGATCGGCCTGCTTGGCATCCGGTGAAGCATCGTTGCGGATGTAAGGTTCGGCATAGGATTTGTATTCACCCACGCGAAACAGGTGCACGTCTACACCAAGCCAATCCAGTGCGTCCTTGAAATAGCTGCGATACGAAGCAAAGCCGGTCAACAGCACGCCTTCCATCGAATCCGGATGCAGCAGAATGGTGTTCGCGTGTGCCGCGAGGTAGTACTGGCCTTGCGTCATTCCATCCGATACGGCGATGACCTGCTTGCCGGCTTGCTTGAACCGATCCAGCGCTGCGCCAATTTCGCGCAGGGTGGAAACGCCCGTGCTTTCGATGCCATCGGGATCGAGCACGATGCGCGCAATGCGCTGGTCATCTCGTGCCGCGTCGATGACGCGCACGATGTCACGCAACTGGGTTTGCTTGAGCTTGTCGCCCAAGGCGCTGGACAATGCACGCTGGGTGGCGTCGTTGCTGTACTGCTCGACGATGGAACCTTGCGGATCCAGCACCAACGCGGTGCGCTCGCGCAACTCCGGCGTCGTGCTGTGCAGCGCCGAGAAAAGCACGATCAACAAAAACAACGCAATGACGCCAAAAACCAGGCGTCGGGTGAAGTTGAATACCGCCCAGATGCCGAGGAAGAACCGGGCGATCACGCCGCGCTTTTTATCCACCATGTCGAAACTACTCCAAAATGCATGCACGAAGCCCAGCGTACCGGAACCAGCAAGCGCTGGCACGCATCGGTAGTCATGCCCGGATCGACAAAGGTTGCCGAAACTTGCGCGCTTGTCGAAAAAACCGCACGAACAACAGCAGCGCAGCCATGCTCAGACCGACAATCAACCCGGCCCACATGCCACGCACGCCAGCGCCGGCGTGAAACGCCAGCCAATACCCCACCGGCATGCCGATGCCCCAATACGCCAGCGTGGTAAGCACCATTGGTACCGTGGTGTCCTTCAGACCGCGCAGCGCGCCATTGGCGGTAACTTGAATACCATCGGAGAACTGGAATGCGGCAGCGAGCAACAGCAATTGCGCCGCCAGCGCTGCCACGCCGGCATCGTCGGTGTACAACCCGGCAATCCCCAGCGGGAACAACGCCATCACCGCACTGGAGATCGTTTGCGTGAGCAGCGAAGTCGCGATCCCGATAAATCCCGCGTAGCGCACACCATCCGCGTCACCGCGTCCAACCGCACGACCCACGCGCACCGTGGTGGCCATGGCCACACCCAGCGGCAACATGAAGGTGACCGAAGCGACATTGATCGCAATCTGGTGGCTGGCGATTGCGTCGGTTCCCAGCGAACCAATCAACAAGGCGGTAGCGACGAACAACCCGGCTTCCATCAAAACCGATACGCCCATCGGCACGCCCAGACGCAGCAGTTCGAGGATTTCACCCCACCGCGGCCGGTTGAATTGCGCGAACAGCCCATAGGGCCGGTAATGACGTCGCAACGCGAGATAAGTGGCAAATGCAAGCAATTGCAGCCACAGCACGATCGCGGTGGCCATGCCCAGGCCTTGCGCGCCTTCCGCCGGCAATCCGAACCCACCGTACATCAACACGTATCCCAACGGCGTCAGCAGCACCAGACCAAAAAAACCGAAATACATGGTTGGCCGCGTCAATCCCAGGCCTTCGGACAAGCCGCGCAATGCGAAGTAGCCGGTCAATGCGGGAGCGCCCCAGGAGATCGCGTGCAGGAATTTCTGCGTATCGGCGAGGATGTCCGGAACGATTCCGATGACATCCAGCAAGGGTCCGGAATGGCGCGCACCGAAAAACAGGATCGCGCCCAGTATCAAGGCCAACCACAAGGCTTGACGAAATACCATGCCGACGCGTGCGTGCGCGCCAGCGCCTGCCAATTGGGCAATCGAAGGCGGCACGGCCAACATCACCCCGATTGCCGCGACAATGACCAACGACCAGATGCTCGCGCCGACCGCAACGGCGGCCAATGTCGTCGCACCATAATGGCCGGCGAGTACCGTATCGACGACATTCATGCCGATCGCCGACAGCTGTCCGAGTACGATCGGACCCGCCAGAATCAGCGTTTCTCGAAATTCACGGCGCAGGCGCTGCGGTTGGGCGAACACGAAATCGGACCTGGTCATGCCATCGGGCTGCGCAGTGTAGCCCAATGCATGACTTTCGCCTCTCTGCGATTGGCGCAATTCGGCTACAGTAGTGCGCGATGAACACAGCAAATACAACGGATTTGGCCGCGACTGATCCGGTCCAGGGTGGTGGCACCGAAAAACCCACGCCAGCCGGGGCGTCGTGTTCAAACTGCGGCACCGAGCTGCGTGGCGCGTATTGCTACGCTTGCGGACAACCCGTGAAGGGCATGATCCGGCCGTTGTCGAGCATGCTCAGCGACGTCGCCGATACGATCTTCAACATCGACTCGCGCATTTTCCGCACCTTGTTCCCGCTGTATTTTCGCCCCGGCTATCTGTCCAACGAATACTTTTCCGGACGCCGCGTGCGCTATGTCACGCCGTTCCGGTTGTATTTTTTTCTCAGTGTCGCGGCTTTCCTGTTGATACAACTGAGTCTGGATTCGTTGAATCCTCCGAACCTTGTCGTCATCGATTCGGGAACCGGCAGCACGATCGCGCACGCGAAAACCGCCGAGGAAGTCATTGCCCAACGCGATGCGGCGATTACCGGGCTGAAAACCGCAAGGCAAATGCCCTTCGTTCCGGCTGCGGCCATGGACAAGGCGACACGCGAAATTCAGCGCGCTGCCGAGCGCCGTTTGGCCGAGTTGAAATCGGTGAAGCACGAAGCGCCGCAATCGACTGCGGCAGACAAGAGCGATTCAACTGCGGGCAAGTCCGAACATGATGTGTGGATAGGCAACACGGTGTGGAACCCACGCACCCATCCCATTCGTATTGGCTGGCTGCCGGATTTTGCCAACGAACGGCTAAGCAGTGCTGCAATACGCCTGCACGACAACCTGCCGCGCATCAAGCAAAATCCGCGCCCCTTTTTCGTCGGGACACTCGGCATATTGCCGGGTGTTCTATTCGTGCTGATGCCGCTATTCGCGATGATGCTGAAGATTTTTTACATCTTCAAACGCCGCCTGTACATGGAACACTTGATCGTCGCGCTGCACAGCCACAGTTTCATTTTCCTGTCGCTGATATTCCTGACCTTGGCCGGGCTTGCGAAACTGTGGGCCAACACGGCCGCCCCGTGGTTCGCCAGCGTGATCGGGTGGTCAATTTTCCTGATGGGTTGGTGGCTGCCGATCCATCTGTTGTTGATGCAGAAAAAGGTCTACAAACAGGGCTGGTTTCTGACCGTGCTCAAGTACTGCATTATCGGAATCGGTTACTTCATCCTGGTCTTGCTGGGTCTCGTCGTGGCGTTTGCAATCAGCCTGGCCACGGTCTGAATGCCGAGAGTCGATTCATTGCCGCTCACGTCAATTCGCGTTGCGATCCAGTTCGGCCGCACGTTGTTCTGGCGTCATGGGCAGCAGGCGTTGCAGCCACTCCGTGCGTTGATCGGACGACATTTTGCTCCAGGCGCTGCGAAACGCATGCCGTTGTTCAACGCTGAAGCTGTGCAACATCTTGCGTAGTGGTTTGCGCTGATCGGGCGGAATCGATTGGAAAAATTCGCGCGCCTTTGCTGCTCGCTGCTGCATTTTCGCCCCGTCCATGAATGCATGTCGCTGCGCTGGTGTCATCTGCGCAAACTTGTGCTGCAGTTTTTCGCGTTGTTCCGGCGCAAGGCCATGAAAGCGCTTGAACGCGCGCCGGATTCGCTGCTGCTGCTCCGCTGGCAGCTGCCGAAACTGCTCATAACGCTCACGCAAGCGGGCACGCTGTTCGGCCGTCATGCTGTTCCACTTCGCGAAGCGCTGCTGCAATTTTTCGCGCTGGTCGTCGGAAAGCGTG
>DASSXQ010000189.1:0-7626 GCA_035703725.1 Rudaea sp.
CTGCGCGAGCGACGCTCATTGCGTTGCGGCAACACCAACCATCGAGGTGTCGACCGGCGGTACAGCCTGAGCCGGTTTGACGGTGTGCCCGAACACGCGCATGCCCACCACCAGCAAAATCACGACGCTGGCATAAAACACCAGCTGGATTCCGGACGGGCTCGCATCGTAGCCAATGAGAATATGCAACATCTTGCCAACCACGGATCCGTTGCTGAGCAGCCACGAGCTGTTCCAAATCTGGCTGCCCAGTTCCGGCAGAACATTGGCTTGTACCAGATAACGCGCCGCAGACGATGCCAAGCCAGCCGCAAGCAACACCAGCATCCAGTTGGTGGCAGTAAAGAAATAACGGATGGGAATGCGCAGCAGACCAAAATACAAGGCGAAACCCACCGCAGTACCCGAGGCGATACCAACTGCCAGGCCGGTAACCAGACCGTCTGCGCCGCCTGCCATCATGCCGGCAAGAAACAACACGATTTCCGACCCTTCGCGCAACACCGCAAGGGCGACGACTGCCAGCAGCATGGTCAGCGAACTGGCACCGGCCTGAACCGCACCACCCATCGCTTTCATCTGCTGCGCCATTTCGCGTCCGTGGCTGGACATCCACACGACATGCCAACCAATCATCAACACCGCCGCCAACAACACGCCCGCGTTGAACAATTCCTGACCAATTCCGCTGACTGCGCTGGAAATCGCTCCTGCAAACAACGCAACAACAATTGCGCCGAGCACACCCAGCCCAATGCCGCCGCCAATAAACCAGCCGCGTCGCGCGACCCCGCGCGTGGCGGCCGCAACAATCGTCACGATCAATGCCGCTTCAAGGACTTCACGGAATACCAGTAGCGAAATGCCCCACATATGGTCTACTCCACCAGCAATGTGCCTTGAGCGGTTTCCTGATGGAAATCGCCGAAGAACTTGTAGGTCCCGGCTTTCAGCGGTCCAATGAAAACGGTGATGCTGGAGTTGGGCATGACGATCTTTTCGCGGCTGAAATCCGTGCTTTCGAATTCCTCGGGCGTGGGATCCTGATTGGCCACAATCAGCTTGAACTGCGTATCCGCGGGAACCTTGAGTTCGTTTGGCGCAAATTGATGGTTCTTGATCGCCAGATTGAACACCGGCATGTCTGCCGCCTGTGCCAATCCGACCAGCGCAAAGACGGCGACAACCACCAGCGAACGCATTACGAGTTTTGTAGTCATTTTCATGGCGCAAATGATAATGGTTCGTATTTGCCAAAGCAAGCAGTCCACCGTTGTCGCAGCGGAAACGTCACCCGGGTGCGGAAGTCATGATCGCGCATCACCATCCGGCATCATCGGTTAACGTTTGTCGGCGCAACCCGTTATCATCCCGGTCACTTTGCATCGATGTCTTGCCATGTCCGACTGCCTCGAAATCCGCGTTGATCGACGCGTCGCGCGTATAGCCCTGAATCGCCCTCGCGTACACAACGCGTTCGACGACGCGTTGATTGGCGAGCTGACTGCCGCCCTGGCAAAATTCGACGCAGATCCGCAACTGCGCGCGGTCATCGTGACCGGGAACGGCAGCACCTTTTCTGCCGGTGCGGATTTGAATTGGATGCGTGACATGGCGCGCGCCTCGGAAGCCGAAAACCGCGCAGATTCCGAGCGCCTGGCAACCCTCATGCGCACGTTGAATTTTCTGTCGAAACCGACGATTGCCCGAATCAATGGCTCGGCTTATGGCGGCGGCGTTGGTTTGGTCGCATGCTGCGATATCGCGATTGCTGCAGACACTGCCAAGTTCGGCCTGACCGAAGTGAAATTGGGACTCGTTCCGGCGGTCATTTCCCATTACGTGACGGCGGCGATCGGCTTGCGTCACGCGCGGCAGCTTTTCGTCAGTGGTGAAATCTTCGACGCCGCGCAAGCCGCGCGCATTGGCCTGGTCCATGAAGTCGTTGCCGCAGATCAATTGGACGATACCGTTGAGCGCAATCTCCACTGGCTGCTCAAGGGTGGACCATGCGCCCAGCACGAAGCCAAGCTATTGGCCCTGCGCAGCGTCGGCATGACCCCGGAACAGGCAGAGCACATCGATGCCGAGAATGCCGCGCTGATTGCGCGCCTGCGTGTGTCGGCCGAAGGCCAGGAAGGACTTGGCGCGTTTCTGGATAAGCGCGCACCCCATTGGGTGGAAAAGGATCAGGCATGATTGCTCATGTCGGAAAGTGCGACGACGCGCGCGACAATCGGGAAGGTGAATGATGTTTACACGCGTTCTCATCGCCAATCGCGGCGAAATCGCCTGTCGGATAATTCGCACCTGCCGACGTTTGGGAATTCACACCATTGCCGTGTATTCGGAAGCCGACGCAACCGCACAGCATGTGCGCCAGGCCGATGAAGCGTGGCCAATCGGTGGCCCGCAACCGGCAGATTCGTATTTGCGCGGCGATGTAATTCTGGATGTCGCCAGGAAAAGCGGTGCGCAGGCGATCCATCCGGGATACGGATTTCTTTCCGAAAACGCGGATTTTGCCGACGCCGTCGAACACGCCGGATTGGTATTCATTGGTCCGTCGGCAAAATCGATGCGCAAGATGGGCTCGAAGGCCGGAGCCAAGGATTTGATGTCCGCGCATGGCGTGCCTGTGGTGCCGGGTTATACCGGCGACGATCAAGATGCCAATGTGCTGGCGCACGAAGCAAAACGCATTGGCTTTCCGTTGATGATCAAGGCGGCCTATGGCGGAGGCGGCAAGGGCATGCGCATCGTGCACAAGGCAGCGGAATTCGCCTCGGCATTGGCGTCATGTCAACGCGAGGCAAAAAGTGCGTTCGGCAGGGATCGGGTACTGCTGGAACGCTATGTTGAAACGCCACGGCATATCGAATTCCAGATTTTCGGCGACCGCCACGGCAACGCCATTCATCTCAATGAGCGGGAGTGTTCCGCGCAGCGTCGCTATCAGAAAGTGATGGAAGAAGCGCCGTCGCCGTTCCTTGATCCTGACTTGCGCACACGCATGGGCGACGCGGCAATTGCCGCCGCGCGTGCGCTGGATTACGTCAATGCCGGCACGGTGGAATTCATTGTCGGCGCGCAAGGCGATTTCTATTTCATGGAGATCAATACGCGCCTGCAAGTCGAGCATCCCGTCACGGAAATGACGCTGCACCTTGATCTGGTCGAATTGCAGTTGCATGTTGCTTCCGGCGAGCCGCTGCCGGGCTCGCTCATGCGCAACAAGTCGATACCCGCCGATGGCCATGCCATCGAGCTGCGCCTGTACGCCGAAGATCCGCAAGCCGGCTTTCTTCCCGGATCGGGAAAATTGCGCAGATTGCGCTTGCCGTCTCCTGACGAACACGTGCGCATCGATGGCGGTGTCATCGAAGGCGACATGGTGACGATCTTCTACGATCCAATGATCGCAAAATTGATCGTTTGGGATCGCAATCGCGATCTTGCATTGCAACGCATGCGTGAGGCATTGGCGCAATGTGAGGTGGTCGGGCCAAAGTCGAATATCGATTTCCTGGAGCGTCTTGTTCGCCATCCGGCAGTGATCCAGGGCCGCATCGATACCGGATACCTGGATGGCAACCTCGAGGAATTCCTGCCCGAAGACAAGCCACCCGATGCATTGTCGCTATTTGCCGCATCCACGGCAGCCCTGCTCGATGAAGAAAATTCGGCATGCGATCAGGCGCGTGTCGGACCCGATCCGGGTTCGCCGTGGGCAATCGCCGATGCCTGGCGTATCGGACACAACGGCAAACGTCTGGTGTGTTTTCAGCACGGCGAGCAACGCATCGAAATCAACGCTTGCGGCAACGCGGGAAACTACGCGCTTGCATGCAATGAGCAATCCGGCGTCGTCGGCAACGCCAATATCACTGATGGCACGCTACACATCGCGATTGATGGGATCGTGCATCGTTACCAGGTACGCGTCGACAAGGAATCGATACTGCTGCACGACGGCACGCAACGGCGCAAATTCGTCCGCGTGGGCGCGTTCGCGGTGACGAAGTCCGCCGGGCAGCAAACTGATCGCATCAGCGCACCAATGCCGGGACGTATCGTGCTGGTCAAGACCAAGGTGGGCGACAACGTCATCGAAGGCCAGGAGTTGATTGTCATGGAAGCAATGAAAATGGAGCTGAGCCTGCGCGCCCCGCGTGATACGACGATCGCAGAACTGCGCGCGAGCGCCGGCGAATTCGTGGAAGCCGATGCGATGCTGGTCCGATTCGAGGATGCCAAATGAAGCTGCCCCTGTCGACATTGCGCAAACCCGCGCCGCTGCTCATCTTGCTGGCGGCCTGTGCTGCAATTGGTGCTTGCACGGAAACTCGATTTGCCGCGCCTCCCGGCGATCAGTGGCAAAGCTGCGATCCGCAATGGAAAGGGTTGTGGGTTCCCCGCTCGGAATCAAACAGCGACAGTGCATTCTTTGTCGATGATGCCTGCCACTTTGTCTTGATCGAAGTACCGAAGAATGGCGCACCGGCAAAACGTACGTCAATTGCCCTGAAATACGTTCACGCCGACGGCAAGAATTATCTCGTCGTGCCTGACGATGCGTTGAAGAACCTGGTGGACATCAAACCGGTATATGGCATCGAGCCAGTGCCGAAGCGCGCGTACTACCTGGCGCGTTATGTCGCCACCAGCAATCGAATCGACGTTTATTCCGTGGACGCCGAGCGCGTCGCCACTCGCATCATCGAGCACAAGCTTGATGGCACGGTCAGCAAGATTGCCAACGAATTGCATGTTTTCGTCACCGGCGACTCGGCGCATACGCTGGAAATCCTGCGCGGCGACTCCATCTTTGCGGACAAGCCCGGTATCGAACTGGAACGCTCGAAATTGTCCGCCGACGAGTTCGAGCAACAGGCCAGGCAATCCGCACACGGCAAGAAATGATGAGTGACTTACCTTCCAACGTTCGTATCGTCGAAGTCGGCGCACGCGATGGCCTGCAGAATGAAAAGGCAATCGTGCCGACTTCGATCAAGATCGAACTGATCAACAGGCTTTCGGAATGCGGCCTGAAGACCATCGAAGCGACCAGTTTCGTCAGTCCGAATTGGGTACCGCAATTGGCCGATGCCACTGAAGTCTACACGGCCATTACCAGGAAGCCCGGCGTGCGTTACCCGGTACTGGTTCCGAACCTGCAAGGCTACGAACGCGCGCGCGCCGCCGGCGTAACGGAAATTGCGGTATTCACCGCCGCCAGTGAAGCGTTCAATCGCAAGAACATCAACGCGTCGATAGACGAATCGATTGAGCGCTTCATTCCCGTTGTGGAACGCGCGATGGCCGACGCGGTCGCGGTACGCGGGTATGTTTCGACCGTGCTGGGATGTCCGTATCAGGGCGACGTTTCCGTCGCCGATGTCGTGCGCGTGAGCAAGCGTCTGCACGAGCTGGGCTGCCATGAAGTCTCGCTTGGCGATACCATTGGCATCGGTACGCCGGTCAAGGCGCGCGAGATGGTGCGTGCGGTCGCCGAGCAAGTGCCGATGGACGCGCTGGCTGTCCATTTTCACGATACGCGCGGTCAGGCTTTGGCAAATATTCTGGCTTGTCTGGAACTGGGCGTGAGTGTCGTCGATGCTTCCGTTTCCGGAGTTGGTGGATGTCCCTACGCGCGCGGTGCAAGCGGTAATGTCGCCACGGAAGATGTTGCGTACATGCTGCAAGGCATGGGAATTGCCACTGGCATCGATCTGCAAAAGCTGGTGGACACGGGCCGCTGGCTCAGCCAACAACTTGATCGCACCAACAACAGCAAGGTCGGGCTGGCATCAACCTGATCGACTTCCACCATCGAAATAGCTATCCATGCCGGCACGACTTGCACCCGATCAATCCCGTGGTTATCTGATTCCGATGGGCATCAGCCTGCACGGTGCCGGCGAAACCGGAATCCTTGCCCGACTGATCGCACTTCTCGGCTCGCGCACCAGCATCGTGTTGGTAACGGCGACATCGGCCGAGGACTCCATGCCTGATGAACTGGATGCGCGTTTGCGGGCCAACGGCGCAAATCAGGTGCAGCGCATTGTTTTGACCCATCGCAACGACAGCGAGCAGCAACAATCGTTGGCGATGATTGAACGCTGCGATCTGGCACTGCTTTGCGCCGATCAGCCATTGCGCCTGTCCACCCTGCTCGGCGGCACAACGCTGGTGCGCTTGCTGCGCCGACGCAACGCGGAAGGCATGGCTGTTGGGGGTGTTGGCGCAGGCGCCGCAATTCTCGCCGAGCACATGCTTGCCGGTGGCGCGCACGGTCCAACGCCGCGCATGGGCAGCGTGACTCTCGCGCCAGGCCTTGGCCTGACCAACCGCCTCATCATCGATCAGGGCGGCGCGAGCGCGGACCGGCTCGGTCGATTGCTCAGTGCACTGGCATTGAATCCGTTCGCCCTGGGGCTCGGCATCGATCCGGATACCGCGGCGTTCATCGGGCCGGATAACGTCATGGACGTTGTCGGACTCGGCGGAATTACCGTCATCGATCCGGCCGATGTCGGGCATTCCAATGTCGCCGACGCCGATCCCAGTGGACCCATCAGCATCACCAATCTGCGCGTACACGTTCTCGTTCACGGCGCGCGTTACGATCTGGATTTCCGTCGGCCACTTTGAGTATTCAGCCCTGCATGCACGACACCCGGTTCACACTGCGTCGATTGCAGCGCACCGACAATTCCGCAATCGCCTCCATCATTCGCAGCGTCATGCCGGAATTCGGCGCTGACGGTCCCGGCTTCGCTATCCACGATACGGAAGTCGACGACATGGCCACGGCGTATGCGCTGTCGGGGTGCGCATACTTTGTCGTCGAACTGAACGGCCGCGTCTGCGGCGGAAGCGGAATCGCTCCACTGGACGGCAATCCCGGCACATGCGAACTGCGCAAAATGTACTTTTTGCCCGAATTGCGCGGTCGCGGCGCCGGCACCGCGCTGATACGACAGTGCCTGGCCAGCGCCCGCGACCTCGGCTACCACCGCTGCTATATCGAAACCCTGACCGGCATGGATGCGGCGCAGCGTCTGTACGAAAAACACGAATTCAGCCGGATTCAAGCGCCACTCGGCAACACCGGACATTTCGGTTGCAACCGCTTCTACCTGCGCGAGCTGTGAGGCAACCGCAATCCCGAAAACGGCATGACTCGAAGATCATCCACGTTATGCCTGTCCTGTCTGCTTGCGCGAATATCCTCCCAGTTCGCTGACGCGCACCAGGGAACGGTTCTTTGTCGCCAAGATATTGGAACGTATTCCGGCGCTTGCCGGTGACCCAACGAACGACTGAGTGCCGGATCTGGATTCGTGCCTGACGATTTGGCATGTGATGTGGCCTTCGCACTGGTGCCACCCCAAATGCTGCGTGCGTATTTCCACAGCGTATGCACCAAGTCGTGCTGGAGATGGCCATGCAACACCAGCATTGAATTTCCGACGAAGCCGCGCATCGCCGCGCGCAGGTGTGCATCGCCCACGCTCCTGGCGAATTCTCGGTCGCACACCGCTGTCGCCGCGACCACTGCTCTAGGCAATCACCCGCGAGTTCATTGGCAACATCGAGCCCGATCATCGAGTCAGGCTG
>DASSXQ010000011.1:0-12837 GCA_035703725.1 Rudaea sp.
CGAAACCTGGCAGGCCGGCACGGGCGCTACCGCAACCGATCACTACATCCTGCGCCGTGCCACCGCCAGCAGTGGTCCATTCGAGGAAATCGATCAGCCAAACGACACGACCTACAACGATACCGATGTAACCAATGGCACGACGTATTGGTACACGGTCGAGGCTGTCGATGCGAATGATCTGGTCAGCGGCCAGAGCGCGCCGGTCAGCGGTACGCCTCGGGATCACTTGCCGCCTGGCGCGCCACTGTTGACCTATCCGACCACTGCGCAATATCCGCTTGCGCAGCATGCGGACCACAGCCTCGTGTGCGGTATTGCAGAAGAAGGTTCAACGGTCGAACTGGATCGCGACGACGTCGTTGTTGCGAACGCGACGGTGCCTGAATACTTCAATTCCGAGTTCGGCTTGCGCTCGTTTTACGTCGACAACAACGATCGCTTCCTGCCGGCACCCGATGGTCGGCAAGTGGCCAGCATCGATTACGACGGTTATATCAACGTGCTGCAGCTCGACGATCTTGCCTCGGACTATCCTACCAATACGGCTATCTATCACTCCGATACGGTCGTGCGCTTACCCGGTTGGGCAGCTCACGGCGCAACGCTTTACTACGCAGATGGCGATACGGACGATTTATATCGTTGGGAACTTGGGCAAACGCCGCAAGCGATCGCGCAACCGGTTTCACAAGTTTCCGCCTTTGCCGTGAGCGCCGACGAAACGACGCTCGCGATTGCCGGTAGCTACACGCCGAGCGGGGGAACCGAAACCAGTGGTGTGTGGTTGTTCGATCGCGATGGATCGATCGAACCTCGCCTCATCGGAGGACTCGGCGTGGCCGCGCTCGATGATGCGCGACCGCTGGTGTGGGCACCAGATGGGCAGCATCTACTTGTGCTGCATGGCGACGGCAGCGCCGATATCGTCAACGTTGTTACGGCAAATGTCGCCGCGACGGTGAACTTCGACGCCAGCGTGCAGCCGACGTGGAGCGCAGATGGCAAGACTCTGGCCATTGCACGTGCCAACGGGCAGGGTAGCGATGACATCATCTTGATTGCGCCGGTCACGCAGGCGGAAACCGTGCTCGTGCCCAATGTAACCAATCCGCACGCGTTGGCCTGGTCGCCGGACAATCAGTCGCTGGCCTACATCGACGGCTCGATGCTCAACGTCATTTCGATTGCGTCAGGCGATGCTTTGGACATTGAGTCGGGGTCCAACTGGTCGCGTCTGGACTGGACTGCGTCCGGGCGTATCGTTGCCTACAACGACTACGAGGGGTATTTCCTCGACCTTTCCGGATGGTTCTGCATGGATGACGTTCCGGTTGTCGTCGGTGTAAATCGCCTGTCGGCCAGCGCCATCGACGACGCAGGACTTCGCAGCATTGCTTCGGCTGCCATTGAAATTGATCGCTCCGGTGCCGACTTGCCGGATCTGGCTGTTGCCGCGTCCGACATTCTGTTCCTGCCCCCATCCGGCTCGATCGGCCAGAACTACTCCGTGCTGGTTACCTTGCGCAATCCGGGTGCCCAGGCCGTAGCGCAACCGACAATGGCGGTGACGCTGACTGCGCCGGATGGCAGTCAGCAAACGCTCACGCCAACGTCGCCATTGTCCGCATTACAGCCCGGCGATGCCGAGTCGGCGACGTATGTGCTTGGCGTGCTCAATGCGCCCGGCAACTATCGCATCGATGCGGTGGCCGATCCGGCCAACCAGTTGAGCGAGGCCGACGAGAGCAACAACGCCGCGACGGCCACACTTGCGCTCAGCGCCGATGGCACGCCCACTCTGGAATTGAACATGGGGCGCAACTTGTTCGCGCCGGGCGACGCGGTCGATGGCGAAGTCGCGGTAACCAATCCGGGTGCCGCCTTTACCGGACACGTGCATGTCGACGTGACCGATGCAGGCGGCGCGGTGGTCACAGCGCTGGGCGATCTGCCAATCACGGCGCTGGGTTTCGGCCAACGCTGGAGCGCGCCGGCGACATGGCCCGCGCAAGGTGTGTTGGCTGGCGATTACGCCCTGCGTGCGCAGTTGTACGCGGACGATGCAACGCCACTCGCGGTGACAGCGCGTGCGTTCACGATTGCCAGCGTGCGCCATATTCAATTGACGCTGACGCCGGATGCGACAAGCCACACCATCGGGCAGTCGGTCGCGTTGCACAGCGCACTGGATTTCAGCGACGGCAATGCCTTGCTCAGCGGCGCAACGTTGAGCGTGAGCGCGCTGGATCCCGGCGGCAACGAAGTCTGGCACGCCCAACAAACGCTGGGCACGCTGCTGCCCGGCGCGGCGGTGAATCGCGACGACACCTGGCCGACCACTGGATTGATCGAAGGCGTGTACACGCTGGTATTGAGCGTGGCCTCGGCCGATTACAACGCATCCACCAATGCGACGGTGACCTTGCTTGGCGCCTCGCCGACAATTGCGTTGAGCGGCAGCCTGGCATTCGATCCGGGCACCACCTTGATTGCCGGCGACAACGTGGTGCTGGATTATCGCGTCGCCAATTCGGGTAGCACCGACTTGACCGGGATACAGGCACGCGTGCGCATCGTCGCGGGCAAGGACAAGGCGCCGGAATCGGAAACCGATAGCAGCTTTGATCTGGCTGTGGGTGCAAGCAAAGACGCCACGCTGACGTTGACCGCGCCGCCGCTCGCGCTGACCAGTCATCTGGCAATCCTCGAAGCACGTCTGCCTGGCGATCCGGCCGATCAATGGCGCCTGCTTGCGCAGCAAGGATTCAGCGTCGTCGACTTGATGCCGCCGGTCATCAGCGTATTGAGTCCACCAAGCGATGTGGTGCAGCCGGCGGTCGTGCCATTGCTGGCATCGATTGTCGATGCGCATTCGGCAATTGCGTCCGCGCAAGTCAGCGTGGACGGCGGCACCTGGCAACCGGTCAGCGCGAGCATCAGCGGCAACTACGCACGCG
Organism: Rudaea sp.; assembly: GCA_035703725.1. GTDB lineage: Bacteria > Pseudomonadota > Gammaproteobacteria > Xanthomonadales > Rhodanobacteraceae > Rudaea. Next base: position 2,961 of record DASSXQ010000011.1, read on the forward strand.
GCTTGACTGGCTTGAGCGATGGCGCGCACAGCTTGCGCGTGCGCGCGACGGATACCTGGGGCAATCAGGCGCAGACCGATCCGCAGTCGTTCACGGTCGACGCCACGCCGCCGCTCATTACCATTGACGGCGTCAGCGATGGCGAGTTGGTCAATCACGCGGTCGCACCAACCGTCACCATCACCGACGCCAACCTTGCCACCAGCGACGTGCGTTTGAACGGCGATACGTTCGTATCCGCAACCAGTGTGGATGCCGATGGCTACTACGTGCTTACCGCACGCGCCACGGATGCGGCCGGCAATCAATCCACTGCGTCGGTGCGCTTCAGCATCGACAAGGTGGCACCGTCGGTGGCGATCGTGACGCCAGGCGATGGCGTAACGCTGTATCAAGCCGCCATTCACGTCGACGTACAAACCGAAGCGGCAGCCAGCGTTGGGCTGGTCGTCGGCGCGTACACCGCCAGTGCGACCGCCGACGATCAAGGCCACGCCGGATTCGACGCCGTGCCGATGACGAAAGGCGCGAACCAGATTCAGGCCACGGCAACGGACCAGGCCGGCAACGTCGGTGGACCGGTTTCGATCAACGTCACCTACTCGACGGTGGCGATCACGGGAACCATCGGTCCCTTGCAGACACCGCTCGCGCAGGGCGTCTTGATGGATACGCAGTACACCATGCACAACACTGGCGACATCGATTTGATGGCATTGCCGTCACGTATCGAAATGCGTCCGGTAAACGGTAGCGACCCGGTGGCGCAGGAAGATTTCAGCGTGGATTTGCCCGTTGGTGCGAATATCGCCGATGTCCGCTCGATCAAGACGCACTCGGTACTACCCGGCAAATACAACGTCGTGTTGATGGTCAATATGCCTGCCACGCCAGGCCCGGCTGGTTGGGTGGATCTGGACAGTACGGTTTTCGATCCGTGTCGCTTCCGCAACCGCGACGTGATCTTCGCCGATGGTTTTGAAGTTGTTGGTGCCCCGACTGGCGACGAAATTTTCTGCAATGGATTCGAAACGCTGATCGAAGGCGGGTTTAGCGCGAGCACGACGCTGGCGCCGTGGGCAGGCAGCCTTGCCATGATTGGCGACGCCGTGCTCAGCGTGGTTGGCGAAAATTCGGTGGTACGCGCCATCGCGCAAATGATCGACAAACCGCGTGTGGCGCGCCGCGCAAGAATTGCCACGCAGCAGTTGCGCAAAGCCATTCCGGTCGCGACGCGCTTGATCCGGGTCAACGAAAAACGCGCGAGCGCGGCGCTCAAGCCGCGTCGCGTGCATCGACAACCGCCGACACTCGCGACGGTCGCGCGCAACGTCGACCTGGCATCGCCTGTCGATGCCGAATACGACTTTATGCGCGGCGACATTCCTGTCGGCGCAGCACCTGAATTTGGAGGTTTGCGGTGATGGCGGCGACAGGGAAAGTGCAAAGAATGAATGACGTTCGGAAGTCGCCGATGCCGACACATGCGTTGAGCTGGCGTGCGCTGTTGATGGGTATCGTGGCCGCAAGCTTGAGCATGCTTGCCGCAGCGGCGAAACCGCCGGCTGCAAAAGTGCCACCGCCGCAGGCAAGTCCGGTTATCCGCACACTGTTGGCGGGCGGCGATGCGCGTGCCGTGGTTGCCGATGCGTTGACCAGGCAAACTGCGACGAATACGGCGTCCGCATTGAAAACTGCCGCAGGCAGTAGCGCCTTCGGCACGTACGCTGCGGGCGTACGCCAGTTGCGTGCTGCGCTGACCGCGACCCACAGTGCATGGACGCCGAGCGCCGCAACATCCGCGCGCAAACGTCTTGCCGACGCGTTGGCGTCGTTGCATGCGCGCCGCTTGCTCGTTGATGCGCGCATCGCGCAAATCGATAGCCTGGTCGCCGCACCTTCGATGCCGGCCGTGGCACATCAGCGCTGGGCCGCGCATCGCGATGTGCTGGTCGCGGCGGTTTCGCGTATCGACGCCGCGGTACAAAGCGCATCGGACCAATTGGCAGGACCTTCCAAAAAATCCGCGATTCCGGCGTTCGCGGATCTGGCCGACCTGATCGCTGCCGAGTCGCAAGCCAGTGCGCCGCCGACGTACGCGGCGGCGACATTGCCCTTGTATCGCCCACACCTGGCTGCGCGCGATCCGGCAACCAGTCCGGCAATCACGCCCAGTTATGCCGATGCGGTTGGCGACGTCACACCGGTGGCCGCCGATTATGCGGCGACGCCGGATGCGCCGCTGTCGCAGGCGATTCTGGACAAGGCACAAAGCCTCGACCACGACTACACGCGCATCTTCGATTTCGTGCGCAGTCAGGTGCGCACACAGTGGTATGCCGGCGCGCAAAAAGGCGCCGAGTCGACGCTGCGCACACTGGCCGGAAGCGATGTCGATCAAGCCAGCTTGCTGATCGCGCTGCTGCGTGCGAGTGGCGCGCCGGCGCGTTACGTGCGCGGTGTCGTCGACGTGCCGATGGCCGACTTGATCTCCATGCTTGGCGTGCGCGAAGACGAAGTCGGTCTTGCGTTGTCCGCGGCCGGCGTGCCGAATCGGGCGGTGGTCGCGGCTGGTCGGATCAGCGGTTTCGCCATCGAGCAGGTATACGTTTCGGCGTACTTGCCGTTCGCGGACTATCGCGGCACCGCAGCCGATCTGGATGGTCGCGCATGGTTGCCGTTGATGCCGGCGATCAAACCGCACGCGTTCGTTGCGGCTGCCGGGGCCATGGCCAGTGCCGGCGTCGTTGCCGATGATTTCGTGACGCAGTATCTGGCATCGACGCAAACGCGCACGCCGCTGGATTTGTTGCGTCAACAGGTCAGCGACAAATTGTCCGCGTTGTCGCCGCCGTTGGCCTATACCGATCAATTGGCGCGATTGGCCGTCAACGCGCCGCCGATCGAATTGTTGCCGGCGAGTACACCGGTTGCCGTCGAGGCGGTGATGGCGGAGTTCGCGCAATTGCCGGAGTCGCTGCGCCAACACGCGCATATCGTTGTTCGCGCTGGCAGCAACGCTGGCGATCCGGTCGTGTTCGACCGCGTCTTCGCGCTTCAGCAACTCATCGATCATCGCGTCAGTCTGGCGTATCAGCCGGCATCCGTGGATGACGGGCGCATTGCCGATCAGCACGGCGGTTTCGGCACGACGCCTCCGTACCTGGTGCATGTGCGTCCGATTTTGAATATTGCCGCTCTGCCGGCGGCTGCCGGCACCGGCGAGGTGGAGAACGGCGCAACGCAGCGCGTGGAAATTACCCTCGACAGTCCTGCCGGAACCAGTTCGCTGGCGCAAAATGTCACCGCGGGCGGCATTGCCGCGCTGGTGTTCGATGCACAGGACAACGCGCCGCCGGAACAGGCCAACAATGTTGTGCTGCCCGGCGAAAGCGAATCGGAAGCGGCGCGTCTGCTGTCGAATTTCGGCGCACGCTATTTGTCCACGTGGGATCAGGCCGACGATGAACTCGGTCGCTTGCTCGGCGTCAGCGTCATGCGCCCGTTCCCCTCGGTCGCGCTGGTCATCAATCAGTATCGCCTCGACCGCGTTGGGGGTGTGGCCGATGCGCTGGTTTGGCGCGGCGTGGGCCTGGACGCAGCGCTGCGCCCGGTTGAGCCGTATACGCAAACCGCCGCGAATGGTGCCGCCGCAGACTGGATGCAACTGGCCAGTCTGCAAGGCTCTGTGCTCGAACACCAATTGTTCGAGCAGCAATGGTCGGTGGACAGCATCTCCGCAGACAAGGGGCTAGCGCTTGCCCAAGCCGCCGGCAATCCCGTGCTGAGCTTGAATCAGTCCAGCGGAACCTCCGGTTTGAATCAGCCGCAACCGGTGATCGACGCTATCGGCGCATGGCTTGCCCGCGGTTATGTCGTCGACGTGCCACGCGATCCGATTACCTACGAAGACTGGAGCGGTGCAGTCTGGCGCGTGCGATCTTTGTCGAGTGGCGAATCGGGCTATTTCATTTCCGGCGCGCTGGCCGGCGGTTCTACGGCAATGCCGCCGGAGCTTTGGTATTTTCAGGATTTGGCCGCACTGTTGGCCAATCCGTACTCGGAAAATCCCGATACCGATCCGATGAGCGGCGTGGCGTTGTCGATCGACGCTTCGGCGCAATATCAGGATGGCGTCGTCAACACCACGCTGGCCAAACCGCTCAGCGCGACCGTCATCGACGCAAGCGGCAGACCGGTACAGGGCGCACAAGTCGTATTCACGCTGACCAACGGCACCGCAAAATTGCTGGATGCGGCCGGCGCGGAAACGACACAAGTCGTGTCTGCGACGGATCGCCACGGCGTGGCAAGCGCGCAATTGCGTATGGGCAAGTCGCTGGGAAACTTCGGCAGCTACCGTGTTGATCCAAACGAAACCTATCCACAATTTGTCGGATTCAATCAGGTTGAAGTCAGTGCCACAGCCGATGTCGGTGTGTTGTATGCGGGCCAACCCTATATCGCGTTCTCCCTGCCGGATGTTCCCACCCAGATCACGTTTCTCGGCTCATCCGATATTAAATTGAGTCCAGGCATCTCATACGTCCCGTCCTGGGTCGATGTCACCGATCAGTACGACAACGAAGTATCCAACGTACCGATCTCGTTGAATGCCGCTACCAATTACACGCCAAACAGTTGCAACACATCAGGCACGCACGTCGATACCGTCGACGCAACCTTGTTCAAGCCCGGACAATGTCCGAATCAGGTCGTGCAGTTGACCGGCAATGCCTGCGCGCAATCGGCATTGGCGACGACATCGCAACCAGGTGGCGCGCCATTTTTCGTGGTGCCGCCGGCAACCGCGCTGGCGCAAGTCAGTATCGCCGGCAGTGCGGCCAGTGCGACCGGAACGCTGAACCTGTCGACTGAAGATGCATTGTTTGGTTCATGCTACGTCGACAAGATTTATTCGGTACCTTTGTGGGTGTATTCGCCGTCGTTCGGTTACACGCCGCTGCTCGACTACTACGCCACGGTGCTCGATGCTGCGCCGCCTGGCGAGGTTATGCCTGCGCCACAGCGCGTCGATGCGTTCCAGGGCGATGTGATCCATGGCGACCATGCCGGCATCATCTGGCACCCGGTCGACGACGCAACATTCGATCCGCACTTGCAAAACGGCAGCATCGAAAGTGTGCGTGGAATCGGTGGCGGCAGTTATCTGACCGATCTGCGCGCCGGACCCGACCCGGGCCCGGTGCATGGTCAGGTGTATTTGAGCTGGGACGATGCACGCGTTGCCATTCGAGGTGTCGTCAGCAAGACCGACGCGCCGGACATCGATTTCAACGACCTGACCTTTGCCTGGTCTGTCGCACTGTCCGCGCCGACAGTAACGCCCTTGCCGGTGCCGCTGACGCCGTTTGGCGCCACCGACAGCACGATGCGTATTGAAGTCAAGGCGCTGCCGGCAGAGTACATTGCAGCACCGATCCAGATCGACATTCTCAAAGACAACGAAGTCATCGCGACTTGTTCGACTTCTGTTGCAAAGCTTGGCGCCTACTACTGCGACATCAGCCGCGGCATGCTCGTCGACACCTCCAAACAATACAGCGCGCGCGTCGTCATCAACGACGGCAATCCGTTCCGCATGGAGTCTGCCTCGACCCCGATTACTTTCGGTCAAGTCATCATTGGCGGCTACGGCATCGTGGCGCATTCGACGAGTGATCCGCAGAACACGCAGAACACGAATCACGCCAAAGACCTTGGCGGCGACATTGCCGATGAACTGGCGCTGGTGCAGGGCCGCTATCCGAAAAAACTCAAGTTGAACGACAGCGTCGATGTGCCCAGCGGCTATACCTGCACGGTTGGACAGCACTTCGGCTTTCTGGTCAGCCGCAACGCCACAGTCACGCTGGAATTCCACAAGCTGGATGCGCAGGGCAATCCCAGTCCGATTGTTGCGTGGACGGCGCTGGATGGCGTCGCCGAAACGATCGGACTGCACGATGTACTGATCACGTCGGTGGATTTGCCGCTCGGCGACTACAGCTACGATCTCAAGGCAGTCGCGGCCGACGGCACCGTCGAAAACTATATCGGTTCGGCCTCGCACCACACGCAACGACTGGATTCGCTGCCGTTGGCGCATTCGTTCGTCAAGGGTGTGGATGTGTACTCCGGCGGCGCGGTCGCATCCGAGGACGATATCAGCATCGGCGGGCGTGGCCCCGGCATGAAGCTCACGCGTACTTACGCCAGCAACCAGGGCGACGAACGCGGCTTCTTCGGCCGCGGCTGGTCCACCGATCTGGACGCGCAGGTTCTCACCGACAATTGCGATACGCGCATCGTGCGGGGTTCGGCAGGGCAGGGTCAGCGCTTTGCGCCGGCCGGTACGGATGCGAACGGCAATTTGCAATTCACCGCGCTCAGCGGCTACCACGGCACCCTGGTGCAAACCGGGGCGGACTACGATTTTTACGCCAAGGACGGAACCCGCTACCACTTCGGCCAATTCGATCGTTCCGGCCCGCGCCTGAGCTACATCGAAGACACCAACGGCAATCGTGTCGCGTATACCTACGAAGTCAATCAGGGCGAGCAACACGTCACCCGTATCGAAGATTCCGCTGGGCGTCACATCGATCTGACCTACACGATCAAGGATGTCGAGACCCAGGAGGCCGGCATCACCATCGAACACGTATTCACGATTGTCAGCGATGCCGTCGGGCCTGGCGGTTTGCAGGTTCATTACGATTACGACGCGAATGGCAATCTGATCAAGGCCACGCGCAGCGATGGCACGTCGGGACAACGCGAGCACGCTTACACTTATGATGACCTGGGTGGCTATTTCATCACCCAGCCCGACGGTGCGATCCAGTATTACCGCTTCGGTTATCGCCTGAAGACGACGAAGAATCTGCTCGACAATGCGCAACGCTCCTACGATTACGCATTGGCTTGGTCGGCGGTCGATGTTGGTGGTGGCGATATCCAGTACATCCCGGTGCAACGTGTCGTCTCGGTGACCGAACCCGACGACGGCAAGACCGATTTCGTCTATGACGGCGTCCGCGGTCTTACCCCGGTCGCAACCGACGTGACTGATGCGCGCGCGCATGGCACCCATTACGTCTTGAATCGCTATGGCGCGGCGACCGAGGTTACCGATCCCGCGGGCACGACCCAGACCGATTGGGACATGACCCACCTGGAGCCGCACATCATCACCGACGCGCTCGGCACCGTGACGACTTTTGCCTACGACACCGCAGGCAACAAGACGTCCGAGTCGATTGTCGATGCCAGTTCCACGATTGCCCGCAGTTGGACATACAAGTCACCCGGCGAATTTGCGCTGCCGTTCATCAAGAACCGCGTTGCCACGGCAACCGACGGCAATCAAAACCTTACCCAATACCACTACGACCAGCGCGGCAATCCCATCGAGATCACTCGCGGCGGGATCAGAGAGCAAGACAGTTACGATGCCAACGGCGACCATGCCAGCCACACCGACGGACTCGGCAAGGTCTGGCTGTGGCGCTACGACGCCAACGGCTATCCACGCGAAGCCGAAGACCCACTGCACCACGTCACCGCAACGACGTTCGACGAGCGTGGTCGCAAACTCATCCAGACCGACGCCAACGCGCACACCACAAAATATACTTATGACGCGCAGGATCGATTGCTGACAACCACGTATCCGGCAATCAACGCCGGCACGGGTGTGCAAACCACTACCTACGACGATGCCGCGGACAAACGCACCGATAAGAATCCGAACGGCCACTCGACGATATCCAGCTTCGACACGATGGGCCGGCTCATCCGCGTGCAGCGTGCCGATGGGCATTCGCGTACGTTGCAATACGACAAGAACGGCAACCTCACCCGGGAAGCCGATTTCAGCGGCAACATCACGACCTATGTTTATGACGATGCCAATCGGCGCACCGAAACCCACGCGCCCGAAGGCCGCGACACCATCGATGTCTACGATGCCCTGGGCCATGTGACGAAAGAGACCGTCGAAGGCAGCGATGGCAGCAATGCGCGCATCACCGAATACGAATACAAGCATCCGCTGTACAAACGCACGCTGGTACGTCGCCATCTGGGTGCAAGAAACATCGACGCCGCGACGCAATACGACAACAACGGCAATGCGACGCAAATCACCGACCCGATCGGCCGCGTTACCACCCGCAAGTACGATGCGCGCGACCGCATGTTCGAAGAAGATGCGCCATATGGTCGTGTGACGAAAACGCTGTTCGACAATGCCGATCGCGCCTTCACCCAGACAGTCGAAAATCCGGGCCGCGCAGATCAAGTTACGCATAACGAATACGACGATGCCGGACGCCTGATCGCCACGATCGACGCGGTCAACGATCGCCGCAGCATCGGCTACGACAACACCAAAAACGTCACCAGCCGCAGCGATGCGCGCGGCAACCTCACCCATTACATCTACAACGCGCGCGACGAACTGACTTCCGAGACGGGCCCGGAAGCCGGACAAGTCACCTCCTACACGTACGATCTGGGCGGTAACCGCATTACCGAAAACTGGTCGAACGGCAACACGCGCACATCGACTTATGACGTGCTCGAACGTCGCACGGCGACTACCGACAGCGTCGGCACGATCGAATCGTTCACGTATACGCCCGACGACAAGATCGCCACCCGCACGGATGCCAACGGCCACAAAACCACCAATCACTACGACGGATTGCAACGCCTGTACCAGCAAGATTTGCCGACGGTAGTGGCCGGTGCGCGACAAATCGTCAAGGATTATGACGTCCACGACGACGTGCTTTCCGAAACCGATGCCGGCCAGCACACGACGTCGCACACCTACGATAACCTGGGCCGGCTGAAGACTACGACACTTCCGGATGTCGATGGCGATTCGGCAACGCTGCAGTTCAGCTACGACGACGTCGATCGGCCCACCGAAAAGACCGATGCACGCGGTAATGTCACCACAATCGGCTACGACGATAGCGCGCACACCAAAACGCAGACCGATCCAACCACGCCCGATGGCAGCTTCAGGCAGATATGGACATACGATGCGCTTGGCAACGAAATCGCGCACACCGATCGGCGTGGCATCGCCACGCGCACCGAATACGATGCCGCCAACCGCGTTCACCGGATTCTGCGCGACGGCCTGACCACAAGCACGCGCAGCTACGAAGACGGGCGCGTCAAGACCGACACCGATGCGCTTGGTCGTGTCACGACCAACGTCTACGACAAGGCGGGTCGCCGCACCGAAGAAGATCGTCCGCTCGGCGCCAAGCGCACTTGGACGTACTGGCCAATCGGCGACGTGCATACCGCCACGGATGAAGACGGTCGTATTACCGTGTCGACCTACACCCCGCGCCGCTATCTGGAATCGACCAGTCTGGCCGGCGAAACCACCACCTACGCCTACGACGGCGAAGGCCATCGCACCTCGATGCAGCGTCCGCTCGGTGATGCGTACACGTGGTTGTACGTCTACGACGCCGGCGATCGCCTGAGCAGCGTGACCGATCCACTCGGCAACGAGACGTCCTACGCTTACGATCTCGACGGAAACCTGATTACCCAGACCAACGCGAACAGTCACGCGACGTCATTGACCTACGACGCGCGCCATCGCCGTACCAGCCAGACCTGGCCCACCACGACCGCCGACAGCGCCGTCGAACACTGGACTTACGACGCCGACGGCAACCTCTCCACGCAGATCACGCCGAACGGCAAGACGCTTACTTACACTGTCGATGCGCTGAACCGCACCACCAGCGAATCCGTCTCGTCCCCGGCTGCGTCGGAAATCGCCAGCACCACTTGGCACCACGACGGCAACGGCAACGTCACCGGCATCGACGAAACCCTG
>DASSXQ010000012.1:0-4453 GCA_035703725.1 Rudaea sp.
AATTGCCGTTACTGCCGCTGCGCGACGTTGTGGTGTATCCGCACATGGTGATTCCGTTGTTCGTCGGCCGCGAGAAGTCGGTGCGCGCCCTGGAGCAGGCGATGAACGGCGACAAACGCATTGTCCTGGTCGCCCAGCGCAGTCCGGATGTCGACGATCCCGGCGTTGGCGATTTGTATTCGATCGGAACGGTGGCCACGGTGCTGCAACTGTTGAAGTTGCCTGACGGCACGATCAAGGTTTTGGTCGAAGGCATTGCGCGAGCGGAGGTCACCAACTTTGTCGAACGCGATGGCGTGCCGGGTGCTTTCGTGCGCACGCTCGATTCCGTTGTTACCCGCGAGCCGCGGGAAATCGAGGTGATTTCGAGAACATTGGCATCGATGTTCGAGCAGTTCGTCAAGATCAATCGCAAGATTCCACCGGAACTGTTGACCACGTTGGCCGGTATTGACGACGCGGGACGCCTGGCCGATACCATTGCCGCGCACCTTTCGATTCGCCTGCAGGACAAGCAGCGTGTTCTTGAAACCGCTGACGTGGCGGATCGTCTGGAATTGCTGATCGGCTCCGTTGAAGGTGAAATCGACGTTCAGCAAATTGAAAAGCGCATCAAGGGGCGCGTCAAGACGCAGATGGAGCGCAGTCAGCGCGAGTATTACCTCAATGAGCAGATGAAGGCGATCCAGAAGGAGCTGGGCGAGAGCGAAGATGCGCCGAACGAGATTGAGGAACTGGGGCGCAAGATCACCAACGCCGGCATGCCCAAACCGGTCGAGGCAAAGGCACGCGCCGAGCTCAACAAGCTCAAACAAATGTCACCGATGTCGGCCGAAGCCACGGTCGTGCGCAATTACATCGACTGGTTGGCCGGCGCGCCATGGAAGAAGCGCAGCAAGGTGCGGCGAAATCTGGTCGAGGCTCAGGGCGTGCTCGACGACGATCATTACGGCCTTGAAAAAGTCAAAGAACGCATCGTCGAATATCTGGCGGTACAACAACGCGTCAAGAAAATGAAAGGCCCGATTTTGTGTCTGGTCGGACCGCCGGGTGTCGGCAAGACATCCTTGGGCAAATCGATCGCGCGCGCAACCAACCGCAAATTTGTGCGCATGTCGCTGGGTGGTGTGCGCGATGAAGCGGAGATTCGTGGTCATCGCCGTACTTATATTGGCTCAATGCCTGGCCGCATCGTGCAGAACCTTTCCCGGGTTGGAACGCGAAATCCGCTGTTCATGCTTGACGAAATAGACAAGATGTCGATGGATTTTCGTGGTGATCCGTCGTCGGCATTGCTGGAAGTGCTCGATCCGGAACAAAACCACACCTTCAACGACCATTATCTTGAAGTCGATTTTGACCTGTCCGAAATAATGTTCGTGGCAACGGCCAACTCGCTGAACATTCCCGGGCCTTTGCTTGATCGCATGGAAGTCATCCGTATTCCCGGATATACCGAAGACGAGAAAGTCAGCATCGCCCAGCGTTACCTGTTGAAAAAGCAGGTTGCTGCCAACGGGCTCAAGACGGGCGAACTGCAAATCGCCGAACCCGCAATTCGGGACATGATTCGCTACTACACGCGCGAATCCGGTGTGCGCAATCTGGAGCGGGAACTGGCGAAAATATGTCGCAAGGTGGTCAAGGAGTTGACGCTGGCAGCCGATCAAACCAAACAGGCAAGCAAACGCCGCAAGAAAGTATCAGTGACTGCGAGCAATCTCGATAGATATCTGGGCGTGCGAAAGTTCACCTTTGGCCGTGCCGAATTGCAGAATGAGGTGGGATTGGTCACCGGGCTCGCATGGACCCAGGTTGGTGGCGATTTGCTCAGCATCGAGGCAACGGTTGTGCCGGGCAAAGGCAAATTGCTGCATACCGGGCAGTTGGGCGATGTCATGCAGGAATCCATCCACGCTGCGTTGAGCGTCGTACGCGCCCGCGCCGAGCGGTTTGGCATTGATCCGGACTTTCACCAAAAGCACGACATCCATATTCACGTGCCGGAAGGCGCAACTCCAAAGGATGGTCCCAGCGCCGGAATTGCGATGTGCACCGCGCTTGTGTCGGCATTGACCAAGGTACCGGTTCGCTCCGACGTGGCGATGACCGGCGAAATCACGTTGCGCGGACGCGTCTTGCCAATTGGTGGACTCAAGGAGAAACTGCTTGCGGCGCATCGGGGTGGAATCGAAACGGTCATCATTCCCGATGAAAACGAGAAGGACCTGGCCGAAATACCGAAGAATGTCACCGGCTCGTTGAAGATCAAGCCGGTACGCTGGATTGACGAGGTTCTGGATCTCGCTCTGGAGCGCCCGCTCGTTCCGCATGTTGAAAAAGTGGAAAATGACATAAAGTCTACTATTGAAAAATCCACCGAGGGCGATGCGGAGGGTTCACAACAACGCGCGCACTGACGTCCAGACGGGCGCCAAACGGCGGCTTGCAAAAATCCGACCATGCTGTCAAGTAAAAAAACCTAAAATGCCCTTCGCTGCAGATTGCGTCGAGAAGTGCGCAAACCCGCATCCTGCCTTGTGTTGCGCCGGATCATGGTGGCTGGTATAAAGTCAGCGCCGCGATCCGGTCGACCATGAAAGTCCAGGTGATCGCGGGGTAGCGAATTTGGTTTGCGGATGTCAGATTTCGAATGCAACCGATTCGCCCGAAAATATTTCGGTGTGGTGCAATTCCCCTCGGGAGAGATAAATGAACAAAGCAGAATTCGTAGGTGCAGTGTCCGACGCTGCTGGACTGACCAAGGCCGAAGGTGGCCGGGCCGTCGAGGCAGTCATTGAAGTTGTAAAGAAAGCGCTCAAGAAGGGCGACACGGTTTCTCTGGTTGGGTTTGGCACGTTCGTGGTGCGCAAGCGTGCAGCCCGTGTCGGACGCAATCCGCGTACTGGGCAGCAGATCAAGATCAAGGCATCGAAAAATCCTTCATTCAAGGCTGGCAAAGCGCTCAAGGATGCCATAAACTAGCGCGCTTTCGCGCAGTAGTCTGTTCTGAGTAGGGGTGCTTAGCTCAGCGGTAGAGCGTCGCCCTTACAAGGCGAGGGTCGGGGGTTCGATCCCCTCAGCACCCACCAGTGCCTCAATGCGGGTCATTCCGCAGGAATATGGTCGCTTGGCGGCGATCAGAGTTGCGGTAAAAACGCGGAGTGGTAGTTCAGCTGGTTAGAATACCGGCCTGTCACGCCGGGGGTCGCGGGTTCGAGTCCCGTCCACTCCGCCACGTTTGCCAAGGGCGCCGTAGGCGCCCTTGTTTTTTCAGCAGCGGCGCGTGGCAGGCGCGCTGGTTTTTTCCGTTGGTCCCAGGCGATTCTTCCACAAAGTGAATCAGCCGGAATCGCAAAACGCGGATTCGCAGCCGCGTCGACAAACAGGTTTGGTTATTGCCCATGTTGCAAAATCTCCAACAGAAAATGTCCGGCCTGCTGGCCAAGATCGTGCTCGGTATCATCGTCGTGATCTTCGGCGGCTTTTTCGGTATTGAGCAGTATTTCAATCCACGCAGCGAGACCTTTGTGGCCAAGGTGGATGGGCATCAGATTTCGCAAGAAAGTTTTCGTGACCGCTTCAACAACATGCGCATGCAGATGCAGCGCGCTTACGGCAAGGCATTTGATCCGCAGACGTTCGATACACCTGAAACCAAGCGTCGTGTACTGGATCAGATGATCAATGAGCAGTTGATCATTGACGCCAACACCAAGCTGGGCGTGGCCGTACCGCCGGATCAAATTCGCAGTGAAATTGAGAGTTTTCCGGTTTTTCAGGTTGGCGGGAAATTCAATTCGGACCAATACCGGATGTGGCTCGACTCCCAGCGCAAGACGCCGGCCGAGTTCGAGCAGACCGTGCGTGACAATTTGCAAACGCGCCAACTGACCGAGCAACTTGCGCTCGGCACGGTGGTGACGGACGCACAAGTGAACGATTATTTGCGCTTGCGCGACCAGACGCGTGACTTCAGCTTCATCAAGATCGAGCCACCAACGTTGGACGCGAAAATCGACGACGACGCCATTGCGACCTACTACAAGTCGCATCAGCAGCAATTCATGACACCGGAAAAAGTCTCGCTTGATTACGTGGAACTCAATGAAGCCACGATGCAAGCCAAGGCTGATGTCGATGATGCGACGTTGAAAGCGGAATATGCCCAGCAAAAATCACACTTTGTGGCTCCCGAGCAACGACTTGCTTCGCACATTTTGATTGCCGTGGACAAGAATGCGAATGCTGCCGCGCAGAAAGCTGCGTTGGCCAAGGCGCGGGCGATCGAACAACAGCTCAAGGCCGGCAAGAGTTTCGAGACATTGGCCAAAGCCGATTCCGACGATCTGGGTTCCAAGGCACAGGGCGGCGATCTGGGTTGGCTGGAAAAAGGCGTTACCGACCAAGCATTCGAAAGCGCGCTTTTTTCAATGAAGAAAGGCGAGATTTC